>JACQNI010000046.1 GCA_016203135.1 Candidatus Woesearchaeota archaeon
AATTTTATAAAACAGCAAAAAGATATTGGTTTGAGTTACGATTGGAATAGAATGATTAAAACTTCAGACCCAGAATATTACAAATGGAATCAATATTTCTTTTTACAGTTCCTGAAAAATGGCTTAGTTTATAAAAAAAAAGCAATTGTGAACTGGTGCCCTAAATGTTCAACAGTTCTTGCTAATGAACAAGTCCATAATGGAAAATGCTGGAGGCATACCACTTTAGATGTTGAAGTCAAGCAGCTAGAACAATGGTTTATCAAGACAACAAAATATGCAGAAGAGCTTCTAAGTGATGTTGATGATCTTCAATGGCCTGAAAGAATAAAAATTATGCAGAGAAATTGGATAGGAAAAAGTCAAGGGACTGAGATTAATTTTAATATAAATGGAAAAAATTGGCCAATATTTACAACCAGACCAGACACTATCTTTGGTGTTACATTCATGGTTATTTCCGCTCAGCATCCAAGACTTATGGAATTGGTAGCCGAAAAACAGAAAAAACAAGTAGAGGATTTTCTAAAAAAATTAAAAAGTACCAAACAAGAAGACCTAGATAAATTAGAAAAAGAAGGAGTTTTTACTGGATCATATGCATTGCATCCATTAACAAAAGAAAAAATTCCAATCTGGGTTGGAAATTTTGTTCTTGCAGATTATGGTTCTGGAATGGTAATGGCTGTTCCAGCTCATGACCAAAGGGATTTTGAATTTGCAAAGAAATACAATATCCCTATAAAGCAAGTAATTGCTAGAAAAAATTATAATTGTATTATAATCCATGGATGTCCAAGTAAGGATGAAAATAATCCTTTAAAAAGAACTTATGATAAACACTGGATCCCTTGGACAAAGAATCAATTATCTTTCTATGGAATTAAAACAGAAACCCCTTTAATGCCTACCCCTTGGGAAGCAGATTATAAAGAATGGAAAAAAGAATTTGAAAAAAATAAAATTACTGAAAATACAATTCTAATTGGGCATAGCTGTGGAAGTGCATTTCTTGTACGTTGGTTGGGTGATACTAAACAAAGAATTTACAAACTTATTTTAGTAGCCCCTTGGAAAATTGCAGAAAAAGATAATCCAAAAAAGAAGGCTTTTTATGATTATCCAATAGACGAGACAATTAAATCTAGAGTAAATGAAATCATAATATTTACTTCAAATGATGAAGAAGAAGATGGAAAAAAAAGTGCAAAGGTATTTCAGAAAGCACTATCAGCAAGATTAATAGAACTTAAAAATAAAGGGCATTACATTATTGGAGATATGGGAACAGAAGAATTTCCTGAATTGATCAAGGAAATAATTGAAGAAAAAGAAGCCTATGTCAATCCAGGAGTTTTAATCAACTCAAAAGAATTTAATGGACTTTATAGCGATGAAGCAAAAGAAAAAATCACAAAAGAACTTGAATCTAAAAATTTAGGCAAAAAAACAACAGAGTATAAGCTAAGAGATTGGCTTATTTCAAGGCAAAGATATTGGGGAACTCCAATACCAATTATTTATTGTAAAACTTGCGGTATTATCCCAGTTCCTGAAAAAGACCTTCCAATTTTATTGCCAGAAAAAGTAAAATTCGGCAAGGGAAATCCCCTAGAGACGAATGAAAAATTCTTGAAAGTAAAATGTCCAAAATGTAAAAAAATAGCTAAAAGAGAAACAGACACAATGGATACTTTCTTTGATAGCTCTTGGTATTTCTTAAGATACATTGACAACAAAAACAAAAAAATACCTTATGATAAGAAAAAGATATCTAACTTGATTCCAGAATACCAGTATATCTGAGGAGCAGAACATGCCTGCATGCACTTAATTTATGCAAGATTTTTCACAAAGGCTTTACGAGATCTTGGTTATTTAAAATTTAATGAGCCATTTACAAAATTGTTTAATCAAGGAATGTTGCATGGAAATGATGGTTATGTAATGTCTAAATCTCGAGGTAATGTAGTTTTACCAGAAGAAGTCAGCAAGAAATATGGCATTGATACAGCTAGACTATTTTTAATGTCAATTGCCTCTCCAGACAAGGATTTGCAATGGAGCGATAAAGGTATAGAAGGCAGCTCAAGATTCATCAATAACATTATTTCTTATTTTAATGGATATAAACCAAAAGAAAAATTAGACAAAAAACTAGAACATAAAATGAATAAGACAATTAAATTAGTCACAGAATACATTGAAGACTTTAAATATAATTTGGCAATTATCCAAATTAGAGAATTTTTTGACAGCTTGCCAAAGAATTCAGATAAAAAATCAGCAGAAGCATTTTTAAAACTTTTATCTCCTTTTTGTCCGCATATATCAGAAGAGTTATGGCATAAGATAGGAAATAAAACCTTTATTTCTTTAGAAGATTGGCCTAAATATAATCCTAAAAAAATAAATGAAGAATTTGAAAAGCAAGAAGAACTCCAAGAATTGTTATTAAAAGATATAAGGACTGTTGCAGGTCTAATAAAAAGTAAAAATCACAAAAAATTATTTATTTATGTCATTCCAAAAGAAGAGTCAATGTATAAGAATTTCATCAACAAGATAAACATACTTGGCTATGAAACAAAGATATTTTCATTAAGTGATAAAAACATATATGATCCACAAAATAAATCAAAAAAAGCAAAGCCAGGAAAGCCGGCACTTTATCTCGAATAAAGAAATTATTCTATAGTAGTTACAAATAGAAAGATTTATAAATTGAAATTTTGCTCTATAGGAGTATAAAAATGATAAGCATTAAAAATTCTAATCATAAAATGGAAGAAAAGATTCCAGTTAAGCTAAGCTCTTTAGATATAATCATAAACTTAAGCCCTAAAGAAACCCTAATTATGAATCCAATAATATCTGATGAGCAAAACCCATGCTATATAAGAGATAAAGAGTCTACACAAGGAGACCATATTTCATATGAATATTCTTATTCGAAATTAAGAAGTGATCCAGAATTAAGCTATTTTGTTAAAGCTATGGCTGAATCAATGGCTTTTTTAGATCTCTTGGATGAAAATTCAAGTAATCCAACTGAACAGCTTGACTCAAAGATAAATTCTTTCTTGATAAAATACCTTAACACAACTTATAGAGATCTTATTAAAAAGGTAGATTTTGATTCATTTAATTCTAATGATTATGGAGAAATACCAAAATCCAAATTAAATCTTAAAAAGAGATTATTCGATTATAGGGCCAGATTATATCTAGCTTCTCTAGCTGCAGCAGACCAAGCTAATTTTAACCTAGACTCTTTACTTGAAAAAATTCACACATCAAGGATATATCCCATAAAAAAAGAGATTGATGAGCCTACTTTTAATTATCTAAGGAAATATTTAGCTAAGTGAACTATTTATTGGATTTGTATTCAGCTCCACCTTCAATTTCTTTCCAACCTAACTTCTTAATATAATAATGAAAGACCTCTTCGCTTTGCCTATTAAACCCTTTAATATCTTTTAAGTTCACATAATGACCGGAATATGCGTTGAATGACCTTATTTTCCCACCTTCAATAGTTACTTCTCCAGCCCCATATATCCTCTTTCCTCTTGCTAATGTTGCATGAGGCAGCTTGTGCAATCTATGATGGTAGTCTATCTTTGCTTTATTCATCTGGGGCATTTCATGTAACATTATTTGTTTATTTGCAATTATAAAATTATTATCTTCATCTACAACCCACATATATTTGGCATTTGCTGGTTGTCCAAAATGGATTAACTTCCCTTTATTTTCTCCACGCCTTGCTATATGGCTTTCGACATCTATTACTCTACCACCTTTAGCTGCATGCCCTTCATAAAATTGTTCTTCATAGCTAGTTTTTTTATTTACATCCTCTTTGATTAGACCCCCACTAACTATGGTCTCTATAGATTTTTGTATACCTGTTTTTTCATTCTGCCTTTTTCTACTTAAATATTCCTGTTCGATATCCATTATTTTAGAAGACCTGTTTAATCTATACTTTCTCCAATGGCGATAAGTTCTTTCTTCTAAATTTATTCCAGTAGTAAACATATAAATTGAAGTAAAGATAAAAAATAAACTAATAAATGGATTTATTAATGTACTATAATTGCTTATTCCAATAAAATTACCCGTTATTTCAACATCGTTAAGAAACAATCCTGCGAATAATAAACAAGCGCCAATAATAAAATAAACATTTTTTAACATAAATTAGTCAATCTTTTTATTTATTTAAAGATTATGATAAAATATTTAAATTAGGGAATCGTTTTATCACAATGAAAGTGCATTTATTTTTACTATCCTTAGTATTAATTACATCTTGTACACTTCAAAATAATCAAGTAGAATGCAATTCAGATTCAGATTGCGCTCCTGCAGGATGTAGCTCTCAATTATGTGTTCAAAAAGAAAAAGCCTCTGAAATAATCACAACATGCGAATATAAACAAGAATATGAATGCTTAAAACTGACAAATTGCGGCTGCATAAATAACAAGTGTTCTTGGAAAGAAAACCAAGAGTATAAAGAATGTATAGATAATTTATGACTTCTGCTATAGTAAATTATTTAAAATAGTCTATAATCTGTTTAAAGATGGATGCCAAAGAATTAAAATCTAGGTATATAAAATTTTTTCAAAGCAAAGGTCATACTCTCGTAGAGAATGCTTCTTTGATTCCAGAAAACGATCCTACAGTTTTATTTACAACAGCAGGTATGCACCCATTAGTCCCATTCTTGCTAGGAGAAAAACATCCAAAAGGCAAAAGATTAACGAGTATACAAAGATGCATAAGAACAGTAGATATTGACGAAGTTGGAGATCCAATTCATTTAACCTTCTTTGAGATGCTTGGCAACTGGTCTTTAGGTGATTATTGGAAAAAAGAAGCAATAGAATTTAGCTTTGAATTTCTTACTAAGATTCTTAATATTCCAGTAGAAAAATTAGCAATAACTTGCTTTAAAGGAGATAAAGATGCAGCTAAAGATGAAGAATCAGCAAGAATTTGGCAAAGCCAAGGAATAAAAAAAGACAGAATAGCTTTTTTACCTAAAGAAGACAACTGGTGGGGTCCAGCAGGAGATCAAGGTCCTTGTGGTCCATGTACTGAAATGTTTTATTGGGCAAGTAAAAAAACAACTCCAAAAAAATTCGATCCATCAGATAAGTCTTGGGTGGAAATAGGAAATGATGTGCTTCTAGAGTATAATAAAAAAAAATCAGGAGAATATGAAAAAGCAAAACAAAGAAATATAGATTTTGGTGGCGGAGTAGAAAGAACATTAGCAGTTATTAATGGATTAGATGATGTCTATCTATCAGAGATATTTCTTCCAACAATTAAAAAAATAGAAGAAATTTCAAATAAAAGCTATAAAGGAAATGAAAAATCAATGCGAATTATAGCAGATCATATCAGAACTTCAGTTTTCATCCTTGGAGACCAAAAAGGCATTGTTCCATCAAATCTAGATCAAGGTTATGTTTTAAGAAGATTGATAAGAAGATCAATAAGACATGGAATAAATCTTGGTATTAAAGATAATTTCACAAAAAAAGTTGCACAAACTGTAATAAAAATACATAAAGATGATTATCCAGAGCTAGATAAAAACAAGGAATTAATTTTTAAAGAATTAGATTTAGAAGAGGAAAAGTTTAGGCTTACATTGGGAAAAGGGCTTAAAGAGTTTAACAAATTAACAGAAAAAGTTAAACAAATTTCTGGAAAAGAAGCATTTATTTTATTCTCAAGCTATGGATTTCCATTAGAAATGGTTGAAGAGCTTGCAAGAGATAAGAAAATAAAGGTTGATATTAAAGGTTTTCAAAAAGAATTTGAAAAACATCAAGAACTATCAAGAATTGGAGCAGAAAAAAAATTCAAAGGGGGTCTTGCAGATGCAAGCGAAGAAGTTACTAGGCTGCATACAGCAACCCATTTATTGCATACAGCTTTAAGAAAAGTTCTAGGAAATCATGTTCAGCAAAAAGGAAGCAACATTACTAAAGAAAGATTAAGATTTGATTTTACTCATCCTGAAAAAATGACAAATGAGCAAATTAAGAAAGTTGAAGACATAGTTAATGATATCATAAAAAGAGGTTTAGATATAAAAAAAGAATTCATGCCTTTAAAAGAAGCCAAGAAAAAAGGAGCTCTAGCTTTCTTCACAGAAAGATATAAAGATACAGATAATGTTTCAACTTATACAATAGGAGATTTTTCTATGGAAGTTTGCGGCGGCCCTCATGTTAAAAACACGAGGGAACTTAAACATTTTAAAATTGTAAAAGAAGAATCGAGTTCTGCAGGTATTAGAAGAATTAAAGCTGTATTGGATTAGAGATTAGAAATCTTCTGCCTTAAAGCCATTATGTCGTCTTCAAGCTTTTTTATTTCCCTTGTTTTTACAGGGGAAAGTTCCTTTTGGGTTGGCAGTCTTGTTTTAAGCCTCTTAATGATTTTTTTGTCTTCATAATCTACTTTAGGAACATCCAAACCAGAAAAAAATCTGTTTATTTCGTTTATGTTCTTAATCAGTTCTTCCCTATAGATTTTTTTTTGCTTTCTTATTATGCTCAATCTTTCAAAGTCCTTCAGGCATTGAATTGAAGATACAGCAGCCTCTAGAACATTCTTTCTGCTTTGATCAGAATCCATTATTGCAACATGCATGGTTTGTTTTTTCATTCTTCAAAAAGTTTTCTGTCTATATCGAGAAGCTTTTCTTTTAAATCTTGCAGGTCAGAATGCCAGCTATCGAGTTCTTTGTCTTCCTCGTTTTTTATCTCATTTAACTTGACTAATATTTTTTCTGAATCTTCAAGTTTGTTCCTTATCTCGTCAAGGGTTTTCATAACTTCCTTGTATTTTTCAATTTTAACAAACAAAGTCCTGCCTTGTTTTACTCTTCCATTGAATTCAGTTGTTGGAATAGAACTCATCTGTGAACTTGGCATTGGCATCATCGGCTTAAATGGCTCATTAACAGCTTCCTTTATCTTAAAGCTGTCATCCATGTAATTAGACGCCTCATATTTTGGAAAATCATTAGGAATGCTATCAAATTTAAAGTCAGAATTCTCTTCTTTTTCCCTTTTTTTCCCAAATAAACCCATCTTTTTTCATTTATATAACATTATAGAAGCTTATTAAACTTTTTTTATCATCTTAAGATAGTTAATTTATGGAAAAAAGAAAGATATTTAAATGGGGAATATCATTAATTATATTTCTGGCTAGATAGCTGATAAGGTTCAGCTTTTAACCAAGTTGTTTAAAATGAAGGTGATTAACGAACAGGTAGAAGGCTTAGTCAAGGAACTAAGCGGGGAAGAATCAATTAAAGTATTTAGATTGCTAAAAAACAGGAAGAATGTTTCTGAATTCAAGCTTGCTGAAAAGCTAGACATAACAGTAAATGCAGTTAGAAATCTTTTGTATAAGATGAATGAATATAATTTAGTTACATCCATAAGAAAAAAAGACAAGAAAAAGGGATGGTATATTTATTATTGGACCTTTAATGTCAAAAGGGCTAAAGATCTTTTAGTTGATACAAACAAAAGAAAGCTTACAGATTTAAAGCATAAGCTAGACAAGCAGCAATCTACATCATACTTTGTCTGTTCTAATGAATGTATAAGACTAACACTAGAAGAAACAATGGAAAACAACTTTAAATGTACAGAATGTGGAAGCTTGATGCTGGAAGAAGCCCAAGTATCTGATACAAATATAATAAATGAGGAAATAACTAATCTAGAGCAGCAACTAGGAAAGCAAGCTAAATAACCCACTAAACACCTTGGATCCATCAAAAGGTCCAAACGGTATCATGTTAAAGAAGAACAAAATTATATTTATTTTCTTTGTATAACCTAAAATAATTAATTGTTTTCTGCTGAATCTTTTTTTGCTTGCAAGCAATAAAGTAGCTATTAGCCATAATAATAGATTTGTAAGCGGTCCTGCAAAGGCAATTATTGAGCCTTGAGTTATGCTTGCCCCAGATATAGACACATATCCTGGAACTATTATTAAGATTGGGCTGCTTATCAGTTTCAACAAAACACCAATTCCCAAGCCAATATAACTTGCAAAAAATTCTGCATTTAATCCATAAGATATTGCAACAAGTTTATGAGCCAACTCATGAAGTATAACCGCTGGAGCTGCTACAAGTATTGAAAATTTTATGTTTTCTAATTTATCTTTTTTCGAATCAATCAAATTATATTGAATGGATCCAGAAAAGATATATCCAATAGCAGCAGTCACTATTATTGCCCGTATTAATTCTATTATGCTAAACATTTTAAGAAGCTATGTAAAGTTCTTCATCAAGATCTAAATCTTCATCATAGAATTCTTCTTCTATTCTTTGTTTTTCGATTTTTCTTTTCTTTACCATAGGTATAATACCTAAAATTAAAATAAATATAAAAACTTTTCCTTTCTACAAACAATTAAAAATGTTAGATAAGGTTCTCTTTATTGGATTTCTAAGTGTATTTTCTCTATTTAACCAATAACTTCCTTGTATGGTTAAATAAGCAGTGCCCATATAATTGCTATTATCAAAATTTAACCCAAAATTAATCAAGTTAATAGAAGCTAATTTCTCTAACATACTTTCATCACCCTTTTCAATAGGTTTAGATTTTCTATATTTTCCCAAAATTGAATATTCTTTATCTGATAATAACATTTTAATCAAACATCACTGAATCCAACAATCACCAAAGCTAAGCCTATTAATATTACAAAAACAGTTATACCAGCTTCTATAAATTCTAGTGTAGCAATGCCCAAAGTATTTTTCCATCTGAATACAGCAAAATATAATGGTATTAATATAAAAATAAGTCCAAGCACTATTTTGAATAAGCTGCCTATCGTATCTGCCATATAAGCCCTTATATTTAGGATTATTTAAAGATTTATGAATGCCTTAATATATTTTCAAAAAGTATCAAGAAAAGGTTTAAATATATTGCTTTTACTTTCTTCATATGTTAAACAAGCCTGAATTTAAATCCATAAAGAAAGAAATGGATAAGAAAGAAAGCCAAAGAGAGTTTACAATACAACTTTCAAGAGAAATAATTCATCTGTCAAAACAGGTAATATATTCCTTGCACAGAAACAATCTGAAATATGCTGTATTAAAAGCTGAAGAAATGAGCAAAAAAGTAAAGAAGCTGCATAAAGATTCTGATTTAAGCATATCAAGTACAGCCATTCAAGAATATGTTGAAGCCCTAGCTTTTCTTGGATATGTTAAAAATAAAAAAATACCAACCAAAAAAAGCATGAATGTTGACGCAGAAAGCTATCTTTGTGGTTTATCAGACCTAACAGGAGAATTAGTTAGAAAAGCAATCAATTTAACAATCAATAAAGAATACAATGAAGCCATTAAAATAAAAATATTGGTAGAAGATATCTATGAACAACTTTTAATGTTTGACTTAAGAAACAGTGAATTAAGAAAAAAATTTGATTCCATAAAATATAATCTTAAAAAGCTTGATGATTTAGTTTATGAAATTAAAATGAAGCACAGATAAAAATGGATCAAGAGAAAATTCAAAAACAAGCCAAGAAGATAATGGATGATTTCATTAAGGCTTTAGAAAAACAAGAGCTGTCTGAATTCTCAATAACAAGAAAAAAAAGCTTAAGGGACCAAGAAAAATATGAAGCAGACAAGGATTTCAAGGATAATTGGCTCAAGATAGTTCCAAAGAAAAAAGACAGATATCTAGTTGCTGAAAAAGGACATTGGAAATGATTCAAGAAAAACTAAGGTTATTACAATCAGGGAAACTTACAGCAGAGCAAAACATTAAAAGTTTTATAGATAAAATAAAAAAACAAGATAAAAACATAAATTCTTTCATAGAAGTCAATAAAAATGCTGTTCAAGAAGCAAAAGAATTAGACAAGAAAAAGAAAAAAGGCAGGCTTTTTGGCTTGGCAATCGCTGTAAAATCAAATATCTGCGTAAAGGGTTTATTGACTTCTTGTGGATCAAAAACATTGAGCAATTTTTACTCTCCATACGATGCAGATGTGATAAAAAAAATAAAGCAAGAAGACGGCATAATAATTGGAATGATGAATATGGATGAATTCGCCGCGGGATCTACAGGAGAAAGCTCTTTTTACGGTCCAACAAAAAATCCAGTTGCTTTAGACAGAGTTCCAGGAGGTTCTTCATCAGGATCTGCAGCTTCGGTTGCAGCTGATTTTTGTGATTTATCTCTTGGATCAGATACAGGAGGATCTATAAGAACTCCTGCTTCTCATTGCGGTCTAGTTGGAATTAAACCAAGTTATGGCAGGGTTTCAAGATACGGTTTAATAGACCTCTCAATGAGCCTAGATCAAATAGGGGTTTTTTCCAAAGATGTTTACGGTTCTGCTTTACTATTAAACATTATTGCAGGAAGATCTGAAAATGATCCAATAACCTTTGATAATGAAGTTGAAGATTATCATATAGAAATTGACAAAGTCAGCTCTGATCTAACAATTGGTATATCAAAAAACTTTAATGATCTATGCCAAGACAAAAGAATACTCGAATTAATTAATAAAAAAATAGATGAATTTTCTAAAAAATATAAATACCAAAAAAAAGAAGTTGATCTGGAATATGTCAAGCTTGCTGTTCAAACCTATTATCCCTTGGTTTACGTAGAATTCTTTTCTTCAACAAGAAAATTTGACGGCAGAAAATACGGATTTAAGATTGAAGAGAATTGCGGTGAAGAAGTGTTAAGAAGAATTCTTGGCGGCAAGGAAATATCTAAAGCAGAACATAAAGGCAGGTATTACAGGCAAGCCTTAGCAACAAAAAATCTTATAAAAAATGATTTTGACAATGCCTTTAAAAAAGTTGATTTCATAATTTCCCCAGTAGTTCCAAAACTTCCAAATAAAACCACAAAAAAAATAACAGATCCAAAAGAGATGTATGCCTATGACGCATTTACTATTCCTTCAAATCTAGCAGGAAATTGCGCATCTGTAATTAACATAGGCAGAATAGAAAATGTTCCTGTCGGCTTGCAAGTTATTTGCCCTTCATTTAAAGAATCTTTAATGTTTAATGTGCTACATAAATTCGAGATGCTAAAATGAAAGTAAAAATAGGCTTAGAAGTTCATTTGTATGTAAAGCTAGAAAATAACAAGACAAAACTATTTTGTTCTTGTCCTATAAATTACAAAGAAGCAGAAACAAATACAAATATCTGTCCTAGATGTACAGGAATGCCTGGAAACAAGCCAATGCTGCCAAACAAAGAGGCATTTGAAAAGGCAATAGAAGTAGCTTTAATATTAAACTGCGGAATTCCAAAAGGCCCTATTTTATTCCAAAGAAAGCATTATGACTGGCCTGATTTACCAAACGGATTTCAAAAAACAATTTCTGGAACTTATTCAGTTCCTGTTGGTTATGAAGGAAAATACAACAATGTCAGAATTTCTTATATGCATCTGGAAGAAGATCCTGCAAAATGGGATCCTATAACAGGATATGTTGACTATAATAGATCTGGAATTCCTTTGATAGAAATTGTAACCGAGCCAGACTTGATTGACTCTGAAGAAACTAGAACTTGGGTTAGAAACTTAATGACTGCATTAAGCTATGTTAATTCAATAGACAAGGATTTAGGAATAAAAGCAGATGTAAATGTAAACATAGAAAATCATCCTCGAGTTGAGATTAAAAATGTTAATTCCCTAGCAAATATAAAAAAAGCAATCGAATATGAAGTTTTAAGACAGCAAAAGGCTTTACTTTCTGGCAAAAATCTAGTTCAAGAAACAAGAACTTACGATGACAAACAAAATATAACAATACATATGAGATATAAAGAACAAGCCCAAGACTACATGTTTATTCCAGAGCCAGACTTGCCTAGCATTCAGGTTACTAAAGACCAATTAGAAAAAATCAAAAAAATCGTTCCTGAATCCCCAGAGTCTAAACGAGAAAGGTTTGTAAACAAGTATAAACTAAAAAAAGAAGATGCAGAAACATTATCTTCTAATTTAAAATTAGCTGAAATTTTTGAAGATATAATTAAAGAATCAGAAATAAACGTTACTGCAAAACTTTTAGTCAGAGATTTGTTAAGCGTTCTAAATTATGACAAGCTTGAAATTGAAAATGTTAATTTGAATCTAGAAAATTTAAAATATCTTTCAAAAATGCTTTCTGAAAACAAAATTACAGAAAATACTTCCAAAAAAATATTGATAGAATTAGTTAAGAAAGATTTTTCAGTTAAAGACTACATTAAAAAACACGATTTAGAGATTAAATCCGATAAGTCTGAACTAGAAACAATTTGCAAGCAGGTTATTAAAGAAAATCCAAAAGCAATTGAAGACTATAAAAAAGGGGAAGAAAAGGCCCTTAATTTCTTAGTTGGAATGGTGATGAAAAAAACAAAAGGAACTGCAAATCCAGACATTGTTAACAATCTTATTAAGAAATTACTTTAAAGTTTTGGACATCGGAAAATGGTCTATTGAAATATCCTCAAATATTGGAATAATTTCATAATCCCCAATTATTGAATACTTATTTCTGATTTCAATTATTAAATTCTGCAATTCTCTCTCATTTTTTATTCTTATATGAAACAATAAACTCCACCTTCCAAATAATTTTGTTGCCTGAGTAATAAATTCATTATTTCTTGCATAATTTAACATTTTTTTCTCTACATCCCTTCCATAACTATAAAAAGAAATTAATAAAAGATAAGCTTTATAATTATATTTCTCAGATCTTAAAAACACCCTATATCCAGAAATAATATTATCTCTTTCTAAATTTTTAATTCTATTCTGTATAGTTTTATAACTGACATCGCATTTTTTTGCAATTTCTAAACTTGATAATCTTGAGTTTGCTTTTATCTGACTCAAAATACATAAATCAATTTTATCTAGATTTATTAATTTATTAGATGCTAAGTCCATTTTTATTGTAAAAGGCGTTTTATCTAATTGTAAAAATTTATGTTTATAAAATTCATGATATAAAACATTTAAGGCTTCATAATCTTTCAACACATTTGGAAATTTATTAAATAATTTATCCAAGAAATTTTCAAATTCTTCATAATTCTCTACAAACACAACAACAAACAGATCCCACTTGCTTCCAATGATTGCTGCCCAATATACTTTATTATGTCCAGTTAAGTAATTTATTAGCTTATGTTTTACTTCCTCAGTTATATTATTAAATTGGAATAAGGTTCTATATTGTTTATAGCCCATTTTTGATAGGTTAATTATTGTTCCAAAATGGGTTATAACCTCATTTTCTTGCAATTTTCTAATTCTATAATCAACTACCTGCTGACTTAATCTTACTTTCTTTGCTAACTTAGAAACCCTTATCCTTGGGTTTATATCTAATTCTTGCAATATCTTGGTGTCTTTAAGATCTAGCTTCATATTAAATTATTGGAATTAAAACTATATAAATATATCTAATTTACAAAATTTTTAATGAGAATTTTTAATTATATAGACAATCTACATTATCCCTATGAAAACTAATATAGAATATCTGGAATCAAAGTTAAGACCAATCGAATTGAGTAAATTGGCTACCAAATTTTTAGAAGAAAATGGCTATAGTATATTTGGAAGACCAATTCAAGAGCATAAGCGATTATATTGCCAAAACAGGTTTGAAAACTTTATGGTAAGGGGAGCTTACAGTAAATCAGGAGAAAGTGGAAGATTAAGGAGTAAAAGGTCATACCAATGAAAAAGAAATTAGTCTTTACATTGATTGGCCCAAAAGAATCAAAGAATGTGACTTTAGAAGAAATTACAGCAGAAGAAAAAGAGGGCAAGAAATACATTGGAACTGCTATCGGTAAAGATGTATCTCATTGCGCCTATCTTGCAGCAAAATATGAAAAAACTTTTTTGAAAGAAGGAAAATATTATTACATTAATACAGAAAAAGACAAGGATATAGAAGAATTAAGAAAAAAACAACCGAACTCTATCAAAGTAGAATTTTATGGAGAATTAAATGATAAAAGGAGAATCAAATGATAAAAAAAATTAGAAGATATAAGACAGCAGAATCTGTGACAGAAGGACACCCAGATAAAGTATGTGATATAATCTCAGATGCATTGGTTGATTTGTATATAAGTGTAGATCATGAAGCTTTAGTTTCTATAAAGGCTTTAGCAGCAAGAGATTTAGTTTGTTTAGGTGGTGAAGTTGGGGGTTACAAATGTTTAAAACTAGACATAGAAGAAACAATTAGAAAAGCAATAAAAGACATCGGATATGATCAAGATAATTTAGGTTTTAATTCAAATACTTTAAGTATCATAGATAAAATAGATAGACACGAAATTAATGATTTTAATAAATTGAGTTGGGGAAAAAACGACTTACTTGGTTCTAGAGATCAATGTATAGTATTTGGATATGCATGTAATGAAACAGAAGAATTTATGCCTTTGCCAATAACACTGGCACATAAATTGGCTAAAGGCCTAACTGAATTAAGAAAGAACAAAATTCTAGATTACTTAGGTCCTGATGGAAAAACTCAAGTAACAATAGAATATGAAAAAGGAATACCTAAAAGAATAGAAAATGTAGTAATCTCAACATTGCATTCCATAGATATTCAATCACAAGTATTAGAAGATGATTTAAAAGAAAAACTAATTATCCCTACTTTAGGAGATTTTTTAGATAAAAATACTAATTTTTACATAAATCCAACTGGCAGATTTATTGTTGGTGGTCCTGCAATTGATACTGGTTTAACCGGGAGAAAATTAATTGTAGATAGTTACGGAGATGCAAGCAAACATGGGGGTGGAGCATTTTCTGGAAAAGACCCAACAAGTTCAGATAGGTGTGGAGCATATCTGGCAAGATACATTGCAAAAAATATTGTAGCATCTTGTCTTGCTAAAGAATGCGAAGTAGAATTATCTTATGCAATTGGAAGTTTTGTTCCCCTAAATTTAACAATAAACACTTATGGGACTGGTAAATTGGAAGATAGATTTGTTGAGGAGATTGTAGAAGAAAGTTTTGATTTAACCATCTCAGGTTCAATGAAAAATCTTAGTTTAAGGAAACCAATATACAAACGAACAGCATCTTATGGACATTTTGGTAAGGAGGAATTTCCATGGGAAGCAACAGATAAAGTTGATCTATTAAAAAGTAAAATAGGGGGTGGAGCCAGTGTGTAATGGTAGCGGTAGTGTGAGGGTAATAAATGTAACAAGAAAACAAAGCAATATTCATTTATATGATTTAAATAAATTGCCTGCCATCGTTTATGCAAAGTTAAATAAGAATGAGTTTAAATTGTTTACAAAAGGAACCATAAAATATCTATTGTCCCATGATTCTCGTAGGGCTGCAAACAGTTTTAACTATTTGGTTAGCTTGACCTTAGGCATAGAGCAAGATGTAGAGAAAAAACTAAACAAACAACTTCATTCATTAAAGAGAGAATATCTAGACGATTTGATCAAATACAATACAAACGGAAATTCTTCTTTAAATAGACATGCAGATTATAGATCCAAAATTCAGAAATTATCAGAGAAGTTTGAGGAGGTATACGATCAGTATTTTTAGTTTAACAAGTATGTTGAAGAAAATAAAAATATAGTGGGGGAATAAATATGATGCAAACGTTAGAAGTAATAGGAAATTTTGAAGGAACTTTAGTAAAGTTTTCTGAAGTAAGCGAGGAAAATAAGAAACAAGAGATTTTAAGTAAGATAGAACAGATAAATGGATTAAATCCAAATGTTTATGAAAGAGTAAGACTTAAAACATATCTAAAAAAGCGCGCAAGTATCTTGCAAACTCTTGCTGATGATTACCTGACAGCAGAGATTTCTAGCAGATTCCCATTAATCAATGATGGATTATTTGCTTTAAGAAGAAGTTTATATATAGAGAATACAAGAAATGGATATCAGATTCTGGAAGATATTACAGCATTAGAGGATGTTCCTGCAATTAGTAAAAAACATGAGAGTTTAAACAATGTAGAGCGTATCGAAGTGCCTTTATTTGCATATACATCTCTTGACGACGAAAGAGAAGAACACAAGACTTTGCTTGGAAAGATAACAATCGATAGAAGAAAAATTCGTGATATGGACTATGAAAACACTTATGAAAAGAATTTATGGATAACAGCAAACTTACCTGGTGAAAATCTTGATGGAATGCTAAGAAAAGCTAGATATGAAGCATTAGGAGAGTATTTTAGTATCTTAGGAAAAGCTATGAAACTGCCAGTAGTTGGTGATATACTTTCTCAGGAAATTGACCTTATGCCAGATATAGGAGCAATCTGGATTCCAACAGCAGACTCTTTGGATTTAAGGGTAACAGAGCATTTAGTGCATAGGGAATATATCGATCCTGCTATGATTTTGAGTGCTAGGGACAAAAAATATTTGATAACTACATGGAATGTAAAAGACGAAGAACCATTCGAACATTATCTTAGAGAGTTTACATCGGAATAAAAAATGGAAGATAAAGAACACTTTACAAAAAAAGAATTGGAAGATTTGCTTAGAGAACAAAAGGAAGAGATAATATCAGAAATAGGAGATGAATTAGAAAAAGTAAGGCAATACGCATCATTCTCAGCAATGCTTGGACCTCTTGCAATGTTTTTTCCTAGATCCAATGTTGCAAAAGTAAGGTTTATTAGTAATAAAGAGAATGAAATAAAAGGTTTTGGTACTTTATGTAAAAGTGGTTATGCTATAGATTCTTATGGTAATGGTGTATATGGTCTTACTTCAGAAAAACAATTGAAATTATTGGATAAGTTAAAGATACCTTATAAATTAGTGGATTAAAATGGGATTCAAAGAATATATTTTTATGGACAGACTAATTAGAAACTATATTGGACCAATTACAAATAAAATTGAAAAACTTGAATAAGTTACTTTAGTACAGCTTCAACATGCTCTTTGGTTACCTTCTCATAACCCCTATCAAAAGCATGTTTAAATACAAGTTCAGAATTTTTCAATAATCGTCTAGGATTTTCATCAGACTTAGAAAAAATTAATTTTATCGTCTCATCATCAATAATGTCTACATCTCCAATTCTTTTTCTTATAATACTTACTGAATCTTCAGGGTTTAATTTGTTAAGTTTTATCACATTGCCATCAACAAGCTTCTTCAAGCCGTCAGACATTTTTATGGAAAAAAAATCATGGCTGACTAAAACAATTGCCCTAAAATAATGATCATTATAATAATAAGCCAAATTCTCAGAGTCTTTTTCATTCATGTATTGAGATTCATCCAAAAGCAATATCATGTCTTTTGGCTTTATATTAAACATCCTTCCAAAGAATCCATACCTTCCCTTCAAAATTTCTTCTAAATCAATCTCATCTTCTTTCCTGTTGCAGCTATAATAAACAACCCGTTTTTTCCCTCCAAACTGCCGTATTATTTTTTTTAGAATAGTAGTTTTTCCCTTTCCATAAGCCCCTTCTATAAATAAAACCTCTCCGTTGTTTATTTTATCCATTATATCTTGCACATTATACCCAAACAGCTCATCGCTAAAAGCAGCAGGCTTTATGCTAAAAGGATTATTGTAAAAACCCAATTTTTTAAACCAAATTTCCATTTTAATAGTAATTCTCAGCTACATCATCGTAGATTATTTTTATTTGCCCCTTTGGCTTTTCTTTTTCTTCTTTTTTTTCCAGTTTTTCTTTTTTTTTAATTTGTTTTTTTCCTTTAACCCTTTCTTCTTTCTTTTCAACGTCTAATTTCTCTTGCTTTTCTTCATGAACAATCTTTTCTTTTTTCCCAATAACCCCTTCTATTATATCCTTATCTGCCTTTTCAAGTTTTCTTTCAACAACGATTTCTGCAATTTTCTCGCAATTTTCTAAAAACAGCTTTACATTCTTGTCAGAATGCTTAAATATCATTTTTATGTCTTCATTAGAAAATAATTCCAAATTTCCAAGCCTTGATTTTATTATTCTTACAGCCTCATCATCCTTTAGCTCTTTTAATGTTATTATCTTTGCTACTCTCTCTTTTAAGCTTGGAGAAAAATTAGGGTTCTTTCTGTCTTTTGTTGTGAAAATAATTGCCTTTATGTAGTTTTGATCATAAAAATATTTTATTCTTTCTAGGTTTTTCTCACTTAACTCTTCAACCTCATCCATAAGCAATATCATATCTTTAGGCATTTTATTAAAAATCCTTCCCCAGAAACCATATTTATCCATTAAAACATTTTCAATATTTGGGTTTTCTATTTTATTTCCATTGATATAAACAACCCTTCCTTGCCCCCTGAATCTGTTAATAACTACATTCAACAATGATGTTTTTCCCCTTCCATCTTCACCTTCAATAACCACTATGTTTCCTGCATTTATGTTATACAGCAAATCCTCTATTATGTCATTATAGCTTATTAGCTCAGTACTAGAACTATCCTTAAATGGATTTTCTATAAAATTTAAGTCCTCAAACCACATTTTCTAATTCCCTCGCCTTTTTTCTATAAACTTCAGCTTCATGATAATATTCATTGGCTAATTCTAAGTCTCCCTCATTATAGTATGACTCTCCAATATGATGATATTTTCCAGCCTTTCTATAATATTTTTTAGGGGTTTTTCTGGTTAAAATATATAAAAATATTAAAATAATTATTATAGCTGCTATAATAGCCAAATTTACTAAAAAAGCCATATACTGCTGAAATAGTAGCGTTTTATAAGTTTTTTTGTTATCTAAAATATATGAAAGTAAACTACATCTTGGGCTTTTTAAGAATAAGTCTTGGTTTTATTTTCCTATGGGCTTTTTTAGATAAGCTTTTTGGCTTGAATTTTTTAACCCCAACAGACAAGTCCTGGCTTTTGGGTGTTTCACCAACATTTGGCTTTCTAAGCAACTCTCAAGGCCCTTTTAGTGGCTTTTACAAGGCAATAGCAGGCAATATCCTTGTAGATTGGCTATTTATGCTTGGTTTGTTATTGATAGGTCTAGCCTTGATTTTAGGCATTTTTATGAAAATAGCAAGCTATAGTGGATCTTTAATGCTGATCTTGATTTATCTAGCTTCTTTGCCATTAGTACATAATCCAATTATTGATGAACATATAATCTATATCTTAATTCTAATATTGCTTCCATATCTTAAATCTGGGCATTATCTTGGTTTTGGAAGGTTATGGTCTAGAACAAGCTTTGTAAGAAAATATAACTTCTTAGAGTAAGCTTTTTTAATAACCTATTTTTAATATAAGCATGAAAAAAGATTTAGACTTGGTAAATAACTATCAAAAGGAGATGGTATTACTTGGAAGATCTTTAGCTTTGCTTAGTTGGGATCAAGAAACTAATATGCCAAAAAAAGGACTTAAATCAAGGTCTGAAACAATCGCATTTCTTAGCGGATTAGCTCATGAAAAGTTTACTTCAAATGAGTTTTATAATGCTGTTAAAAGACTTAAAAAAGAAAAGCTCTCAGAAGATAATAATATAATGATAAATAAGCTCTATAAAGAGATAGAAAAATCAAGAAAATTACCTAAAGAGTTTGTTTTAGAATTAGCAAAAACTACTTCTTTGGCTTTAGAAGCCTGGAAAGAAGCAAGAAACAAAAAAGATTTCAAGATATTCCAGCCACATTTAGAAAAAATAGTTGCTTTAAAAATAAAGCAAGCAAAATACCTTAATTTACCAGGGCATATATACAATAGCTTGCTTGATTCTTTTGAAGAAGGTATGACTGTTGAAAAGTTAAAACCAGCTTTTGAAAACTTAAAGAAAAGGTTAATCATATTAAGTAAAAAAATAAGATCTACATCAACATATAAAAAACAAAACCTTAAACTTCTTAAAGGAGAATTTCCTAAGGAAATTCAGTTAGAACTCTCAAACGATGTAGTTAAAAGAATTGGTTTAAATGAAGAAAATTCTAGAATTGATTTTTCAGAACACCCATTCTCAACAAAAATAGGTTTGGATGACGTTAGAATAACAACCAATATTAGGTCTAGCCCAATGTTCTCTTTCGGATCTTCAATGCACGAAGCTGGCCATTCATTATATGAATTAAGATTGCCAATAGAACACGAATATGATATCCTTGGTGATGCTCCAAGCCATGGTCTGCACGAATCTCAATCAAGATTCTGGGAAAACATGATTGGCAGGAGCAAACCATTCTGGAAATATTATTTTCCCATATTTAAGAAAAAATTCAGGATTAATGGAAACTTAGATGAATGGTATAAAGAGGTTAATGAAGTAAAACCAGGATTGATAAGGATTGAAGGTGACGAAGTCCATTACTTTTTCCACATTATTCTTAGATTTGAGATAGAGCTTGGATTAATAGAAGGAGCAATAAAAGTAAAAGATTTACCAAAAATATGGAATCAAAAAATGAAAGAACTTCTTGATGTTGTTCCAAAGGATAATAAGGAAGGGGTTTTGCAGGATATGCATTGGTCTAGCGGAGCTTTTGGTTATTTTCCTACTTATGCCATAGGAACAATTTATGCTTCACAATTATATAATGCATTAAAAAAACAAAATCCAGACATAGAAAAAGATATAGAAAATGGAGACTATTCAAAAATAAGAGCTTGGCTCGCAAAAAACATTCATAAACCAGGTTCTAAAATGCTTGCAGAGGAGATAATTAAAAAAGCATGTGGAGAAGGCTTAAATTCAGATATATATGTAAGTTATCTAACAAAAAAATATTCTGAAATTTATAAATTTTAAATATAGAAAACATTATAAATAAAAAACTTATATTTAGATTATGGATAAAAGTTCAACAAAAAATTTTCTTGAAAGAGAATCTGCCTGGTTAAAGCTTGACAATAATAAAATCTTTAATTTTTGCGAAGATTATAAGACTTTCATAAGTGAAAATAAAATAGAAAGGGAAGTTGCTGATTATATTGTATCAATTCTAAAGAAAAAAGGTTTCAATGATATTGCACATTTTTCTAGTTTAAAATCAGGAGATAAGATATATAAAACCCTCAGAGGAAAAGGAGTTATTGCTGCAACCATAGGCAAAGATAGTTCTAAATCTCATATTTTGGGCAGCCATATAGATAGTCCAAGATTGGACCTTAAACCTTATCCATTAGTTGAAGATTCAGAGATCGCTTTTATGAAGACACATTACTATGGAGGTATTAAAAAATATCAATGGGTTAATGTTCCATTAGCATTACATGGGGTTGTAATAACCAAATCTGGTAAGAAGATTACTTTAAAAATAGGGGAGAATGATAAAGATCCTATTTTCATAATTCCAGATCTTTTGCTTCATCTTGCAAAAAAACAATTAGAAAAAATAGGATCAGAACTAATAGAAGGTGAGCAGCTTAATTTGCTCGTAGGAAGCATTCCAGTTAAAGATAAAAAAATAAAAGAAAGAATAAAGTCAGAAGTTTTAAACAAACTTAACAAAGAATATGGGATAACAGAAGAAGATTTTTTGGTAGCTGAAATAGAAGTGGTTCCTAGCGCAAAAGCAAGAGATGTTGGTTTTGATAAAAGCTTGATAGCTGCATACGGACAAGACGATAAAGTGTGTGTTTTTACAACCTTAATGGCTTTTATTGAAGCAGCTAAACCAAGGCAGACTACAATAAGCATGTTTTTTGACAAAGAAGAAATAGGGAGTGTAGGAAATACAGGTGCTCACTCCTTTGCTTTGTTAAACTTTGCAAAGGAAATTTTAGAACTTTCAAATTCAAAAATATCTGCTGAAAAATTCTTAGAAAATTCAAATTCTATAAGTGCAGATGTAACAGCTTCTATGGATCCAAATTTTAAAGAGGTTTTCGATCCAAACAACTCATCATTTATAGGCAAAGGCGTTGTAATTGAAAAATACGGTGGTAGTTTTGGGAAATATTCTTCTAATGATGCTTCTGCAGAATATGTACATTTCTTAAGGGACATCTTAAGCAATAAAAGAATACCATGGCAATCAGGAGAAGCTGGAAAAATAGATGTTGGCGGAGGCGGAACAATAGCTTTATTCATGTCAAGACACGGAATGAATTGTGTTGACGCCGGTCCTGGACTATTGGCAATGCACGCCCCAATGGAAATATCTTCAAAAGTAGATATTTACTCTTCATATCTTTTCTACAAAGCTTTTTTAGAATATTAACCAATAACTAAATATCCCCCAATCAACATAATAATTAATGCTATTGATTTTAAGAATAACTTATGTTCATGAAACAATTCCCCCCCAATTATGGTTGAAAACAATGCGTTTATCTTTAATATCGGATATACCAGGCTTATTAATTGAATTGAAACAGCTTTATAAAAAAATAATGTTCCTGTAATCCCAAGCATAGAAGTTAGTAAAAACCACTTGAAATTCATTTTAAGACTTTCCATTATCCCTGGAAAACCCTTATAAAATATATTTACTAGTATAAGGAAATTTAACATGCTAAACAGCAAAATAAAAAAGAGATAAGTTATTATGTCAATGTTTGCTGCTTTGTTGCTTAAGATGTATCTGTCTAGTGTTACAGAAACAGCAAGTAGCAATAATGCTAAAAAAATATAATGTATATATCTTGACTTAATTATCTTTCTAAAAGGCTCTTTTAAATCAGATATTTTATGGTCTGTTTCTATGATGTAAGATCCAGCTATTATAAGCAAGATTCCAAATATTGACTTGTTCGTTAAGCTTTCTTTAAGAAAAATCCATGAAATAATTGCAACTAGTGCAGGCCCTAAGCCCAACAAAGGGATAGCCGTCGATATTTCCAAATGTCTTAAAGCCTTTGCAATATACCACGATGCAAATGTTGAGCATAAAGAGACAATATAAATGTAAATAAAAACAGCTAATTCTAAATCAAAATTAACCTTTCCAACAAAGAATAATATTATTAAAAAATCTAGGATTGAAATTGAGGTTATGCTCACTAAGGCATGCTCACTCTTCAATGTTTTCTTTTCAACTACCAAAGCCAACCCGCTAAATAAGGCTGCCAGTAAAGCAAATAAGTACCATTGAATTCATATCACCCATTTTATATTAGGATATAAAAACCATTTAAATTGGTTTTGGTTTTTAGAAAGAATTAAATAAAATCCATTTCCAATAATCTTGGGCCTATGGTGTAATGGACAACACGGTCGGCTTCAAGAAATAGCCAAGGACCGATTGATTCCAGGTTCGAGTCCTGGTTGGCCCATAACAATATTTATAAACTTTTTATCTTTAAGAATTAAATGTCAAAGCAAAGCAAGCAGGGTTTAACAGTAAAGAAAGATGAAAATTTCTCTGAATGGTACCCAGAATTAATCCAAAAAGCAGAATTTGCAGATTATTCTTCAGTAAAAGGATGCATGATCATAAGGCCTAATGCATATAGCATCTGGGAAAAAATTCAAAACTATTTCAATCAAAGAATTGAAAAATTAAATGTAAAAAACGCTTATTTTCCATTATTTATTCCAGAGTCTTTTTTTAAAAAAGAATCAGAGCATGCCCAAGGTTTCAAGCCAGAAGTGGCATGGATAGAAAACAAAGAAGAGTCAGAAAGGCTTGCAATAAGACCAACATCAGAAACAATTATTTATGACTCATATTCAAAATGGATCAGAAGCCATAGGGATTTGCCGTTAAGGTTAAATCAATGGGGAAATGTTGTCAGATGGGAGACAAAAGCAACCAGATTATTTCTAAGAACAAGGGAGTTTTTATGGCAGGAAGGACATTGTATTTATGAAACTAAAGAAGAGTGCGATAAAGAAACATTGATTTATCTAAAAGAATATAAAAAACTTTGCGAGGATCTTTTAGCAATTCCAGTGATTATGGGCAAAAAAACAGAAAAAGAAAAATTTGCAGGGGCTTTGTATACAACAAGTATTGAATCCTTCATGCCAGATGGCAAAGCATTGCAAATGGCCACTTCCCATAACCTAGGCCAAGGATTTGCCAAGGCTTTCAACATAAAATACCTTGGAAAAGATGAAAAAGAACATTATCCATGGCAAAATTCCTGGGGATTATCTACTAGAACAATAGGCGCTTTAGCAATGATCCATGGGGATGATCAAGGCATAGTTCTCCCCCCAAATATTGCTTATAATAAAATTGTAATAGTCCCAATATTATTTGACAAAGATAAAGAAAAAATATTAAAAAAAGCAAATGAAATCAAAATTAAGCTTAAAAAATACAATCCTATTCTAGATATAAGAGATTATTCTCCTGGCTGGAAATTTAACGAGTGGGAGCTTAAAGGAATTCCAATAAGAATAGAGCTTGGTCCAAAAGACATGCAAAAAAAACAAGTTACATTGGTGAGAAGAGATACAAGAAAGAAAGAATTTGTGAAATTCTCAAATTTATCAAAAGACATAGATAAAATGCTTAAAGATATACAAAAGAATTTGTTTAATAACGCCAGCAAGTTTCTTGAGCTAAATACAATATATGTAAAAAATATGGATGACTTAAAAAGAGCAATTAAAAACAAAAAGCTAGTAAAAGCCCCATTCTGTTTAAATACAAAATGCGAAGATAAGATTAAAGATGAAGCAGATGGAGCAAAAAGCATCAATATACCACTCGATCAGCCAAAATCTATTAAAGACAACTGCGTTTATTGCAATACCAAAGCAAAAGTCATATGTTTATTTGCAAAGAGTTATTAAAAAAGATTCTTTAAGTAATTTATTATCTTAATATAGAAAGGAATGTTTATAACAAAAACATCTTCTTCTGTTTTGGTTT
This sequence comes from Candidatus Woesearchaeota archaeon, assembly GCA_016203135.1. Lineage (GTDB taxonomy): Archaea > Nanobdellota > Nanobdellia > SCGC-AAA011-G17 > JACPNG01 > JACQNI01. The sequence goes on from JACQNI010000046.1 coordinate 24,886, forward strand.
CATATTCTTTTCCCAGTTCATCTTTATATTTAAGGTTTATATTTAAGCCATCCTTCACATCTTTTCCTCTAAGCTCAAAGTCCTGCTTTGATTCATTGTTAAGCTCATCTATATCTATTATTTTTCCATTAACATCTAATTTTACATCAAAAACCTTTATATTTGTATTCAATTTTAAAGTAAAATTATTTGCTTCATTATAACTAAACTCCTTATTTCCAAGATATTCAACCTCTACTTTAGGTATTCTTACTACCTTGAGTTGCAATATCTTCGATTTAGAAAAATCATCTGAAATTAAGTCAATCCTCACATCTTTATTGTAAAAAACCTTTGTATTAAGATTAACTTCTGTTTCTTCAGTTATCCTTAATGAAATTGCCTTGCATTCACTATCCAAACAAACTTGAATCTCTTTAAGATTGACATTTCCATTGTTTTTTATTAAACAGCTGATTTTTGCGTTTTCCCCATCGTAATAATTTGACTTATCCCAGGAGCAATTTAATTCTATATCTGTAAAGGGCTGTTTTTTATCAACCTCTACATATCTGCTTATTATTTCTTCTGCATTTTCTAAGCTATATAAATCATAATCCTTTGAGTATTCTATTTCGCTTTTAGAAATCTCATTGAAGTTCGTTTTTACCTCTAAATAAGATTTGTATACATATTTTTCATCTAAATTATCTTGAATCTTTGCAATCCAATAAAACTTCTTTGTTTCTTTTGGTTTTAATAAGGTAAAAATATTTTCTCCTTCAACCAGCTCTGGGGCTTTTGTTATTACTAATGTCAAAGGAAGGTAAAAATCATTCTTGTTTTCCACATTTACTTCAATTGGGATATAGCTCCCAAATTTAACTTTCGAGATTATTGGTTTTATATCTAGCTTGACAAAACCACCTGCATTTCCGCTCTTTGACAAGACCTTTGTTCTTACTTCCAGGCTGCTAGGATTTACTTCAACATCCCTTGACTCCCAGGTATAATATACAGCGCTAGACTTTCCATAATCAGCAGACTCAACGAGCTTTACATGCCCAGGATCTATCCAGCCATATTCCCCAAAAGTTACATCAAATGGAACCCACCCATATCCAGGAAAATAAACCTCTGCCCAGCCATGATTTCCAAAATCATAATATAAATTTGTATAAACCTCTCCAGCAACAAATCTTGCTGGAATTCCAACGCTCCTTGCCATTGAAATAAAAAGATTTGTAAGTTCATCACATACACCATATTTATTTTCAAAAACCCAGCTGGATTTCTGAAGGGCATCTGCTGTCAATGTAGTTAAATTATAATTTACATTCTGCTTAACCCAGTCAGCAAGTTTATAGGTTGCTATGTAAAGATCATTTTCCCCTTCAACGATTTCAGAAGCCTTGTCTTTTATTTTATCATTTGCATCAATAAATTCTGTAAACTCTGTGTATTCCCTAATATCAGCGCTAAGATCTTCAATTGGAAAGGGTATTCTATCAGATATCTTTTCAAAGTCATTTTTTATATTTAAGATTCCATCAAAACTATAAAATAAATATTTTTCTTCTACATCATCCCACCTAAAAAATAGATTCTCTTTTTCATCTATTTCAGCTTCAGGGCTGGAAAAAATTTCTTTCGATTTTATGCTTTGTATTTCATCTTCTCTTGGAAATATTCCAAGCTCAACTTCCAGGTATTTAATGTTAGAGGTTTTTTTCAAATAGTCTATACTTATATTAGAATTTACAAAAACATCAACTTCAACATTTGCATAGTTGTTGAAGTTTTCTTCCTGGGCTTGGGCTAATGAAGGTAAGATTAACAAAAGTAAAAAAATCACCCTTTTATCCAAAACCATAAAAAAATTAGCTTGACAAGCTTTAAATATCTTTAGATTTCTTTATTTTTTATGAAGGTTCTTATGGAAAAAGAGGCAGAGGATTTTCTTTTAAGCAAAGGTTTTCCTATTATTGAATCAAAAATATTTTCTGATGATAAAGAAGCATATGTTTATGCAAGAAAACTTGGCTTTCCAGTAGTCTTAAAAATAACTGGAAAATTGCATAAGTCAGATCTTCATGGAGTAAAAATAAATGTTCATGAAGAGGATTTCTTTTCAGATTTTTTTTACCTAAAGAAACTAACAAAAAAAGTAATGGTTCAAAAGCATATAGAAGGAAAGCAGATAATCCTAGGCATTAAAAAAGACCCAACCTTTGGGCATGTAATTATTTTTGGCCTTGGGGGAATATTTGTTGAAACATTAAAAGACTTGTCATTCAGGGTTTGTCCTTTAGAAAAAAATGATGTTGAAGAAATGATTAGAGAAATAAAAGGATATGAAATACTTCTTGGAACAAGAGGAGAAAATCCAGTTGATATCAACAAAATAAAGCTTTTGCTGCTAAAACTTTCCAAACTTGCAAAAAAATATAAAAACCTAGAAGAGCTGGATATAAATCCATTGATAGTTAATGAAAGAGAAGCAAAAGTAGTAGATGCTAGGATTGTTTTTTCTTGAATTCTTTAGCAAGGCTTTTTATAAATTCATCAAAATCATTTTTCCTTATGCTCCCCCCACAGGCAAGCTCGTGACCCCCGCCAGTGCCGTTAAATTCTTGCAAGACTTTTTTTAAAATGTCCCTTATTGGTATATTTGGGCTTCTAAGGCTGAATCTTATATATCCGCTTTTTTCTCTTCCAACAAAGACTATTTTATTTTTTAATTTAAATTTTATCTCTTGAGCCAATTCGCCAGTAAAGCTGTCATTATCTGCAGCATATAAAAACCAGAATAAATCATCTTTAGTTTTTCCAGATTCTAATGCCTTATTTAGAAGGTCTTTATATTTCTCCATGAATTTTTTATATCTTTGATATATAAACTTTCCATTTTCAGTCTTGCTTTCCAGGATTTCGTAAGGATCTTTAATTTTTGGTATTGTTTCCATGAATTTTTTTATATCTTTATTTTTGCCTTTTAGATTATAGTTAATTATATCAATTAACTTGCCAAATTTATTTGCATAGATTATTTCTTCTATGGTATTTGCATCATTAAAAAGATCCTTGTATTTCTTCTTTAATTTTTTTAAAAACTTAGGTATTTTATAATCCCCAATAATACCAATGCCGGCAATCCAATCCTTTCCTTTAACAATTTCATAGCATATTTCTGTTGTCGGCTTGTATAATTTAGGATTTTTAATTTTTGGATTATAATAATAAACACCATTTAAGTCAACAACCTCATGGTGGTCTATCCATACAATATCTTTGCATTTTAATCCATCAATAAATTCCTGGCTTATTACAGGTACGTCTAATATGAATATTATATCAGAATTATATTCATTTATTTTTTCACTTAACCTGTTATCTCTTAATATTGCCCCGCCTTTTGTAGCAAAGGGCCTGCCTTTTTTAATGTAATCCCTTAAAAGCACATAAGAGCATAAGCCATCATGATCATCATCAAATATAAAAAGGGGATTTTCTGCTTTGTTTAATTTGGATTTTATGTCTTTGATCTTTATAATTTTCATTTTCTCTTCAGTTCAAATTCCAATAAAACAGCCTCAACTTGCTCTTTTTTCCAACCCTTTTCCAGCAGAGTCCTTTTTATCTTTTCTGGAGATATTCCCTTGTTTAAGCAAGTTTTTACATAATCCTTAAGAATAACACTTGAAACCGTTTTCCTTTCTTTCACTCCATTTATTCTTTTATCAGGATATATATCATCTATCTCAACTGCAGGAGAAATCTTAGTTTCTTTCTTTTCTACATTTTCTTCTTTAATTGAAGTTTCTTCTACAAACTGATATCCCTTTTTATGCCTGTAATATAAAAATAAACTAGTTGCTATAGATACCAAAGCTATTACTAAAATTATAATTAAAACCAATGTCCTATTTGACTTTTCCTCCAATATACATTTATTTTCAACACATTTTTCATCATCAGCACATTTTACATCTATCTGGCAGGTTTGGCATCCCTCTCCAGCATCAACTAAATTATTCCCGCATAAGTCATTTCTATTACTCAAGTTTGTTCCAGAGTTTTGTTCATTTATCGAAGAAACAAAAACAGCCCATTCTTGTGAGTCAGTAAATACACCATCAGAAATAATAGCTTTTAACCTATAAACCCCTTTTGTTGTTGGAGTAAAAACATAGCTGCTTGTAGTTGCTCCAGTTATTGCAGCATCATTAAGATACCATTGTATCCTTATCAGATCACCATTTGCATCATATCCCTGTATTGAAAAATTAAACGAATTTGATGTATTTACTCTAGGATCTTGTATTGGTGAATAGCTTATTATTTCAGGGGCTATGTTTTCAGCAACTACTTTCAAAGTAACTTGATTGCTGCTCAATGTAAAAAATGAATCATTTGCTTTAAATATAATTGTACTAGTTCCAGTCCAGTTGTTTTTGGCTTTTAAAACAACCCTTTCTTCTTGATTGTTAAACTCTAGGTCTATATTTGTTAAATTTGTTGCAGAATAAGTTAGGTTGCTATCAACATCATCAAAATAATCGCTTAAATCAATATTAAGCTCGTTTGTAGTTTTCCATGTTTGGTTTGGTATTGGCTTTATTAAATAAGGAATATCATTTACCGGAGTTATATTAAACAATATATTGTTGCTTGTATTAGTTAAGCTGCCATCGTTTGCTGTAAATGTAGCAATAAAGCTTCCAGAATAGTTTGCCCTTGGTTTTATAGTGACTATTCCAGTTGAATTATCAATGTCAAATTTTGCCAAAGAATTATCAGAAATATAATAGCTTAGGCTATTTCCATCAGGATCAGTAAAATAATTTCCTAAACGTAAAGAACTGTTCACTATATCTTCTGGCCATTTCATATCGGGTATTGTTGTATAAAACGGCGCTTTATTACTAGAAATTGTAAATGAATAATTGGATGAAGCAAAAAAGCCTGAAGTTTCATTTGAAGCCAAGCAATTCCAATTATAGCTTCCAGCTGCTATATTGCTTATTGTTGAAAAGCTATAATCTGTATTAATAGAAACCGCAGAGCTATTTGTCTGGTTTTCCTGCCATCCATTGATGTTATGATATAGTTTTAATGATGTTAAGGCTTCATCTGCCTTGCATTTAAATGTAACACTATTCCCAGATAAAATCTGGCTATTTGTCGGCTCTGTTAAAGTAACAGTTAAAGCATAGCTATAACCAGCAAGAATAGCCATTATTATAATAATAACAACGCCCTTTTTCATCAAGTTATTTGAAATATCATTGTTTATAATTTTTTTTATTTCAAAAAAACAAAAGATTTTTATAAAACACCAAGTCTAATTAAGTAAAATGAGGTTAATTCTTAAAAATGGAAATGATATGCTTTGATTTAGATAATACCCTGATTAATTCTGATAGGGCTCATTATAGGGCTTATAATAGGGCCTTAAAAGAACTTGGTTTTAAAAAGTTTCCTTTTAATAAAATGGTCAAGCATTTTGGAGCCCCAAAATTAGAAATAGCAAAAATACTGACATTTTCAAAAAATCCAAGAATAATTTACAAGATAACCTATCTTCATGCAAAATACTTGGTTAATGAAGCTAAAAAAGATGCAAGAAAAATCAAAGGATCAGAAAAAACATTAAAATTACTCAAAAAAAAATATGAGCTTGGATTATTATCTAACAATAGCCATAGCAATATCCTTAGCCTTTTAAAATCTGCAAAGCTTGAAAAAAGTCTTTTTGATGTCATCCTTGGAAATGATGATGTTAAAAACTCAAAGCCATATCCTGATGAAATATTGAAAGCTGAAAAGCTTCTTCATCTTAAGGCTTTATATATGGTTGGCGATTCAATTTACGATATTATTGCTGGGAAAAAAGCTAAAGTAAAAACAATTGCTGTATTGACTGGTCATTATAGCAAAAATACCTTAAAAGAATATAATCCAGATTTTATAGTTAATTCAGTAAAAGACGTTCCAAAGATAATTCTTAAAAAATAGAAAGCAATATAAATCCATCTTAAGCATTTCTAAAACAATGACAAAAGAAGAAGATGAAGGTGGGATCTATACAGAAGAAGGCAGAGAAGAGTTAGAAGAAGACGAAGACGAATTAACAAATCTTGATTCTGGTTTCATGCAAGGGTATAACGTAGGCAGTAAACTGGCTAAATGTTCTTTATGTAAAAAACCCCTTGGAGATGATTTCGTTGAAGAAGAGATTAATGAACAGCTTTACAGGTTTTGCTCAGATGAACATGCAGAAAAATTCATAGAAAAGAAAGCTAAAAAATAATTTTCTAAATATAAGATTCTACAAGGCTTTTTTTCTTCAACTCAAGTTCTACATATCCGCAGTAGTTTGATTCAATATTTTTTTTCATGTTTATTGCCTGAAGTTCTTCTTTAAATAAAGGAGCATCTAAAACCAAAGAGTCCGCAGATCCGCCCTCAAATCCTACATGAAACCCATATTTTTCTGAATCCTTAACTAATTGATTGAAATTTTCTTTATTAACAACCTTTCCAAGCCAGTTTATTAAGCCATCTGCAGCAACCTGTGTTATCATAATTTTATATCCAGAATCTATCATACTTCTAAACAACTCCTCGTGGTCTTCCCCAGCATGAGCTGCAAACACTTCAATCTTTAAATTTCTCAAAGCCTTTTGTATTGATTCTATTTGAGTAACTTGCAGTCCAACACCCCCAAGAACAACAGCATCAACAGGATTCTTCTCAACAACTTTTCTAACAATATCTGCTTCTAGTCTTGGATCAGCAACATCGCATTTAACATATATATGGTTTAATCCCAAGACTTCAGCCTGTTCTTTTGTGTTTTCAACAGTAGCATAATGAAACAAGTAGCAATCAGTCCTTGTTGGTTTTACTGATAATAAATATTTAATCTTCCAGTTTCTTTTCAAGCAGTATTCAACAGCAAAGTTGCTATCTTTTCCCCCTGAATATAAAACAGCTACGTCCATATTATCATTACATAGAAATATTTTATAAATCTTTGCTTTATTTTGGTAGATATTTAGAGACAGTTTCTAAATAAATTTTAACTTCATCATCAGAAGTAAATGATAAAAAACTAGTGCGAACATAAATTGTGTTTATCCCTAATCTACTCAGGTAACCTCGCTTATTTAAGCTTATTTCAATTCTAGTATACGGCAGAAGTAATGGGACAGTAAGTTCCTCAATTTAGGCTTAAAACCCTGTAATTTACCTATCTATTAAGTTTACTTGTCCTAAAATTAATGTCACCTACTATTAGTATCAATTGATACTAAAATGGAAACTAAAATAAGAATCATAAATATACTGGATAAAAACAAAAAAGGAGTCCATATAAGAGAATTTGCTAGATTAGTAAAAACAAGCTATAATAATACTGTAAGAAATATAAAAATGCTTCAAAAAGAAACAGTAGATTTCGTAAATAAAATAAAAGAATTATTAACTTGAGGAAAAAATGACAGAACTTAATATTTCTAAGATTTAATACTGGTAAATTAATTCTTTCTCAGAAAAACAATCAAGCCAAGAAGAACAACAATAACTATTAAAACAATAGTTGCAGGCAAAATATCAGATTTATTAGTTTCTAACTTTGGTTCACTAATACTCTCGCCAGTTATTTCAGTGTTTTCTTCAGTTACTTCTTCAGAAACAGGTATAATGCTATTCCTGCAATTTCTAGCAACACAACTATCTAAGGTTTCATTATTGCTGTCATCACAATCTATGTCTCTTTTACATTCAAAAAAACATTTTTCATTCCTGCAGTTTCCACCACATTCATTTCTCTTCTCTATGTTTTCAACCCTAAAAGTTACTTGCTTGGTTGAAATATCAGTAACCCTCACAGTAAAATTTTGATATCTTTCATTTTTATCTTCAACAAAAATCTCTCTGTTGTTGTTTATGCAAAATAAAACAGAATCGCTCAAAGGGCTTAAGTTTACAACAGTTATGTTGCTTCCAAAAAACTGAACGCTTTGATTTACCTTTAAGGTAGCCCTTTCTGTTTTTGCCATTACTGGAAATACTAAAAACAATATTAAAATAAATACAGCAACTTTTTTCATTAGTCAGACATCTTTTTCCAGCTTATAAGAATTATCAATTATCAAAACTTATTTTTCATTATATCTTCTTCACAATTAACTTCCCTTTTTCAGCAATTAAGACAACCTCTTCATCATTCTTAAATTCAGTCATTTTTGTAGCTATTTCTGGTAGCTTTATGATTCCGCTCTTAATGCTTAAATTAGCCAATATTTCCTTGTTCTCTTTATTCTTTAAATCATTAATAATCTTGTTGTAATCAGATTTTTTCATGGCATCATTAAAATTAACAGCTTTCTTAAACAAGAATTCAGCTATTGTTTTTGCTATATTTTTTCCAATAGCACTTTGTATTCCCTGTAGTCCAGGACTTAAGTTTACCTCTATAACCATTGTTTTTGTTCCTTCAAGCAGATCAACAGCGCATATATCAGCATCAATAGACTTTGCAGCCTTAACAGCTACGTTTTCAACATCTTCATTTAACTCAAGTTTCTCGCCTTTTCCACCAGCATGAATATTTGCTCTTACATCATTTTTGCTGCCTTTTCTTCTCATGCTCGCAATAACCTTGTCTCCAGCAACTATCGCCCTTATGTCTGTTGCATCTGTCTCTACATATTCTTGGATTATATACGGCTGCTTAAAAACATCTAATGTATCTATGATAGATCTTGCAGAAGCCAATGAATCAGCAAATAAAACCCCTTTTCCTTGGGTTCCTTCAGGAATCTTCATGATTATTGGATAGTTTACTTCTTCTAAAACCTTTTTTGCTCCATCTAATGTTGCAGTTAAGTAAGTTGTTGGTATAGGAACTTTGTTTTTTTGCATTTCTAATAAAGTCAAAAATTTATTATGTGCTAAAGTAAATGATTTTGGCTTTAATGGCATGTATACTTTGTTTGATAATGCTTCAGTCATGCTTCTTTGTAAAAACGCATATCTATAGCTACCTCTTATGTAAATACATTGATATCCATCCATTTCTTTGCCATCATATAAAACACTTAATCTTTTAGAACTGGCATTTACCTGCATTTTTCTTATATCTAAGTTATTTGCTTCAGTAAAATAATTTTTAGCTTCATCAACAATTTCTAAACTGCTTTTTCCGCCCAAGCTAACAACAGCCAGATTCATTTTTTTATGGGATCTATTAAGAAACCCCTCTTCAAAGTCCTTGTTCCAATCAAAACAGGATAATCTAAATGCCCTCTTGGAGCTATATTAAAGCTGGCTATCAAAATTTTCCCTCCTATCTCAATCTTTGCCTTTACAACAGGCCTTATTTGCTTTCCATGGCTGCTTTTGATCGAAACAGATTTTATTATAGGTCCAAGCTGAGCTTCAGAAGCTAAGTTTGTATCTATAGAATTAGTTCTGCTTCCAGTATCTATCTTTGCTAAAACTTCTACTTCTTTTACTCCCTTTATTTTTACCTTCTCTACAAGCCCTATGACTACTTTATCCATATTTACTAAAATTAACCCACTTTTTTAA
>JACQNI010000036.1 GCA_016203135.1 Candidatus Woesearchaeota archaeon
ATTTTATTAATGTCTAACATATCTAAAAGAACTTCTGGAATTATTTAAAACTTACCCAAAAATTTATAAATAAAGAATTAATCATAAATTTATGAAAAAATTAGGAATAACAATAATTTTAATCTCTCTAGTATTTTTAGTAAGCGCTTGCAAGACAGAGACAGATACACAAGCTGGTATATTGCCTGTTGACGAAGTTAAAGATGATAATATAATTGTTGATGAAAACCAAGATTCTGGAAGTATGATACAAAATCGTATAATAGAATTAACTTCTGAGGGTTTTAATCCTAAGTCATTGACAATAAAACAAGGCCAAAAGGTTACTTGGGTAAATAAGATATCAGAAGAGACTTGGCCTGCATCTGCAATGCATCCAACCCATAAAGTTTATCCTGGAAGTGATATTGAAAAATGTGGAACTTCTGAAGAAAGCAATATCTTTGATGCTTGCAAGGGCTTAAAAGAAGGTGAATCCTATGGGTTTACTTTCAATGAAAAGGGTACTTGGAGATATCACGATCATTTAAACATAAAGAATACTGGAAGCATAATTGTTGAGTAAATGGTGCTTGAGACAATTTTTGGAATAAGGATAACTTTTCTTCTTGGGATAACCAACCTTATAGGATTGTTTCTTGTGTTTTTTTCTTGTAGATGCTTAATTGGGCATAAGATAGCAAATAAATTATATCAAAAAGAATGGTACAGGAAATTTTATAATAATCATTGCTATTACTGGTGGTTTTTCTTTGCCTCTGTTTTATTGCATACCATATTTGCATTTTTGGTTTTTGGAAATCCTTTCTAGGATGGGATTTAAGGCTTACATATATTCATTACTTAGTATAAGTGATAACAAAAACAAAAGATTTATAAATAATAATATATTTCATATTATTTGAATAAAAATGAAGAAATATATTGTGTGGGGGGTCTTAGCAATTTTTATTATTTCTATGACCTTGGTTTTGGCTGATAAGCCTGATTTAACAGCAAAAGGACATGATAAAGCATTAATACCAGCTGATGCTGTAGAGGTTTCTCCTAATGTTTTTAGTTTAGGTACTAAGAAAGATAAAGATGGAAGGGTTGTAGAAGGATTTGCATTTATAGATTATAAAAAGGAATTTAGTCATAAAGGTGGAAGTGCTACAACAACAAGCACTTGCTATAGTTTTATTGGGAAGAGTACAAAATGGAAAAAAATAGAACCTTGGGTAGTTAATGCAGCAAATACAGATGGTTTAGATACAAGCTTTATTTTAAACAACCTTGATTCAAGCATAAATAAATGGGAGAATGCTGCTGGGAAGAATATTTTTGGAGCAGGAAGCTTAACAAATGATGTTTTGGCAATAGATACATCAAGTCCTGATGGCAAGAATGAGGTTTATTTTGGGGATATTTCAGACCAAGGGGCAATAGCAGTAACAATAGTTTGGGGCAGATTTTATGGGCCTATTTCTCAAAGAGAACTAGTTGAATGGGATCAAGTTTACGATCAAGTAGATTTTGACTGGTCTTCAAGTGGAGAAGCAAACAAGATGGACTTTGAAAATATAAACTCCCATGAACTAGGGCATAGCTTTGGAATGGGGCATCCTAGTGATGGATGCACAGAAGAGACAATGTTCAGATTTGCTGATTATGGAGAAACAAAGAAAAGAGACTTGAATTTAGGAGATGTAGCTGGAATTAAAAAGTTGTATAACTAAACTATCTTAATTTATTTCTTTTGAGCCTTTAACATGCTTTGGAATATAAGGGCAATTCTTACATAAACTACCGCAGCATTCCCCTTGAGATATTAGAAATTCTCTGCTTAATGGTTTATCCATGTTATCTTAATTTTTTATAGCCAATCCAGATCAATAGGGCAAGAACAACTCCAAGAAGTATAAATCTTATATATTCATCCATATCGCTCCAATACCTAACAACGCCTATAAAAAGATTTAAAATTCCGCCAAATAAAAACCCAGATGCAACTGAAGAAACACCCATAAACAATCCTATTAACAATGATGCTATGCCTGTTATTACTAGAACTATGAAGACATTTCTATTGTAAAAAGACCTTAATACATTGTTTCTATCTTCACAGTCTCTTTGTTGTTTTAATTCTTCTGCTGTTGGGGGTACATATCTTCCATCTGGCTCTGCTAGTTTTGTCGGATAATAGCATTCCTCATATTTTGGCTCTTTATAGAATGTAGCAACACCAACATTGACAAATAAAGCCAATATTATTGCTATTGCTGCAGACAATGCTATGCCTTTAATCTTATCAAGATTCATAACATCCATTTATTTCTTTAATTTAAAAAGGTTTTGTATAATTCCTGAATAATAAATCAACAATAAAACTCCGATTACATTTGCCATATCTGCTATGTTAAATGCAGGCCAGAACTTAAAGTCAATAAAATCAATAACATAACCCCTAAAAATCCTGTCTATTAAATTACCAATTGTACCGGCAAGTATAAGGCTTAAGGCAAATTTTTCATTTTTACTGGATTTATTAAAGTAATAGATTATTAACAAAATGACTATGATTGAGATTATTGAAAGGAAAAAGGCTTTGTTTTGCAATATGCCAAAAGCGGCTCCTGTATTCTCTATGTAATTTATTGAGAAGAGACTAAAAACTTGGATTGTTTTATCTATCGAAAGATATTTTGTTATTTGGTCTAGAAGAACTATGATTAAAGATAAAAAAAAGGGCTTCATCTTTCCAGGTTTTTCAGCCTTTGCTCTATGTTTTCAAGCCTTGCTATTATCAGATCAAGCCTGCTTAGGATTAAATCTTGATTGCTTTCTGATGACTCAGAAAATGGCTCTTTTGGCTCTTTGAATGGAATTTTTATTTCTTCAAGCTCTTCTGTTTTTTTCTTGAATGGCCACATATTAATTCTCTCTTAATGCCCAAGCTATTAGGAACAGCATTATAGAAGCAAAGATGAATAATATCCCTAGACCAGAACTTCCAACGCCAAAAAACATGTTTGCCTCTACAGCCTTACCAGTAATTGCCATTCTTGAATCTGCAAGAAAAAACAATCCGACAATTGCAAAGCCTAAGCTTAGTGCAAGATACTTTGTTCTCTCGTTCATTTATCAACCTCCCAGATATGTTTTTGTTTTATTAAAAATATCATATGTCTCGTCTTTAAGCTGGGTTTCGTATTGGGTAAACTTAATTCCAAGAAAAAATTTATCCCATACAGCCCTTAATAGCTTCATCAATGAATTAAACTCCCATTTTGAGTAATAATCTTTCTGAATGTAGCTTTCAAAATTTAATGATATATCACCATGATAAAGCATTTCATCATTTCCTTCTAGCTCGTTGGCATTTGAAAGTTTAATTCTTACTTCAATCCAGAATCTTGAGTAGTCATCAACTTTTTTATATCCTTTCCACTTGATTGATTTATTCCTTAAGTCTTCCTTTAAATGGTGCATGTATTCCTTTTCAAAGACGAAATAGCCATTATCTGAAAAAACCTTGCTTAAGAACTTGTATAGCTTCTTAAAATCTATGTCTGCATCTTTTTCCACAACTTTTATATCCTTTAAAACATAATCCACTTCTGGCATTGTATAATCTCCGATTTCAGATCTTATAAGTTTTTCTAGTTAGGAAACCTCATATTGCTTGAATATATTTTTTATGTTTTCATGCAAGCTTTGAACTTTCTCAAAAAGCAAAGTTCTTTGCATTTCTATTCTGTGTCTAAACAATATTTTTTCCAAAATAGTTATAAAAAATGTGTTAAGGTCCTCTGTTTTTGTCTCTAGATATGAGTTTATCCTTATTTCATAATCGCCTTTTTGGGCTTTTTTCCTTTTGCCATCAACTTGAATTTCTGAATCAGAAACAGCTATAAAAGTAAAGTCTAAAGTGATAACATATTTAAAATAGTTTGTCTCTTGCTTTTCTACTTCCCATCTCATTTCTATGTTTTTCGCATCTCCTCCTTGCAAAACAACTTCTTCATAGAATTTCTCGTTTGAATCCTTCCAGGACATTTCAAAGTCAAACCATCTTTGAAGCCAAGTGTAAAAGTCTCCAAGCTCTAAGATACCAACATGCCTTAATTTTAAAGATCCTTCTGTTACGTAATATTTTGTCATTTTAGTAGGCCAAATTCAATTCCTCTTTTAATAAATCATAGATTGCTTTTGCATTTTTGGATACTTGATCTTCATAATAATTTTCAAACCTGTCTCTTATTAGATACTTTATGTAAATGTTCAAAAGGAATAAACCAAATTTTGAGGAATATCTATGCTTGTAATCTAAGATCAGATTTGCAATCATTCTTATTTCTAAACTTCCTTTGTCAAGTTTTTTGCCTTTTACAGAAACCTTGTCAGAGGTAACTGTTTTAATATCTATTTTTATTTCTGATTTTGCAAAATCATCTATAAGCTTGACTGCTGTGAACCTTAGATTTACTTCTGTACCGTAAGATTTAATTTTTGTTGTGCTGTCTTTTTCTGAATATTCATATTTATTGTCTATAAACCAATCAATCAATTTAGAGTAAATACTTTTTACATCAAACACCCCTTTTTGCTCGATTCTTTGATTAAATTCATTAAATGGCTTTGACATCTGTGCAAATAGTCATTTAGAATATTAATAATTCTTTCGCTTTTTAAAAACATTTATAAAACAATGAATCAATAATCTAAATATGGAAAGTCAAGGTTTAACGCCTGGATTTTTTGGCCAATTATTCAAAAAAGAAAGTGAAGAGATAAATATAGATAAAGTTAAAAAAAGATTAGATAAAGAAGTCAATAAAATAGCTTATCTAAAAAGAATTATTGGTGATCCAAAGAATAAAGGCAAGGAAAAAGAGATAAGGAGGCTTTTGATAGAATCGTTAAAAAGTCCAAAAGCAGAATTTAATTTAAAATATGATTCTTTTTCTCAGGGATTAGAACCTGTTTATTTCTGGATTTTAGACTTCATGAAAAAAATAGGATATGAGGTCAATAAGACAAAGGATGATTTTGAGGCTAGTGTCGGGGGTTTGTTTTACGGGGATATAGGAACAAGGGCCAGTGTTGTTCAAGACAGGGCTATGAAAATGTCTTCTACCATAAACACAGTAATAAGAAGCATGATAAATTTGATCTATGATTTAAGGGAATTTGATATAAGGCTTGGCACTTATGATGACTTAAAATCTAAAGAGATTGAAAAAAGCAAGGCTGCTGACTTAAGCTTAAGGGGGGTATGGATGGACCAAGTTGATATAAAAAGGGGCCGAGGAAGTATAAATGCATTGGCGCAAAACCTGCAATTTGTTACATTGAGGGATGCTTTTTTATATGCTGAAGACCTTAAAGCTGTTGACAAGATTGATTTAAATGACAGAGTTAAAAGAATACTTGCTGCAAGGCTTGATGAGTATTTTAGATGGAGGGAATTTAGCGAGAAGGAATTAAGAAAAAGGTATGATATTGAAAAGGCATATTTAAAATCACAGTTAAATGCATTAAAGCTATATGCTGAATGGGCAAAGCCGTATTTCATTGCTGCGCAAAAATTAAGCATGAGCTCTTTTGATTCAGCAAATATTGTCTCTGTTTTTAACAATCTAGAAATACATTTAAGCATATTAGGCAAGAAAAAAATAAATGTTCAGGATGAAATTTACAAAGGCAACTTACCAAAAAAAACCCATCCAAGCCAAGATTATTATTCTTGTATTGAAGTTGAATTTGTTTTTAGGACTGTGCCTCAGACAATAAGGCAGACTCAGGCTGCAACACAATTCTCTCAAGGAGGAAGGGTTGATGTAAAATTAAAGGCTTTTGTTCTTGGTGATAAAGACCTTGAATATATGAAACAGCAGGAATTATTTTATGGGCTAGAAATAATTGAAGGCATGATTGATACAAGTTTAATTGCATTAAAAGATGATTTAGATAAGTATATAAAAGATGAAAAGGTAAAAGAAAAGAATACCCAAGTTGGATTAATTAATTCAATAATTCAAGGATTTAAGGATCTTAAGGAGCCGTTTTCATTGTTCAAGGGAATTTCATTTAGCTCATCCGGATATCAAGGAGATGAGGCAATAATAAAGATAGCTGAAGGCACAGCAATTAATAGCTGCTATACTGTTTATGATATTTATAAGAAGGCTCATGGAATG
>JACQNI010000045.1 GCA_016203135.1 Candidatus Woesearchaeota archaeon
ATTGGGGGCTATCCCAAGGCAATATAAATTTTTTTTATTTTCTACGCTTACAGTTCCAAAAGAATCTATTTTTTTTATTTTAGCACCTTTAGAAATTAATCCATCTACAAATCCCCCAACTTCTTCATTAAAAAGCTGTTTTTTATCTGCATCATAATATACAAGCTTCGTCTTTGGATATACGCAGTCTCTCCTCATCATGCAATGCAGCAATGGATGTGCATACAATCCTTGCAATCGAGAAAAACCAATTATTCTAGCTACAATTCCAGCGCTTGTATGGGGACTTAAACCAATAACTAAATGTCCTATTAAATCCTCTCTCTTTTTAAGGTTATAAAACCCTTCCAATTTATAAAAATTGATTAATAAATCATCTATAAAATTTGCAACATTAAACAAGACTTTATCAGCCCCTTCATCTAAACTTTCATCGCATGCAGGTAATATAATATCCTGTGGTTTTAATTCAATAACCTGATCTTCACTTTCAATGTCATTTCCATAGATATCTTTTGTATAGCCTAATTCTTTAAGTTTTTTCAAATCTAAATTTATCTCTCTTGGTTTAAAGGCGGTTATCGCCATCTCAGTCATATCATACCTTATTGTTCCATCTTTGTTAACATAAAGATTATGTTTGCTCCTTAATATCCCCTTAGCTAAATTTTCAGGAATGCTCTCTTTATTTGATGTTCCCCTAACCCCTTTTATCAGATCATTATAGCCTTCTATATTTAACCTGTTCAAAGCGGCGTCATAATAATGATTAACATCGATATCGATTTTTTTAGGTCCAAAAGAATTATGTTCTTTACATAAAGAATCTTTTTCCTTATCGCAAACCTTGCAATAATATCTCCTTGCTGTTTTGTTGTCGCATTTCTCGCAAACAGGATATATTGTTTTGTTGTCGCATTTCTCGCAGAAATAAATTGCAAAATCAGCAGTAACCTTTCCAATTTTTCTTGCACTCTGTACACTCCTCATCTTTCCGCCCTGGCTTCCAACAGGAAATAAAACCTGGGGGCTTCCAGTTAGCTTTCTCTGCTTGGCCTTTTCAGGTCTTCCCATTCTTGCCCCAATAAATGTCCCGGACTTGTCCATTACTTTAATCCCAGAAATATCATTTACGATTTCCAAAACATTTTCTCTATCAGATTCTTTGCTAAGATTCAGATTGTTTAATACATAAGCATCATCAGCGTCAATCATAACATATTCTTTATGAAAGATTTTATGTGGAATCCCAAGCAATTCCATAACCCTTTTAGGATCCTTGTCTTCAACATCATAATCTAAATTGTATATAAAAGGCAAGATTATTTTATCTTCTTTGTCAACTTTTTCTTTGAACCAATTAACAAGACTTGAAAATTGTTCTTTGTTTATGTCGTTCCAATGATAAGTATATCTTGGATGCAAGGGAACATTAAACTTCTTGGATAATTCTACAGCTGTTATTCCAGATATTTTTATATTGGGATTATCAATAATTTTTTTAATTATCTGATTTTTATTTTCTATCTTTTCAAGCTCAAGAGAATACCATTCTTCATTATATCCGCAAGGAACTAATTTATGAGCTCGATTAAAAAAATCACCATAGCTTATCAATATGTCCCCCAAAAAAAGAATTTCATCTATTTCATTTACGTATTTCTCAGCGTCCTCAGCATTATCCAAAAGTAATACGCTTCCGTCATTTATCTTGACTATTGGCCCTTCAATCAGATCACAAACAGCCATAGTACTAGACTTCCCAGGCCTCTCAAGTTTCAGCTGTGTACCACTTCCAATATAATTATTTAAAATAATCATTGTAGCTGGATGTATGCAGGTAGAACTTAATCCAGAATTTCTAGCCCTCCCATATCTTAATCTAAACCCGCCAACTTCTAAGGGATAAGTTAATATTGGTCTTCCAGCAACCAAGTCTTTTATGTAATTGTAATCTGCTTCTATCTTTGTCTCTTCTTTCTTTTTTTCTTTGGATCTTATTTTTTTTTGCAGTGAAACAAACTCTTCTAGAAATTTCCAATCTCCCATGCCAAGTTCGTCCATTAATTTTAAAAATCTTCCGTAGAATTTAGCAGCCTTCTGTGTTAACCCTTCTCCAATTACTAAGCAAACCCCATTCCTTATAAAATTTGTTTCTACCCTATCTATATCTTTGTAATTGCTTACTTCTAAATCCTCAGAGGGCTCTCCATCTATTTGTAAAGGTATATGTCTTACCATAAATTCTATTTCTTCTTTTGTTGGCAGGTATTGTAAATTGGTTATTCTCTCATGAAAATCATGTAACTCAGTAACAAATCTTTTTACTTCATTTTCATTTGGATCAAAAACACTATAACCCATATTTCTCCTCATATAATCAGAAACAGCAACAAATATGCAAACAGCTGTTGTACCCGCACTTCTTATTGGCCCAGCAAAATACAAAGCAAGATATTCCTTGTTATCTCTCCTTTTTTTAATCTCAAGCCTTGTAAACCCTTCCAACGGTGAAGAGACTACTCCATTAGTTATATAAGCTAAAGCAACCCTCAATCCAATTTCCATGGCTTCTTTTTTATTTGAGAACTTGCAAAACTTTTCATTTGCAACTTCTAAAGAAATAATAAAAGAGATTCTCCAGTTTTGTGCCCCATATTGTTTTTCAAGTTCTATTATTCTTTCAGAAAGCCCTTTGTTTTTTATGTTTGGATAAATAACGCTTATCAAACCCTCAATTCTTTCAGCGATATTCTTAGCAACAGGAATTTCAACATAATCAACAGGGTCATGCCCAAAACTCCTTGCTTTTATTGCTGAAGAAAAGGCTAAATTAAGTTTGTTTTCAATATCCTGAAAATATTTTTCTATTTCCATTCTTAATCAAAATTATAAATTTTAACTTCTCTAGTTTTTAAATTCATAATAGGAACTCTGCAAGGATCTGGATTATTTCCTGTTTTTTCTTGATAATCTGTTTTTCCCTGCCAGCAAGAGCAGTTTATTAAAGAAACATTATTATAATTCATCAAGCTGCTTCTGTGCATCTCGCCGCTTACAAATATATCGGGCACTTTTTCTATGATCAATGGATCTTTGTCCTTGTAAGGGATATATAATGTCGAAGAATGTGACGGAGCCAAATGCCTCTTCTTCAATAAAAATTTTAAGACTTCTGTTGGATTATCCCTTGCATTACTTTGCCTTAAACTATCAATGCTATCTATATAATAATGAAAGCTTGCGCCATGATACATCAGAACATCAAAACCAGGAAAATTTTTTGATGCATGAATATTAACTAAACAAGGATTGCTTACTAAAGTTACATTTTCAATTCCCCACATTGGTTTAGCTATTTCTTTATCCAAAAATGGTTGTGGTTCAGATATTCTTAAAGCATCATGTTGCCCAGGACAGATGATAATATTAAGGTCTTTTCTCAAGCCAGAAAATAATTCTGCAGCCTCCCGATATTGCTCTTTTACATCTTTTATATCCAGCTCTTTAAACTGTTCTGGATAAATTCCAACCCCGTCAACCAAATCCCCTACAACGAATAAATACTTAACTTTTTTGCCTATATTTCTATTTAGTAAGTTTATGGATTTTCCATTCAACCAATCAAAAAATTTTAATAGATTATCTTTTAAAAAAAGCCTGCTCCCAACATGGACATCGCTTATGAATGCAGCATATACCTCATCATTTGTTTTTTTAAGCTCATTGGTTAAAGGAATATCTGGAAAAAAAACTTTGTTAACAAACACAAAATCTTGTCCGCATATCCCAGTTATACCGATAACTTCATCCAAAACTATATTTTTAGCGTCTTCAAAAATTTCATTTTGTTTATTTATAATAAGATCAATACTCCCAGTTGGGTCTTCTAAGGTAACAAGTAAATTGCCTTTTTTTGTAATTTTTTTATTGGAAACAATACCAATAATAGAAACTCCCTCCCTCTCTTGTTTTGTTTTTACCCTGTTTAATGAGATGCTATTTATTAATTCGCTCCTATTTAAAAAAAGACTTTTCATAAAATTATATCTGGATTTTAAATAAGATACAAAATTATCTACCTCTATTTTATCAGAAAGTTCCTGGTAAGTTTTAATAACAACAACACCGGCATGGCTGTTCTCATCTTCCAAATAAATTTTACTCTCTTCTTTTCCAACTTCCTCAAGAAGTTTCTTAATTTCTTCCTGTTTTTTATTTGAATTGTTGTAGTTTAATATATCCAAAAAAACATTATAAGCATGGTTATCCCTTCCCATTTCGAATAATGCCTTTGATTTATCAAATTCATGCCAATTGATATTGGCTTTAGGATCAAAACCATTAGAAAACGCATTTAATAGGTCATTATTAACAACACAAAGAATAGTTTCATTTTTGTTATTTAATATATTTTCTATATCTTGAAAATCTTCAGTTATGTCTGGGCTGGGCAAAAAACCATTTTCTAAAAATTTATGAATAACTTCTGTATTCATAAGCCCAAACCTTCCTTTAGCAATTCCTTTATTTTGGGTGTTGTTGATTTTGGAATAGCTAAGCTTATCTCTCTGGTTCTTCCATACCTCCCCTTGCTAATAACTTTAGCATTTATTATCCCAAGCATATCAAGCTCAGCAATTATATCGCTCAATCTTCTTTGTGTTAGTGGTTTTAGCCCACAGCTATAACAAACATCCTTGTAAACCTCAAAAACATCCCCAGTAAAAATATTTTCTTTCTCACCAGAACAAATATTAAAAATAGAAAACAATGCAATCTTGAATTGTTTTGGTTGTGTGTTTATAATATCTACAACCCTATCCCTTTCTATTTTTTCTTCAGCTTCATCAACATCAGATATTTTTATTATATTCCTGCTTTTTCTCTCAGCAATCTCAGCAGAAACCCTTAACAATTCCAATGCCCTTCTAGCATCCCCATGTTCCCTGGCAGCATAAGCAGAGCATTTTTCAATAACCCCATCTTCCAAACAACCCTCCCTAAATGCAACCTCAGATCTATTTCTCAAAATGCTTTGTAATTGTATTGCATTGTATGGTGGAAATACTAACTCTTCTTCCCCAAGGCTGCTTTTTATTCTAGGATCTAAGTTATCTACAAAAACCAAGTCATTAGAAATTCCAACAAAAGAAATTTGGCTGTTTTTTAATTCTGAATTTAACCTAGTTAAAGTATATAAAAATGAATCTCCAATCTTAAAAACCAGTTGATCTATTTCATCTAAAACAATTATTAATAATAATTTTTCTTTTTCAAGAGAAGATATAAACCTCTTATATATTTCCTCAGTAGGTAAGCCTGTTGCAGGCACTTCAATATTAAATTCCCTTGCAAGTTGCGCAATAAGCCTATATTCAGTATCTGCAACCCTTTTAAGTTTGCAATTTAAATAAAAAGTTTTAATTGGTATTTTATTTTTCTCTGCAGTTTGTATCATTTTATTGATAACATAAGTTACAGAAACACTTTTGCCAGTCCCAACCTTTCCATATATGAAAACATTTGATGGCTTTTCCAATCTTAAAGCTGGGGCCAATATCCCAGCAATTCCCTCTATTTGTATTTCTCTGTGGGGTATGTCTTCAGGTGTATAACTTCCCTGTAAAGCTGTTTTGTTCAGGAATATTGGTTCCTTCTTCAAAAAATTCTCAAAAAACCCACCTAAACTTTTTTGTGCCATTTCTAAAAACTAAAATTTTATGATCTATTTAAGGTTTGTTAGACTACTACATAAATGCTACACCAGTATTTCCTATGGAGAGTGATAATAAAATTTACGAATTCAAAAATAAAGATATTAACTAAAAAAACACACTAGATACCCCATGCAAATTAACAATTATATCTTAAAATATATATTCTATAATA
>JACQNI010000043.1 GCA_016203135.1 Candidatus Woesearchaeota archaeon
CTCTGAGCCATAAAAAACAAGGTTGTAGTGCTTATTTTCTGAAATAAAGCCCGTTTTGACCTTATTTTTCTGTTTCCAACTACCAACCTAAAACTATTTTTTGGCATTTTCAAAGCAGTTTCTTATGGCCCTGCAAACTGCTGTTCTTGTCAATGTGTTTCCAAACTTTTCATATTTGTAAGCATAAGGAGTATCTGCTACAACAAAAAACCAGTCCTTTCCAAACTTTTTATTGAGCAAAATAACTTTTTGCATGAGTTTGTTCTGATCGTTGATTGAATTTCCACTTTCAATTTCAAGCGCATATTTTTTTCTTCCGGCATAGAAAATTATGTCTGCTTCAACGCTTTCAGAGAGCTTGATTTTATTCGTAAAGTTCCTCAAATATTCCTCTAATGCCTTTACAAGAAAAAAATGAACATTGCTTTCCCTCTTTGAATGCTTTAGCAAATAATCTTCTCTTCTTCCTCCACTTAATGGGACATTGGAGCTTATTACATATTTGTTGTTCAGCAAGAAATTAATTTCCTCATTGTTAAGCTCTGATTTTCTGAAAAATCCTTTTGATTCATCTATCTTGATATCTATTTTCTTTTGCTCCTCTTCCTTTGCTTTTCCTTTTGGTTTTTTTTCTTTTTTGTTCTCGCTTTCTAAAACCAGCAGTTCATCAGGGTTTGTTGTTATTAATTTGTGCTCTTCCTCAGATGCCAGGCTTCTTATCTCAGTATGCTCATTCTCCATGAGCAAAATTCCTTCCCCAACATTTGCTATCAGCAGCTTTTCCTTTTCAGAGTCGCTTAAATTGAAAGTTTCTGCTGCTGTTTCTATTACTGCTGCCTGCTGTCTCATTAACAGCTTGTAGGATGAGTTTTGAAGTATTGCGTTGCTTGCTCTGCTTTGCAACAAATCAGCAACATCCTGGGTTATCAGCAATAATCCAAGATTGAATTTTCTTGATGTCTTGACTATTTCAAAAAGGTATTCTGATTCCTCTGCCCTGCTAAGCAAGGACCATGCCTCGTCTATGACTAACAGCTTTCTTTCAAGGTCTTTTCTCATCTTCATAAAGACATAATCCAGAATCAAAAACATGTTTACCGGCTTGGCCTGTTTTGGCATGTCTCCTATGATAAAGCCCACTAGCTGATTGTTAAAGTCAAGTTTAGTTTGTCTGTTGAAAAAGGAAAAAACTCCGTCAACATACATTCTTAATCTGTTTATTACGCTTCTGTAAGTCTCTTTTTCCGTTACACTTGTATTTATTGACATCCTCTCAAGTTCTGCTATCAGGTCGCTTAGTATTGGCGGTTGATTATTCCATGTCTTAGGGTCCTCTGTTATCCCTTTCCTTTCGTATGTCTTGGTTATTGCCCTGTCCAAAACTGATTTCTGTATCTCGCTTACATGCCCTATCATTACCGGCAGTATGTCCATTAAAGCCAGTCTTTTCTCGGAATACTCATGGCCCATTAAATCAAGAGGGTTAATGACAGTCTTTGAGGTCCTGGAGAAATTTATTACCTGTCCCTGAAACTGCTTTATCAGTTTGATGTATTCTCCCTGAGGGTCAATAATCATTGTCTTAGTTCCGTTAAGAAGCTGCCTTATTACAAACAGCTTAGTCCAGTAGCTTTTTCCTGCTCCAGAGCTGGCAAGGCATAATCCATTTGGATTGCTTAATTTGAATATGTCCTTAATCAATGGGACATCATTTTTGTTTAGGCCTATCCAGATTCCGCTTTCATCTAATTGCAAGAATTGGGATGTAAAAGGAAAAAATGCGCTTAAGGCATTTGTCGTTATGTTTCTTCTCATAGCAAGCTGGTTGTCAGCAAATGGTGTTGTTGATTTTAAGCCCTGCCTCATCCTAAAATATGCTCTTTTTGGCATTATCATCATTGAGTTTAGTTCTGCCTCTACTTTTTTTGTTACCAAATCCAATTCATCCTGGCTTAATGCCTTGCAGTTTATGTATAAGCTAACAAAAAACAATTTTTCCTTTCCTTTTTGCAGTTCCTCTAAAACATTTCTTGTGTCTTGGTATTGGATTTCTAAGCTTGGGTTAATCATACTTTTCAGTTCGGCTGCGAACAAGTCAGCTTTCTGCTTTTGCAGTTCCTTATTCAGCATAATCATCATCTCATCTATAGGGACTGGCTCTATGAAAATGCTCATGTCAAAGATTCCGTTTAGTGTTATTATCTTGTCAAGAAAACCAGCTTCTACGCTTCTTGGAAAGCCATCTGCATAGATTATTCTGCACTCCTTATTATCTACTATAATTTTATCCGGAGTGTTTTTTATGTATTTAGGGGCAATTATGTAATGCAGATAATTGTCTTTGGTTATGTCCTGCATTGCAAATTCCATCTTGTCGTCATCAACCAAAACATCATTAAAGAAGCTGGTTAAAACTTGTAGAACCTCGTCATCATTAAGCCTTTTATACTTTAGGTTAAGTGGATTAAGCTGCTGCTCTACTACTCCAACCTGTATTTCTAAGCTTGAGTTTTCCGATTCTGGAATTACAATAAAGAAATTCCTGTCAAGGACAGAGTTTTTCTTTATCGTGCTGGTTAAATACTGCTTATAGCTTTGGAAATGATTTAATAAAAATTTCTTTTTGGTCTTTTTTACCAATTTCTCTACCCTTACCTCTAATTTGCTTATATAATTGTCAAGGTTTAGGTAGCTTGTTCCCATGATTATTTGTATCGGGAAATCTAAAGCATTAAGGAATTTCTGGAAGCTGACTATTATGCTATGCTTTTCCGTTTCGTTCCTTATAGTAAAGTTAATGGGCTCTATCTTAAGCATGGCAAGTTTCTTTAGCCCTGTTCCGTTTTTCCTACTTAGGTTTTTTATAATGTCTAACATACAAAACACCTTTCTCTATTTTTTCTATTGCCAAAAAGTTCTGCATCTTTTTGTCCATTAGCCACATTTCCCTTGACTTAAACCAAGAAGTCATGTTCTTGATGTAAGAGGAAAAGTCAAAAAACATGAACAAAAATGCTATGCCTGACAGAATTGAGGCTATGACTGCCTTTGCGTAAATATTGATGTCTGTCTTGAGGAATATCAGTATTGCAGGAAGTATCAGGAGCATGGCATAAGCTAACTGCTTGAATGTCAGGCCAAAAATTATTTTTTCCTCGTATTGCAGTTTTTGGGGTATTTTGTATGCCATTTTATTTTTTTAATTTTTTAACAAATGCTTTGATTATTTTTGCATTTTCTCCATTCTTTTTTCTTTTGACATTAACCAATTTAGTGTAAACAAGGTATTTTTCATTATTAAACTCCACAATTTTTGAGTCAAGCATCTTCATTTTTATCTCGCCCTTGATATTTTAGTGTAAACTTTTGCTGCATCGGAATTTATTACAGAGGAAGCTGCCTTTATTACAGCAAATAAGACCAGTAATATCATAGAAGCATTAATTAGGATAAATGAAGCTGTCATGATTAATATCTTGTAATTTGCAAATAATCCAACTTCAACAAGCTTTGAGGCTGCCAAAAGCATTAATGATTGTATGAATGGCAGAAACATAATGATGAGCAGAATGTTGATGATTAGTTTACCATAGCTTTTTAACGGTGGTATAAAATTGAGAAACAAGCCTATTGGAAAAAATACAACTCCAACTGCAACTAGCAGATATCTTAAAGACAATAATATTATGCTTAATAATAAGGTAAGCAAATAAGGAATAGCTAAAATTAATTGCAATCCTATATTAACTATGTTGTATACTGTCAATAAAAAGAAATTTGGATCGATAAGGTTGATAACACCTGCAGTCAAAGAAGAAGATAAATCTATAAGTATTGAATAGATGTAATAAGATGCCTGGACAAAGAAAATCATCAGAATAATATTCTTAAGCCATTCTTTTGCCCTTTCTCTTTTTTCTGATGAATATCCAGATATAATCAAGTTAAAGCCTGCAAAAATAATAAATAAGCCATAAAAAATTGAAATAATGTAAATAATAATTGCCCAAAGGGAAATAAAATTATCAATATTAACCGGCTCTGAAAGAAGGCTTTTGTTTAAGTCAAGAAAAGGCTGTAAAGGAGCATTAATAATCGTCAAGGTGTATTCATATAATTTTTGGGGTATGCAGACTGCCAAATTAGTTAAGCCGCATTTTTCTTCTTCTGGCGGTTGTTCTTGGGCAAAGGATAGGGGTATAAGTAGGAGAGTTACAAGCATAACTAAAGCTAGCTTTGTTTTGGTCATAGAAATCTACCTCGTATTAGTTTTTAAGAATTAAGACTGTAAGATATAATGGAAATATTGTGATTAAGACAATTGATATTGCTTAAATCTTGCTTTAAAGCTACTTATAAGTTCTTCAAATAGTTCAGAAGGAAGAGAAATAGTTTTTTTTGATTCATCATATTTGAATATTCCTGATTTGTCCATATCAATAATTTTATCTTCAAAAGAATATTGATCTTGACCTGACATATAATGCTCTAAATATAAATCATACAAATTCATCATTGATAATTTAATATTCTTCTCTAATTCTAATACTAAATTACAGAAAGTTACAGCTATCCCAATAAATGGGACTATGGAACTATTATTAAGTTCATTGATTATATATGTGAAATGCTCAGCAAATATAGAGCCTATAATACCTTCAATTTCCTTCTCTTTTGTAGATTTATTTATTTTTGGACTTAATTTTTTAATATATTCATTGTCAAGAGTATATTTTCCACCTTCTTTCCTTAAATATCCAAGTGAATTCAAGAAAGTTATATATTTAATTTCCTTCTCTTCAAAATTTCTTTTTAAATTATCAACCAAATAATCCTTTTCTTTAAACTTTCTCAAAACTTTCCTTAATGGAGTTAACGACAAATGTATTTGCTCTATCTTTACTAACCTATCAGCAAATAATTTAACTATGAACTTTTCTCTTTTTTCAAATAATTCCTTATATTTTTCTATAGTTTCATTAACAAATTCTTCAGGTTTGGATACACTAATGATACCACCATCCTTAGATAGTTTTATTAATCCTACATTTTTCAATTTAATAAAAAATGTATGTTCAGTTTCATTTTCTATTATTCTCTTAGGAATCAAAAAATCAAGATAAAACCTAATCTGGCTTTCATCTTCAACTATAGTATCTCGATTGATGGTAACTCCATTACAATAGTGCTTATTCATTATTTGAACACTTTTTTGGATAAGTTCTTGTTTTTTCATTTTAATATTGGGTTAAAGCAGTTTTTTCACTTTTGTCTATTAATTCAAACCAATAAAGCCTGTTGATATCTTGGCTGAATTTATGTAAAACTCCAAATGGTAATGTACATCTTATGTTACTATTTGATAAAATTTCTCCTTTATCATATCGTAAATCACAATCATAAACAAAAAAATTTTCTCCTTCATAACCATGAATAGCAACAAAATGGTAATAGTCTATTGGTTTTCCCCTTATTATCCTTTTCGTAGGGTTTTTGTGGACAACTACATCTTCATTTATATACTGTGGATTTATTAGAACCAGGGGATACTCCCCTTTATTTATTTTTTCTTTTACCTCTTTAGAAGTAAATCCCGATTGCATTACTAACTTTAAATTTATTTCATTTATATGATGATTTAAGTCTTGATGAAAGGTTTCTACGTTCCAGTTGCCCTTAAATAATTCATCAAAATATTTTTGCTCTCTACCTGTTGTAATTTTTAACCTATCTTTATGTAGCTTTGCTCCCCAATCAACCCAATTTTTAATGTTTTTATATGTAATCTTTTTAAGATTGGTTCTTTTATCGTTCCTAAATTGATTATTTAAGACAACGAAAAGTACTATTGGTATGCATTGTTGATCAACATTATTCCTTAAATCTGTTAAATTTAATACTTTTTTTTCCATCTAAAACCACATAAATAAGGATTTACTTAAAAATTTGTTTCTTTTTTGTATAGTAAGTGGTGAAGGAGGATATTTCATATAAAAAAGTCATCACTAAGTCATCGGCTTGTGTTACAACATTTTGCAATAA
>JACQNI010000044.1 GCA_016203135.1 Candidatus Woesearchaeota archaeon
GCTCATAATATTGATAAGATGCAATATTATATTTTGCTTATATTTTAGGGTTGCACCAGCGCAGTAAAAACAAACATTTATATATAAGAAAAAATGCAAAAAAATAGATGCTAAACAATCATTCTGTTACTTTGTTGGAGGGATGCAGGGTTTTAAATTCTTTATTAAACAATTAAAGAATAATCCAATCTTTTTCAGCGTTTTAAATCAAAAATTGACTCTAGATTGATTGTTTAGGCAAAATATAAATACATAATAAATAAAAACCCCAAAATTAGCCAAATAACAAAAAAAGATGCCCTGATAGTGTAGTGGCTTAACCTATGTGGGCTAATCATCCGGCCCTGTCGAAATAAGGATTTTAACCTTAAATGCAGATAGGCCGGGACCCGGGTTCGACTCCCGGTCAGGGCGTTGGGCCTGTAGCTCAACCTGGCTAGAGCACCTGAATCAAGTTTGAAAAAACATGATAGTGAACCTTTTAAGCAGGGGGTTGCGGGTTCAAATCCCGTCAGGCCCGTTTTAAAACTAAAGATGGAAAACGCACTAAAACATAAATTTGTACCGAAGCATACAGTAATGACTGAAGAGGAAGTTAATAATTTGCTAAAAGAATACAACATTTCTAAATATCAGCTGCCAAAAATAGTGGCTAAAGACCCTATTGTCAAGATCATGGGTGCAAAGACAGGAGATGTAGTAAAGATTGAAAGAAAAAGCCAGACTGCAAAAAAAACTTTCAACTACAGATGTGTGATTTAAAATGCTAAAAAAGGATTTGTTGATAAAAAAATATTTTGAAGATCATTCTTTAATAGAATCAAACATAGCATCTTTTAATAATTTTGTAAGATATGGAATGCCAAAGATTGTCACAAGCATAGGAGAAATAATACCAACAATAATTCCCCCAGATGTACAGGATTATAAAATAAAACTAGACAAGGCATATGTTACAAAGCCATTGATAGTTGAAGCTGATGGAAGCAAAAGGGATATATTTCCATCAGAGGCAAGATTAAGAAATTTAGATTATAGTGCTCCGATAACATTAGAAGTAAGCTCTTATATTGACGGGGTTCAAAGGGAAAATTTTTTGACTGAAATAGGAAATCTCCCAATAATGGTAAGATCAAAATATTGCCATCTAAATGGCTTGAAGCCTGAAGAGCTAATAAAAAATTATGAAGATCCAGATGATTACGGAGGATATTTTATATTAAATGGAAATGAAAGGGCATTGATAACTGTTGAAGATCTTGCATCAAACAAATTGTTTATACAGAGAAATAAAGTAGGCCCTAGCAAATTTACAGCAAAACTATTTTCTGAACAGGAATCTTATAGAATACCACATACAATTGAACAGATGAAGGATGGAATGATATACATAAGCTTTACGAGATTCAAGAGAGTTCCTATTGTTGCATTGATAAAGGCCTTGGGATTAACAAGTGATCAAGAAATAAATCATTTTGTAAGCCCTGACAAGCAGTATGATGACTTGTTCATAAATCTTTATGCAGCATTAGAGCTTAAGACTGAAAATGATGCCTTGGAATCCATTGGCAGAGACATAGGAATGAATCAGCCAAAAGAAGAAAAAATACAAAAAACACAAGAGGTTATTGATAGATATTTACTGCCTAATATAGGAATAACTCCAAGAGACAGAATACTAAAGGCTTACAATCTATGCAAGATAATTAAAAAATTCCTGATGGTTGCAAGGGAAAACTATCCTGTAACAGACAAGGATCATTACATGAATAAAAGACTGAAATTAAGCGGGGATTTAATATCTGACTTGTTCATAGTAAACCTAAGAATTTTAATAAATGATATATTGTATAATTTCCAGAGATTAGTAAAGCGAGGAAAATTTTCTTCTATAAAAATAATAATAAGGGAAAAATTATTGACTTCTAGAATACAGAGTGCAATGGCAACTGGATCATGGGTAGGAGGTAGAAAAGGAGTAAGCCAAAACATAGACAGGATTAATTTTTTAGCAACAACTTCACATCTACAAAGGGTTGTTTCATTATTGAGCTCGACTCAGGAAAACTTTGATGCAAGGGCATTACATCCTACTCATTTTGGAAGATTATGTGCAATAGAAACCCCTGAAGGAACTTCAATTGGATTAAGAAAGAATCTAGCTTTACTGTCAAAAATAACACAAGAAGAAACACAAGAAGATAAGATAAAAAAGCAGCTTGAAGCACTTGGCTTAAATGAGGCAAAGCAAAAATGACTGAAATTTATTTAAATGAAAAGTATATTGGAGATGCAGATAGCGGCAAAGATTTTGTAAGTAAAGTAAGGGAAGAAAGAAGAAAGGGAAAACTGCCTGAATCATTAAATATTTGTTACAATAAAAAAATAAATGAAATATATATTGACTTGTCAAAGGGAAGAAATACAAGGCCCTTGATTGTTGTTGAAAACGGACAAAGCAGGATGAATGATGAAATCTTGGAAAAACTTAACAGCAATGAGATGAAGTGGAATGACTTAATCAGCCAAGGAATAGTTGAATATCTTGATGCTGCTGAAGAGGAAAATGCATTAATTGCTTTATATGAAGAAAACATAAACAAGGAAACTACGCATTTAGAAATAAGCCCTTTGGTAATACTTGGATTGATAACAAGTTTAGTTCCTTATGCAAATTATGGTCAAAGTTCAAGGCTAAACAGGGGAAGTAAAACACAGAAGCAAGCACTTGGATTATATGCAAGCAATTATTTAGTAAGAATGGATACTGATGTCAATGTTTTGCATTATCCTCAAACACCGGTTGTAAGATCTTTTATGCATAATGTTATTGACTATGATAAACATCCTGCAGGGCAAAATGTTGTTATAGCTTTAATGAGCTATGAAGGATTTAACATGCAGGATTCAATAATAATCAACAAGGCTTCTGTTCAAAGAGGCCTAGCAAGAAGCACTTTTTACAGGCCATATGAAAGCCAAGAATTAAGATATTCTGGTGGTTTAGTCGATCAAATAGGAATTCCAGATAAAGACGTTAAAGGATATAAATCTGAAGAGGATTATAAATATCTAGAAGAAGATGGAGTTGTTTATCCTGAAGCAAAATTAAAAGAAGAGGCTGTTATAATAGGAAAGACTAGTCCGCCGAGATTTTTAGGGGATTTAGAAGAGTTTAGCTTGGCATCAAACATAAGAAGAGAAAGCTCAACAACAGTAAAGTATGGAGAAGATGGCGTTGTTGACTTGGTTATATTATCTGAAAACGAAGAGGGAAATAAAATAGTAAAAATCAGAATGAGAGACCAAAGAATACCAGAAGAAGGAGATAAGTTTGCTTCAAGGCATGGACAAAAGGGAGTTATCGGGGCTGTGGTTCCTGCTGAAGATTTACCGTTTACTGCAAATGGAGTTATCCCTGATTTAATTTTTTCACCACATAGTCTGCCAAGTAGAATGACAATATCCCATTTACTCGAAGTCCTTGCTGGAAAAGTAGGGGTTTTATCAGGAAGACTGATTGATGGAACCATATTTAGTGCAGAAAAGGAAGCTGAATTAAGAAAAGAACTTTTATCTTTGGGTTTTAAAGAAAATGGAACAGAAAAAATGTATAATGGAATTACTGGTGAGGAATTAGAAGCAACAATCTTCATAGGAAACATGTATTACTTAAAATTAAAACATATGGTAGCAAACAAGCTTCACTCAAGGGCTTCTGGAAGAATACAATTATTGACAAGGCAGCCAATAGAAGGAAGAGCTAAGGGCGGGGGATTAAGAATTGGAGAAATGGAAAAGGACTGCATGGTTGCACATGGGGCTTCGTTATTATTAAAGGAAAGATTTGATAGTGATAAGACTGTTATACATATCTGTGAAAGTTGTGGATCATTTGCTGTTTCAGATCCAAGGCAAGGAAAGAATTTTTGCCAGAGATGCGGGGCAATAACAGACATAACTGCTGTTGAATTAAGCTATGCATTCAAATTATTACTCGATGAGTTAAAAAGTTTTGGAATATATCCTAGACTTCATTTAAAGAGCAAATACTAAAATGGAATACATATACAAGAAGGTTGACAAGATTGTATTTGGAATTTATAGCCCTAAGGACATTAAGAAGATGGCTTGTGCAAAGATTGTAACACCAGAAATCTATGATAAAGAAGGATATCCTGTTGACGGCGGTTTAATGGATGTAAGGCTTGGGGTTATAGATCCTGGCTTAAGATGCAAGACATGCGGGCAAAAGTTAAAGGAGTGCATAGGACATTTTGGATATATAGATCTTGCAAGACCAATAGTTCATGTAAAATATGTAAAGCCAATATATGATATTTTAAGATCAATATGCCGAGAATGTAGTAAAATTCTTATGCCAGAAGAGGAGATAAAAAGAAATTTTGGAATCCTAGAAAATCTTGAGAAAAGCCGAGGCATGGAAGCAAGGAGAAAAAAAACAAGTGAAATAATAAGAAACCTAAGAAACACTAAAAAATGCCCTCACTGTAATGCAAAACAATTCAAGATTTCAATTGAGAAGCCGACAACATTTACTGAAAACGACAAGAAAATAAGTCCGATTGAAGTAAGGGCAAGATTTGAAAAAATATCAGATGAGGAAGTAACTCTTTTAGGATTTAATCCAAAATATGCAAGACCTGAATGGTTAATACTAACGGTTTTATCAATACCACCTGTTACAATCAGGCCTAGCATTACTTTGGAAAGCGGAGAGAGAAGTGAAGACGACTTGACACATAAACTAGGAGACATTGTAAGAATAAACCAAAGGTTATTTGAAAACATAAATGCTGGAGCGCCAGAAGTAATAATAGAAGATCTCTGGGACTTGCTTCAATATCATATAACAACTTATTTTGACAATACATTAACACAGATACCGCCAGCAAGACATAGAAGCGGGCAGCCTTTAAAGACATTGACTGAGAGAATAAAAAGCAAGGAAGGAAGATTTAGATATAATTTAGCTGGCAAGAGAGTAAACTTTTCAGCAAGAACTGTTATTTCTCCTGATTCAAAACTTGACTTTAATGAAGTTGGAGTTCCTAAGGTTATTGCAATGGACTTGACAATTCCAGAAAGGGTTACTGAATGGAATGCTGACAGGTTAAAAGAATTTGTAAAAAAAGGGCCCAATGCATATCCTGGAAGCAATTATGTAATAAGGCCTGATGGAAGAAAGAAAAAGATAACTGATGAAACAAGGGAGCAATTGCTTGAAGAATTACAGCCAGGATATGTTGTTGAAAGGCATTTGATGGATGGAGATATTGCAATGTTTAATAGGCAGCCAAGTTTGCATAGAATGTCGATAATGTGCCACAAAATAAAAGTAATTTCAGGAAGGTCTTTTAAATTAAACCCAAGCATTTGTGTTGCTCCAGAAACACTTGTTCAACTAAGCAGTGGAACTCAGAGGGAAATTGATCAATTGAAGAACTGCTGGAAAGAATCTGAATTAGCAACTTATGACCATAAAAAAAATAAGATTACAAAAACAGAACTTAAGAAATTCTGGGGCTTAAAACCTGAAGAATATGGGGCCAAATGCTATAAAATTACAACTGAGAGTGGAAGAGACATAATTGCTACAGGGGATCATCCATTTTATGTAAAGAATTCAATAAAAAGAGCATCTAAACTTAGAAATGGAGATTTAACTATAGTGAGGCCATTAAATACACCATTATATGAAGAGACAGATAAAGTCATTGTAAAAGAAAATGATATAAGAAGAAATTCTCCAAAAGAAACTTATGTAAAACATACCTTAAAGATACTTAACGAACTTAAATTTATACCATTAAATCTTAAAGACCAGAGATCAATGATAATGGCAAGATTGTTAGGACATCTTTTTGGTGATGGAACATTTATCTTAAAAAAAGACACAGGAAGGATGATTTTCAGGGGATCTAGGAAAGATCTAGAAGAAATACAGAAAGATATTGAAAGCCTGGGATTCAAGCCTGAGAAAATATATGTGAAAACTTCCAATGGTAAAATTGAAACCATTAAGGGCAAGATTTTAAATGTGAAAGGAACTGGGAATAGCTTTGAAGTCAGGCACAAACCTCTATGCATATTGTTTGCCTCTCTTGGAGCGCCTAATGGAGACAAGACCAAAATGAAATACAGAATTCCAAAGTGGATAATGAAATCTCCTAAATATATACAAAGAGAGTTTCTGGCGGCATATTTCGGAAGCGAGATGACAAAACCAAGGATAAGAAAAAAAACTAAAAGCAATTTTGACAATCTTGTTTTTAAAATTTCAAAAATAGAAGAAAATCTGGATTCTGGCAGGAAAATTATAGATGATATCAGCAAGATTTTAAGAAAATTTAATATAAAATGCAAGATAAGGGCTATAGAAGATGGTGTTAAAAGAAAGGATGGTTATTTTACTAAAGTATTTAATGCATCAGTTATCGATGAAAAAAGCAAAATAAACCTACTTGGAAAAATAGGGTTTATTTATGATCATAAGAAAGATAATCTGGCTAGGCTAGCTTATCATTATATGCTGTTGAAATCAAGGGAAATATCTAAAAGAAATGAGAAATATAAAGAGGTTAAATTATTAAGAAAAAAGGGATATAAGTTTAAAGAAATATCAAAAAAACTTAATATCAGCATAAGCATGTTGGAAAACTGGATGTACAGAAGTAATGAAGCGGCATTACCAAATAATTTTATTGGATTTGAAGATTGGCATAAGAAAAATGCAGATATAGATAAGGGGTTTGTTTATGATAAGGTTAACAATGTAAAGGAAACATATGTGCCTTTTGTTTATGATGTTACAACAACCTTGGATTCACATAATTTCTTTGCGAATGGATTTTTGACAAAAAACTGTTTCCCATATAACGCAGATTTTGACGGGGACGAAATGAATTTGCATATTCCTCAAACAGAAGAGTCAAGGGCTGAAGCAGAAATTTTGACTCAAGTACAAACACAAATAACAAGCCCAAAGCATGGCTTGAATGTAATTGGATGTGTAGAAGACAGCATTTCTGGAAATTATTTATTGACCAAGAACATGGAATTTAACAAGGAAGATGCTGTACAAATGCTTGTATCTGTTGGGGTTTATAACAAGGCAGTGTTTAATAAATTTAAATCTAAAGTTAATGGAAAAGAAGTATTTAGCGCTTTACTGCCTGATGATTTTAATTTTATAGGACAGTCAAAAAATAAAGAAGAAGTCATTGTAAAGAATGGAATTTTACTTGAAGGGGTTATAGATGACAATGCTGTTGGGGTTGAGAGCGGGGCTTTATTGAGGGAATACAACAAGATGTATGGGGATGATCCAACATTAGAATTCATGGGAAAGGTTTTTAGGCTTGGAATAAGCGCTTTATTATACAGGGGATTTACAACTGGAATTTCTGATCTTGATTTAGATGAAGAATTAGTAAAAAAAATAAATGCAATATTAAATGCTGCCAGAAAGGAAACAGAAGATTTTATTGAGCAGTATAAAAAAGGAAACATAGAAATAATACCAAGCAAGACTATTGAAGAATCTTTAGAAATACATATATTACAGGTATTAAATAATGTAAGAAATAAGGTTGGGAGATTGATACTTGAGAGCGTGACTGGTGAAAACTCAATTTTAGTAATGGCTAACTCAGGGGCAAAGGGAAATATACTAAACTTGGCTATGATGTCTGCTGTTGTGGGACAACAGGCATTAAGGGGAAAGAGAATAGAGCTTGGATATGAAGACAGAACATTGTCATTATTTGGAAAGAATGATTTAAGCCCTGAGGCAAGGGGATTTATCACTAATAGCTTTAAAAATGGATTGACTCCTGTTGAATTTTTCTTTGGGGCAATGACTGGAAGAGACAGCTTAATGGATACTGCATTAAGAACTCCAAAATCAGGATATCTTTATAGAAGATTAAGCAATGCACTGCAAGATTTAAAGGTTGAATATGACTATACTGTAAGGGATGCAAATAAGATAATAATACAATTCAAGTATGGAGAGGATAATATTGATGTATCCAAGAGTGATGGTGGTACAATAGATGTAAGAAACTTGATAAGACAAGTTATGAGGAAGGTAATATGACTGATTTACCAGAAATATTGATTGAGGAATTTGAAAAGGCTGCTGAAGAAGCAAAATTAACAAAGGCAGACAAAGAAAAGGTTATGAAGAGATTGATACAAGAATATGAAAGGGCAAAAATAAATCCTGGAGAGGCAATAGGGGTTGTTACTGCTGAAAGTTTTGGGGAACCAGGAACCCAAATGTCGATTTCTACTAATGAATGGTTACAAATTAAGATGAAAAATAAAATATTTGGTGATAAAATTTACATTGTCAGGGCTGGAGAGTTTGTTGATAAATTAATGGATATATTTTCTTATTATAAATTAAATAACTCTGATATTTTGGATGTTAGACATTTTGATATTTATGCTCCTAGCTTGAATGAACATGAAAAGATGGAATGGAAGCAAGTTGCTGAATTAAGCAGGCATAAAACACATAAAGATCTACTAAAATTAACAACAAGAACAGGAAGAACTATTACTGCAACAGACAATCATTCTTTTGTGACCAGAAAAAATAATAGCATTGTTCCAATAATAGGCAGAGAATTAAAAATTGGAGATAGAATTCCTGTTGTTAGAAATTTACCAGTAGAAAATCCCCTTAAGGAAATTGAAGTTGTTAATTCAAAAGTTATATATGAAGAAAATTTAGTGGTAGAAGATGGGCTTATTTTAAAAACCAATGCAAATCCAATACCAGAATCGTTAGAACTAGATAGATCAACAGGATGGTTTATTGGGGCTTATTTGGCTGAGGGATATTGTAATACAAATGTAGTTGGCATATCGAATTTAGATGATAATTATATAAATAATGCTAAAAAATTCTTAGACAGGATAAAATTTAATTATAATGATAGGTTTTATGAAGGAGAATATGGTCCTAGCAGAACAATAACTACCAATTCTAAATTATTAGCTGGATTTATTCAAAGACATTGTAATAAAGGGGCTGATAATAAAAAAGTTCCAGACTTTGCTTTTAATTCAAGCGATGAATTTGTATCAAGATTATTAAGGGCATATTTTGATGGGGATGGAAATTTTCATTTAGACAGGAAAATGATAAGAGTTTCATCAAATTCTGAAAGATTGATAAAAGGAATCGCTTTATTACTAAATAGATTTGGAATATTTTCATATAAAATTAAAGATAAAAAAAATCAATACTGGCTTTTAATTCCTTATAAATATGCCCCAGTATTTTTAGACAAGATAGGATCAGATATTGAATATAAGAAAGAAGCTTTAAAAAAATTAAGCAAAATAGCAGATAAATTAAATGAAAAATCCCAGGATTATAATGAGATGATATCTGGTTTTGATGATCTATTCTATAGAACTGCAAAAAAAGTAGGAATGATGACTAGATATGTTAATAATTTTACAAAAAGACAGAAAATTGGCAAGATTGCTTTGTCAAGATACATAGAGAAATTTGAAAGACTAGCCAGAGAAAAGAATATTGATATAAATAATGAACTAGGAATCATGAAAACTATGAATAATTCAGATGTAGTCTGGGATGAAATCGTTAAAATGGAATATGTAAAGCCTGAAAATAATTATGTTTATGACTTAGCTGTTCCAGGACTTCAAACTTTTACAACATTTGATGGAATTGTAACCCATAACACTTTAAATGTATTCCATTTTGCAGGGGTTGCAGAGATGGGGGTTACAACTGGACTGCCAAGATTAATAGAATTATTTGATGCAAGAAAAGAAACATCAACTCCAAGCATGGAAGTTTACTTGAAAAAGGAATACAACAAAGAGATTAAGGATGCAAAAAAAGTTGCTGCTATAATAAAGGAAGTAAAATTTAGGGAGCTAATAAGCGAGTTTTCTATAAATGTTCT
Source organism: Candidatus Woesearchaeota archaeon (assembly GCA_016203135.1). Lineage (GTDB taxonomy): Archaea > Nanobdellota > Nanobdellia > SCGC-AAA011-G17 > JACPNG01 > JACQNI01. Next base: position 9,975 of record JACQNI010000044.1, read on the forward strand.
TAAGATGCAGGTCGAGGCAACATTAAACAAGAAAAACATGAAGGAACTTGGAATCACTGAAAAGTTTTTAGCAGAGGCATTAATTAAGGCAATGCCAAAGACAGATATCAAGACACAGCAGACAGTAGATTTAGTATTAAAACCTGTTGCACAGGAATATGACTTAAGGGAAGTTTATAAATTAAAGGAAAAGGCAAAGGAAGCACATATAAGGGGAATAAAAGGAATAACACAAGTTTTGCCAGTCAAGCAGGAGGGGGAGTTTGTAATATTAACAACTGGAAGCAACTTGAAGGATGTTTTAGAACTTGAGGAAGTAGACATAACAAGGACAATAACAAACAGCATTCATGAGGTTGCTGAAGTTCTTGGAATAGAGGCTGCAAGGGAAGCAATAATTAATGAAGCATTAAAGGTTATAAAACAACAGGGATTGGAAGTAGATATAAGACATTTGATGTTGATTGCAGATTTAATGACTGTCAATGGCGTTGTAAGGGGAGTAACAAGAAGCGGTATAACAAGTGATAAAGAAAGTGTTTTGGCAAGGGCTAGTTTTGAAACACCAATAAGGCATATAATAAATGCAAGCATGGCTGGAGAGGAAGACTTTTTAAATTCTGTCATAGAGAATGTTTTATTGAATCAGCCTGTTCCTTTGGGTACAGGTTTGCCTGGTTTAATAGCTAAAATGAAGAAGGAGAAAAATGGATGAAGTCAAGGAAGCATTGAAGCAGAAGGAAATTGTTTTTGGAAGCAATTCTGTTTTGAGGAAATTAAAACAGGGAAAATTGAAGAAAATAATTGTTGCTAAAAATTGTAAAAAGGAAATTGTTGAATCCTTAGAGCATTTTTCCAGCTTAGCTAAGATAGAGATTGTAAAACTTGATGTGAACAATGAACAATTAGCTGTTGTCTGCAAAAAACCATTTAATATTTCTGTGATTGGGTATTAACTCTTAGCAAACTAAAATACTAAAATCTTTGTTAGACTAAAAATAAATTGAGAAAACTTTTAATTTAAGCTGGAATTTCAACCAATTTATGCTTATCCATTGCTTTTCCAATTAATAAACTTTCTAATTCAAGCAATTTCTTTACTATGGGGTTTGTTGAGTTTAAGCTGTAAAGTTTTGTCTTTCCAAATTTTCTATTGACAAAAACAATTTCATGATTTTCTATTTCTTTCCAGTATTTGAACAAAACAGCTCTTGAAATATCTGCTCCTTCTATGATTTCTTTCTTGGATAAGTCTATTCCTTTGTTTTCTATTAGGAAGTCTACAATCTTAAATATAGGATTTCCCCCTAAAAATTCTATTAATAATGATTTTTCCATGTTTATTTATATAAAAGAAAAGTATATAAATCTTACTATCAAAGTCTTTTTTGGTGGACTTTTGATGTGGACAAATGGACAAATTAAAGGTAAAATCTTACACAAACTTACACGTAAAGGAAAATTTGAACATAGCCATACCGCTTTTGATAACTTGCAAAAGAGCTTCCCTTCAGACTTGAAAGGAAAGGCAAAAGATATGTCGAATGAACTGATAAAAGAAGGAATTTTAAAATTGAAAAAAACAAGTTATGGAAAACAGGTTTCTATAAATGTAGAAAAGAAAAATGAAATCATGGGGTATATTAATGCTTTTTTAGAAATTGATAATTAAAAAGTAGCTCTCATAAAATTCATAGCTACTTCAGAAACAGTTTTGCCATGAGAATATAAATAAAAACTAGCTTAAAAAAGTGTTTTCTATTTTAAACACAATTAATATTTCTGTTATCGGATATTAATTCTTTAAAATAGAAACCTTTAAATAAGTAAACTTACTTATTCTACTTAGGTGGTTAAAAATGACAAATATGACTTTAGCTATACCAGAAGAATTGCATCAAATTATGAAAAAACATAATGAAATAAGATGGAGTGAAGTAGCTAGGCAAGCTATATGGACTCAAGCTCAAAAACTAGATCTGATGGATAAAATCCTAGCAAATAGCAAGCTTACTGAGAAAGATGCTCTTGAGATAGGAAGAAAAGTTAATCGGGGAATTGCAAAAAGACACGGTCTTATTAAATGAAAATAGTTATAGATAGCAATAGAGTTATTGCAGCATTGATAAAAGATAGTAAAACTAGAAATATAATATTTAATAGCTATTTTGAATTCTTTGCTCCAGAACATATTTTGAATGAAATAGAAAAGTATCATGAAGATATTTTACAGAAAATAAATGTAAAGCAAGAAGAATTTGATATCTTACTTTCTTTAATTTTTGAACATATTAAGATAGTGCCTAAAGAAGAATATAATAAACTCCTTACTATGTTCAGGATGAAAATAAGAGATATTAACGATTTGCCCTATTTAGCTGTTTGTTTATTAATTGATGCAGATGGCATATGGACACATGATCTAGACTTTAAAGAACAAACTAAGTTTAAAGTATTAACAAATATAGATATGTTAAGACTAAGTAAAAGTAAGCTTTCGTAATTTTTGAGAATTTAAATCTTTTAATATTTTTGTTATTAGTTATTTAGTTTTAGCAAAACTATAAAAATACTAACTGCCTATTGGTTAGATTAAAATGAAACGCTGGTATGATAGTGAAGAGGATATTCTGAATATAGAACTAGAGGATAAAGAGTATTGGAAAAGCATTGAGTTACCTAATGGGGTAGTGATTGATGTTTCTAAAGACGGGGCAATCATTTCAATAGAGATTCTCAGAGCAAGCAAAGTTTTTTCTGGTGATGTTAAAAAGGTTATAGAAACTGCTAAACTAGCTTCTTGAGCGCGAGATTAAAGTGGGTTTCAAAGAAAACCGGTTAATATTAATTGCATTGATACTAAAATTTAAAGATATTTTTTAAAATCAATCGGTTTTTAGATTAAAATAGATTAATTTTTAATACTCCTCTTATTTACTTATTAAAATGGTAAAATCTAATTTAAAAGAAGGAGAACTAATCAAAAAAATTAAAGATATCTTTAAAGATAAAAGACTTGTATTATATCTTACACCCATTGGATCAAATCCCTTGATTATTTCTATAATACATGCAGACTTGATTATTAACGAAGATAAGAGAAAAAAACATTTAACTGAATATGAGAAATCTGAACTAGAGAAGACATGCCAATTTTATGAAAGGATTAGGAAATTAAATTCAGGATTTAATATGAAATTAAGACGGGATATATATTCATTAGCTGATGAGATTTCAACATTAAGCGAGCTAAATTTAGAATACAACGAAGAGGAAATAAAAAATGCCAGGTTTAAAGCTGTTCAGATACTGAATAAAGAATATTTTTGGCATATACATCTATTACCTTCACAAAGATTATTGTCTGGCCTGAAAAAGGAAATTTTAGTTGATGATCTTGAAGCAAAAATGAATACATATTTCAAACAAGTTTATCTAATATAGAAACCTTAATAAATCATAATTCTATAAAATGTGATGGGGGAATTTTCTAAATGCCTATATTGACTCAGGAAACAATTGGATACATAAATGTTTTTGAAGACCTAACTAAAACAACTGTAAAAGACGTTATTAAAACTTCAGAATTATTGTTCATAGTAAAGGAAGGGGATATAGCTAGGGCAATAGGAAGAAATGGCATAAACATAAAAAGACTTGGAAGATTATTCAGGAAAAAAATAAGGGTTGTTGAATATAGTAAAGAGGCTGAGAAGTTTGTCCAGAACATGATAAAACCAATAGAAAGCAAGGTTTATAAAGAAGATAAAAATGTCATAATCGAGCTGAGAAACAGCCATGAAAAGGCTATAATAATAGGAAAAAACAAGAGAAACCTAAAAGAGCTTAATAAGACAGTTAAAAAATATTTTGATGTTAATGTAATGGTAAAATAATGGGCAAAAAATCAAATGGATTAAATGCAGGAAAGAAATTATTTTTAAGAAGGAAAAAGGCTAGATGGCAGAATCAATGGTATAAAAGAAGAATGCTGAAATTAAAGGAAAAAGCAGATCCATTAAAGGGATCTTCACAAGCAAAGGCAATAGTTCTTGAAAAAATTCAACTAGAAGCTAAACAACCCAATTCAGCAATGAGAAAGGCTGTAAAATGTCAGCTGATAAAAAATGGCAGGCAAGTAAAGGCATTTGTTCCTGGATATAATGCTATTAAACTAATAAATGAACATGATGAAATAATAATTGAAAGCATTGGAGGAACAAAAGGAAGAGCTAAGGGAGATATTCCTGGGGTTAGATGGCAGGTAATAAAAGTAAATGACCAGAGTTTAAATGCCCTAGCAAGAGGAAAAATAGAGAAGGGCAGAAGATGAAATTATTTAACAGGTGGGAAACTGAAACTATTCAAGTTCATGATCTTGGAATTAAAGATTATATTAACATAAGACCTTTAATGATTCCAAGAACTTCTGGAAGAAATGTAAAAACTCAGTTCTGGAAATCCAAGAATCATATTGTTGAAAGATTAATGAATAAATTAATGGTTTCTGGCCATAAGGGAAGAAAACATAGATTAAGCTCTGGGCATAATACTGGAAAGTCAATAAAGGTTTACAAGACTGTTTACAAGGCATTTGATATAATAGAAAAGAAACTAGGAAAAAATCCTGTTGAGGTTTTTATAAAGTCTTTAGAGAATGCTGCTCCAAGGGAAGAGATAACAACTATTGAATATGGCGGAGCTAGATATCCACAATCTGTTGAATGCTCCCCTCAAAGAAGAATTGATATAGCTTTAAGACAAATGGTCCAAGGAAGTTATCATGCTTCTTTTAGATCAAAAAGAACTATTCCTGAAACCTTGGCTGATGAGATAATGAAGGCTTATGTCAATGACAATAAAAGTCAGGCGATTGCAAAGAAGGCTGAGCTAGAAAGACAAGCTGAGGCTTCTAGATAATTAAATTATTTATCCGAATTAGAAATATCTATAATTTGGTAGTGCATAACCATAATTACCTAAAACTTCTGCAACCTTTAAAAAATTTTGGGGAGTAATTTTTGGTGCTTTTTTTAAATCTATGTAACCATCTATTACCTCAGTTTCAAGAATGATGGGAAGTTCTTTTCCATTGGGTAAAGATAATCCAATTTTTAAATTTTTACTTTTTCTATCTATTTCATATACTTTTACTCCTTCAACAGCCTTTAAATCTTTAATTAATTTTTCTAAA
>JACQNI010000041.1 GCA_016203135.1 Candidatus Woesearchaeota archaeon
ATATCCAAAAACCAAGATAGCATTAAATTATAATAATCATATACAACTTTTGGTTTCAGTAATATTAAGTGCACAATGTACAGATAAAAAAGTCAATGAGGTTACTAAAAAACTATTTGAAAAATATAAAACAGCAAAAGATTTCTCTAAAGCAGACATAAAAACCCTTGAACAGGAAATAAGATCAACAGGTTTTTACAGGAATAAAGCAAAGAATATCAAGAATTCTTGTACAATTATTCAAAATCAGTTTAAAGGGAATATTCCAAAAACAATGGAAGAAATGTTAAAACTTCCAGGTGTTGCAAGAAAGACAGCAAACATAGTTTTGTATAACGCCTACGATATCAATTCAGGCATTGCGATAGACACCCATGTCAAAAGGCTTGCTTTCAGGTTAGGATTGACAAAAAACACAAATCCTGATAAGATAGAAAAAGATTTAACAAAGATAATCCCAAAAAACCAGTGGGGCTCTTTTCCTTATCTGATCATAGAGCACGGCAGAAAAATTTGTAAAGCCCCTGTTCCTTTTTGCAGCAGATGTATTTTAAACAAAATATGTCCAAAAAATGGAGTAGTAAAAAGCAAATAATTAATTGTGGTCTTTTAAATGAATTCTAAATTCATGTGTTAATGTCTTAAAATCTCCAGTTAAACTCCGAAAGTCAGAATCTAGTTTTCTAAAATCTTTAGATAATTCTTTAAAATCATTTGCCAAGTTTGTAAACTGGCTTGCTAAATATTTATGGCTGGCTTTCAAACCAAAATGACTTAAGCCTATCGATACAGTCAACCCGACATTAAATATTAAAAGGGCTATTATTAAGTCTTCTTTTTCTCAGGAACCTCCAAAAATAAACTTAATTAGCTGATATAAAATAAACAGTGCAAATAAAAGTAATAAAACTTTTACTAGGTTTATTAATTCTTCTTGAATCCTCATTTTAAAAACAGCCATATTCCCAATAATATAATAATCATGAGCCCAACCAACCATAAAGCATAATCTAAATATGCTTCTTTAAATTTCATATAGTTAAATGCTTTTATGAATTAATAAATCTTTCTCATAAAATCCTAAAGGATTTTCGGTATAAAGCAAAACTTATAAAGAAAATTAAACATCAAATTTTATGGCAAAATACAAGATAACTTTCGACAAAGAAATCTGCGTTGGAACTTTTGCCTGTAATTCAGTCGCAGAAAAGTTTTTCCTTGTGGGAAAAGACGGAAAATCAGAGTTAAATAATGCAAAATTCAACCAAGATACAAAAAAATTTGAATTGGTAATAGACGAATATGACTTAGATATAAGCAAAGAAGCAGAAAGTTTTTGTCCGGTCTTTGCTATAAAAATAGAAAAACTTGAAAAATAGCAATATTTTTATATTGATTTAACTGCTTAAATATAATTAAAAAGGAGGTTAAAATGGAGGGTATGAAAGTTTGGGTGTCATTGCTGCTGTTGGTTGGCGGTTTAGTGCATTTAATACCAAAATTATATGTTTGGTTGTCAGATCTAACAGGCGGCACACCTTGGATACAAATAATAGTAGGCTTGATATCTGTCGTAGTTGCTTTATGGATGTGGTTCATGAAGTAATTTCTTTATTTCTTTTATTTTTTCTTCATTATAGCCATAGATTGGATTAAAAACAATTTTATCTTTATAGTCCTTTAAAACACTTGAAACGATTACTTCTATATCTTCAGGAATTTTATCAAATATTTCAATTCTATAAGGATAAACTTTTTCTAGGTCTTTTAAATCAATATTATTTTTCTTGATGAAAATAACATTGCATCCCCTCTTCATCATCAGATAAGCAGAAATCATTGAATCTTCATTTTCCAGAATAATTCCAACTCTTCCAGAAACCCCTACTGGCAAGCCCCCAAGGCATTTAATTTTTTGATCAAAAATATATGCCTTGTCATTAAATATTTCTATGAATATTTCCTGTTGCGGATTTTCTAGATCTACCTTTGCCTTTTTTTTCTTAACAATAAATCCTCCAATGGTTTGATTTATCTCTTTGGAGCTTAAAAATTTCTTTTCCAGTCTTGATGCCGTTACCCTAAATATTTTTCCTTTGTACAATTTTAAAGCAATCTTTTTAATTCCTTCAATATCAAGATCTGTTTCAACAGCCTTGCTGAAAGAAACCATTCCAAAAACATATTTCAAGATGTCAAGATTATCATCAGAGTAAACTAATATCCTTCCCCTTACCCTTTTTATTTTCTCAAAAGTCTTTTTATTTTTTATGAGTTGTAATCTTATGTTTTCTACTAATTTTTTCTCAAAAAAATTCCTGTTTTTGCCTTTAGTGCCGATTTCTCCATATCTAGCTATGTATACCATAAAGAAAAAGTTAGTCCTTTTCAATAGCCTTGTTTAGTTCTTTAAGCAAAGTATTTAGTTTTTCTTCATTCATCCCATGTCCAATTAATCCCTGCTCTATTGTTTCATATGCAGAAACATGACAGCCAACACAATGCAGTCCATGGCTTGTCATTATTTGTGCAAGCCTTGTAACCCTATGTGGATACATTTGAAATACCTGAACTATGGTCATGTCCTTGCTTATCTTCATTTCTTCCATATATATGCCTTAACTTATAAACTTTTAAATCTTTCTTATGTCACAATAATGCTTAAATAATAGTTAAAGAAAAAAATTAATATGAATCCTATTCTAAAAGTAAAATATCTTGTTAAAGATCTAAGTCCAATAAGTTACTCAAGAGAAGGCGATGCAGCAATAGAGTTACGAGCTTCTGGTAGGTTTACTATTAATTTAGACGCTATAAAAAAAGATATAGAACAAGAAAGTTATGAGATTAAGCCAGGAGAAAGAATACTTGTTAAAACCGGAATCCAAGTAGAAATACCAAAAGGATATTGGGGAAGTATAAGAGACAGAAGCGGCATTGCTTTAAATCAAGGATTGCATAATCTAGCAGGAGTCATAGATGAAAATTATAGAGGAGAGATTGGTGTTGTAGTTATTAACCTTAATCAAATTTTTAGTCAAACTATTAAAAAAAATGACAGAATAGCTCAAATGATTATTTCTCCTTATACCTTAGTAAATATTATTGAAGATTCAAATCTTTCAGAAACTACAAGAGGAGAAAAAGGTTTTGGAAGTTCTGGAAAAAGTTAACATTTAGTATATCCACAAATAGTGCAATGTTCGCAACCTTCTTGCATAACTAATTCCCCTTTTTCACAATCAGGGTTAGGACACCTTACACCAATCAGGTGAAGATTATTTCTATCATCTGCTAAAGTTCTCATTTTATCAGCAATTTCATTCAAGTTATCATCACTAATTTCTCCCAGCAATAAATTTTTTAGACCATATTTATCTCTTACTTCTTTGTATCTTTTAAGTGCGGTTGCTAATCCATCTGGTAAAGATTTTATCCCCCCCTCCCTAGAAGGCATTGCTGCATCAGAACCTATTCCCTCAAGCTGCCCAATTATAGTATCTATGCCGCCAAAACTTCTTAATAAAGTTGACGCAAGCCTCCCAATTCCTTCAAGATCTGCACCAACAATCTGCCCAGATTTTCCCACCTGAGCATAAACTTCCACTTCTTCATTAGAATGCGGATCTACTCCAATAAAAACATGCATATTCCCAAAGGGGGTTTTTTGCCTTATTCTTAATGCTGGCTGTATTTCAGGCAACTTCCTAGGAAGTATTCGATTTTTATTAGCAATCAATTTTTCTAATGTGCTCTCACTACCAACTTCATTAGAATCACTCTGTTGTTTTTTATTTAAACCTCTAACTTCTATTGGTTGATCCTTTCTTGTACCATCCCTATAAAAAGTAGTTCCTTTAATTTTTAACTCATCTGCAAGAAGATATGCCCTTTCAACATCTTCTAAAGTAGCATTTTTATCAAAGTTTATTGTCTTACTTATAGCATCATCAGTATACTCCTGTATTACAGCTTGCATCTTTATATGGTCTTCAGGAGATATATCATTAGCAGTCTTCATAAAACTCTTTACCTTAGATAAATTTTCTTGTCTTTTTCTATAAGATTCCTCACTTTCTTGTTGCTGTCTATTAATTAAAAATCCTTGCATAGAACCATTACCTTTGGATTTATCCATTATGAAATTCATAAGCTCCCGTTTTTCTTTTTCTTGATCATAAAAAATATTGTATCTCATTATTTTTTCATCTAGAATAGGATTTAACAAGTCAATCTCTTTTCCTTGGACTGTCTTTCTTGTGTAAGCTAAAGCATACTCTGGTTCACAACCACCAGTTGTTTTAGCAGCAAATCCAGTTGTTCCAGTAGGAGCTAAAGTTCTAATTATAGCATTTCTTCTCAAAGGTCCATCGGCATACATACTCATTTCAAAATTTGGAAATGTTCCAAACTTTTCAGCTTTTTTTCTAGAAGCATCTTCACTTACATCGGTTTGTCTCTTCCAAATTTTCTTAGATAGTTCCCTGCCTTCATCAGAATCATAAGCAACTTCCATTTTCATAAGTAAATAAGCTAAACCCAAAAATCCGACTCCAATTTTTCTATTACTCTTTTGTACTGATTCTATATTAGAATTTGTAAAATGATTTTGATCTATAGCATTGTCCAAAATTTCATACATTAATCTTGTATTTTCATCCACTTTATCCCAATTTATTTTATATGTAGAAACTTCACCTTTAACCTGATCTAAAAAAGTATCCCAATTTGTATGGCCTAAAACGCAGGCTTCATTCCCAAGCAAAGGCTTTTCACCACAAGGATTTGTTGCTTTTATAAGTCCAATCCCAATTGGTAAGTTTATCAACCTACCTTCTTTATCAACTTCATTTATGTGTCCTACCAATTCATCCAAACCCTTATCTGGACTCTTTTTTTTCAAATAATTTAAATAATGTCTGGGGTGGGTAGGATTTTGATCGTTTATATGATCTAAATAAATCATCCCTGGTTCCCCATTAAACCAAGCGCCATAAGCAATATGTTTCATAATTTTTTTAGCATTAAAAGCAATCCCGCCCTCGCCTTTTTCTATCAATTGCTCTAACTGTCCATCAGAAAGATCTGGTTGTATGTGTTTAAGTTCATCTCTATCAGATATAACCTTCCCTATGAGTTCATAATCTTTTTCCAAACCCTCTGGAAGAAACGGAGATAGAACACCTAATCCATCATTAGCTAATTTGATAGAAACTTTAGCCTTTTTATTCATTTTTTCTGCAGTTTCCAATGATTTTTCTAATTGCCTACCAGAATAGAATCTAGTCACTTCAGGTCTTAATCTCGGATTATAATGGGGATTTTTTAATAAGTAATAAGAGTCTAAATCATCCTTGCTTCTAACAGCTTTAAAAAATTTGTGCGTTCCAGCAACAGATATGTTGGCAGAAGTAATCTCCCCATCTTTCCTCTTAGAATAAATAAATCTCATAATATCTGGATGATCTATATCTAACATAAACATATTTGCTCCTTCTCTCTTCCCCCCCTGATTCATAGTTAAACCAAGCATCCATGAATAAGCAGCCATAAAACTTATAGGGCCATCTGTATATCCTCCTGTTCCCCTTATAGCTTCATTGGCTGGTCTTAAATTACTAAAATTAAATCCAGTCCCACCAGTTAAAGCTTGTATTTCAGCAGCATTCCTTAAAGTATCAAATATACTATCTCTACTATCGTACATATCCAGAACAAAACATGCAAAAGATTGTGGAAGTTGAGAATACTCGCTCTCCAGGTCTTGCAACAAATTGTCTAATGTTTTTTTATCTTTGTTATTGACTTTTTCCAACTCTCTTTTAACAATATCAGCCATATACTTATGACCTGCATTAGCCATATATGGAGTATTAGGAAAAATTTCTCTATTTATAAATTTATCAAAGGTAGATCTAACTATACTCTCATAATCTAATAATGGATCTTTCTCAACTAAACCTTTAGCTATAGAAAGAGATACCCTATAAAAAACCATTTCTGGTGTTTCTATATACTTATTACTTTCAACATGCTTTCTGCCCCATTTACTAAGAAGTATATCGTCATAAGCTAAATTATCCTCATTTTCAAGTCTTTTTATTCTTGCTTCCTTAACATAATCCGGCATTGTTTGCCATTTAAGGTTGATAGAATTATCATAAATCCCAAGAGTATCTTCAATTCTGTCGTAATCTTTTGATTTAACCGAGTTTATTGAAATAGCCATTTTACCTCAGTTTTTTAACCTCTTCCTTGAAATCATCCAAATCCTTAAACTCCTTGTAAACAGAAGCAAACCTTATGTAAGCAATATTGTCTAAACTTTTCAGCTTCTGCATGACTTTATCGCCAATAAACTTTGACTTAACTTCCTTTTTTCCAAGTTTTCTTAAGCTCTTTTCGATGTAATCAACAGCATCATTTATTTTTTCCAGACTTACTGGTCTTTTCTCGCAAGCCTTAATAAAACCAACTTTTAATTTTTCTCGGTTAAACAATTCCCTTCTGCCGTCTTTTTTTATTATGTTTAAATCCAAGCTCGCTCGTTCATATGTTGTAAATCTCTGCTTGCATTTCAGACATTCTCGTCTTCTTCTTATTACAGATTCATTATATCTGCTGTCTATTACCCTTGTATCTTGGTTGCAATATATACATTTCATTGATAAACACAATATATTGTGGTCTTATAAAAAATTAAGACAATATATTGTAGAAATATTTAATTTCTTTATAAGTATTGTTATAATCTAAAACCTTCTTTTCCTATAGAAAAGATCCAAGTTCTTTTTTCACAATATTTTCCCAATTAAGCCTATCTTTATCATAAAGCCTTACATGTCTTATATCAAATCTTTTTAAAAGATTATTAATTTCTATATCGATTTTAATTATGCTGTCATCTGCCCTTTGTCTTGGATCTAGCTTGAAGATTTTATTATAACTATACATCCAAGCCTTAACTATATTATCTAAACTGTCCCAGTATTTTCCATTATTTTTATCTTCATTTTCTTTTTCTCTTTCTATCCCTCTGAAATAGGCATAATGACTCAATGGAGCCCCATCACTTATTATGTCCCAATAGTCTAATGATGCAGCAAACTGAATCTCTTGAATAATCTGCTTTTCCAATATTCTTTCTTGAATTTGCCTAGTAGATTGCTTCAATAAGTTAATGCCCTCTGTTTTTTCAATTTCTCCAGCAATATTTTTTACAAGGTATATTGGATGAGGTATTTCAGAAAAATAAGTATAAATTCTTTCAGCGAGTTCAGTTTTTCCAGTTTTATGAGCCCCAATAAAAGCTAACTTCATCAGGTTAAACCGACATTCAGGATATTTAAACTATCTTATGCTATAAAATATCTTTTAGAAAAATAATTAAATCCATTATATAGCTCTTATCTATGGTAAAATGCTCTATATGCAAGGAAAAAATAGAGGAAATGTTTCTAAATAAATTAAAAGGAACTTATATAGCTAAAAAACCAGTCTGCAATAATTGCCAGAAGAAATTTTCAATAGAAGAATTAAAAAGCAAACTTTAAGCCTCTGTAGCTCAGTCTGGAAATAAGGATAGAATAGGTTGATAAGGGTGGAATCCTTATTGGACAATGGAGCGCTGTCCTCGTAAGACAGAAGTCACAGGTTCAAATCCTGTCAGAGGCTCTTTACAAATGTTCCACTAACATAGGCGTTAACTTAAATACGATAAAAGCTTAGGAGAGCCTATGAGGGACAAAAATAAAGATATTCATAAGTTTGAGGAAAGGCATGGTTCAGCAAAAAAACGTGTTTTAAACTCTAATCACAGCAAGAAAAATAAAGATCTAATCTTAACCTATGAGAAAAAATGCACATAATATATGGTTTATTCTTTTTTCCTAGGGCTATAGCTTCTTATTTGATCAATGATTAATTGCAAGATTATGGAGATGTACTCTTTGTAATCACCTTTGTCAGCAATGTCTAATGATTTGTAATATTGTTCTCTCTTTTCAAATGGGATAAAAAACATCGGAAAACCTTTTTTCATTAGAATAAAGTTCATAATTGCTCTTGCAGTTCTACCATTCCCATCTTCAAACGGATGTATCCAGGTTAATTTTGCATGAATTATTGTAGCTAACTCAAAAGGATGCAGCTTATTTTTATTTATATTATACCATTTAAAGAAGTTAAGCATGTGTTTTTTGACTTCTGTGTAAGATGGCGGAACATGTGTTGAGCCTTGGATTTGCACATCAAAGAATCTTATTCTTCCACTATAGACTACACCAGTATTTTTTGTAAGAATGCCATTAATCTTCTCAAGGAATTTTGTATTCAAATCCCCTTTGTAATTTTTGATATAATCCAAAGATTCTTTTCCATTTATTGCTTCATTGTAATCCTCTGCCCTTATCCCAGAAGGAATCACTTTATCTTTCAAGATAAGGGCTGTCTGCCTTAATGTTAGTCTGTTGCCTTCAATTGCATTGCTATGGTAAGTAAAGCGAATTACGAAATCCTCATTCAATTTTTCTTTTACACTTTTTGGGATATGCTTAAGCCATGCACTATAACTCTCTTTTAAATCCTGCAGGGTTTCTGCGTCATGCTCTGAAAGGTAAGCGTAATTTGATAATTTCAAGAATGGTTTTGCTTTATCTTCTATCTCTTTAGCCCGTTCTTTCAGTTCTTCTTTTGAAGGTTTTTTATCTCCTAAGAAAATTCTTATTTTTTTCCATTTGTTTAAGCTGAGCCTTACGTTTTTTGTAAGGTAGTAATACTCCTTATCATTCCGCTTTATTGTTTCTATATACGCCACATAATACCGTGTGTGCACAGACTATATAAACATTTCGGTTTATTGTGCACATACATATATAGATTTATAGAAGAAGTGAACTTTCTACCTCCCCATCGCATGCCAGAAATTAATGATAATATTTCTTGACATTATCATCAATCTCAGCCCATTCCAAAGTGCTTCCCTTGTAATTTCTTGCGTTAAATCCCTTGCTTACCATAGTCCTTGTTATCTCCCTGCTTCTATTCCCGCTTCTGCAATAAAATATCAAGTCATCTGTTTTTTTGGGCTTTTCAAAATTATATTTTATTTTAAATTCCTCATCATCCAATTCAAAAGCTGTTTGTAGTTCTGGCATTGGTATGTTTTTTGCAGTTGGTATCATTCCATATTTTAACTCGTCTTCATTTCTGACATCAATCAAGACATGATTCTTACTCTCATCAATAGACTTCTTTAACTCATCTCTTGTAATTATTGGTATGTCTTTAACAGGATTCATATATTTAGCCTCTTCATTGGCCTGTTCAATTTCTTTTTTCTGGGTTCTTTCTTCTCTTCTTTTTACCTCAAGATTGTTTTTAATTTTCAAGTATATTACCAATAATAAAAAAGCTAAAGCTACTAATACAGGAATTACAATAATCCCAATTATAAATGAAAACCAATTCCAAGCCATTTTATCGCGCTTATTTTATAAATCTTTAAAAAGTTAGATTATCTAAATCCTAACATAATAGATACTAGCAATAAATTTATATTGATTTTGATTTTATAATATCTACCTACCAAAACTTTATATATCTATATTCTTAAATTTTCTTTATGTGGGAGTGCCGGAGTCTGGAATAGGCCCAAAAGGTCTGCAGCCAACGGGCAGGAATAAGTTATTGTATAACTTATTGCCATACTTAAGCTCAGTCTTTCCTTCATTGTAAAATAGAAAGACAATGATTAGAAATCCTGTGGCTTAGTGCCTACGCAGGTTCAAATCCTGTCTCCCACATCAATATCTTTTTAAATTCTCTAGCTTTTTTTATTTAATGCCTCGATAGTTCAGACTGGTAGAACGTTACCTTGGTAAGGTAAAGGTCCCGGGTTCGAATCCCGGTTGAGGCTCTTTTATAATGGACGAAAAAATATTCAAGGATCTTTCAGATATAAACGAGCAAGAGTTACTAGATAAAAAACCCTCAAAAATAAAGAAAGTTATTGTTATTTTCCTAGCTTTTTTCTTATTGATTTTAATGGTTTCTTACTTCTACAGTTTTCCTTTATTTGACATAATCTCTAGTCGTCTTGAATCAAAACCAATTCTGAATAACACAATAAACCTAGATAATATTTCAATAGTTTTTAGTGATGATTCTTTTAGTTTATTGCAAGAAATTTATTTTAACAATCAAAAAACTGAATTCAGTGCTTGTTTATCTGGAAAAAAATCAATAGCAGATAAAACAATATATGATATAAACTCTCTTTACGAACCAAAAATCTATTCTCGATCATTGACCCATGTTTCATTTGAGCCTTGCTCCCAAGATACATTAATAATATTGCATAGCCATCCATATAAAAGATGTCTAGCTTCAGAAACAGATCTTGAAACATTAAGGAAGACAAAAGAATTAAATCAAGATGCATTAATGGTTATAATGTGCGAACCATCTAGATTTTCTGTATATTCATAAAAGAGCTTTGCACATAAATTAATCCCCTTTAATGCAAATTACAAACTTGCACATTATTTAAGGTATGCACTTGTTCATTCAAAGATGAACTTTGGGCAAAAGCATTTACCCCTGATCTTAGCATATAGCTGAGACCCCGTTTGCCTATATTAAAGGCTGCATTTCTATCTGCATTATCTTCATAACCACAATCACAAACAAACCAATTCTTAGTTCTCTTGCCAGTAATGCCACAGACATTACAAGTTTTAGATGTATTTACTTCAGATACTTTGATTACAGGAACCCCTTTTAACTTTGCCTTATACTCTATATAACTTG
>JACQNI010000039.1 GCA_016203135.1 Candidatus Woesearchaeota archaeon
ACAAATTGGGCGAAAGCTATTTCGTGGAAGACGCTCAGGGGCAAACTCTGAAATTTCCCTTCGGGACGTTGCACTAAATTTCAGCCCTTCGGGGAATATAACATGAATTATATTCAATTCCTTCGCAATATGTTTTTATTTATAGAGAGAATTTGGCTAAGGAACTTTCTCACTTCGTTCGAATCCTCATTTCATTCGGAGAATTTAACATGAATTAAGTCCAATCGCGCCCTCACTCAAGAATTCGTAAATCACGGCATTGATTCAGTCTTAATCTAAACTGGTAACCGTCACTCATTGTGCCTTCAATTTCTAAATCGCTAGGTTTCCAAGGTTTGTAATCTTTAATTGTTCCGGTTACCGTTCGGTTTGAATTTGGATTTTGTGACCTTGCCACTATTCTCGATTTGAATTCTTCGTGTGTTCTTAATTCCAATCCTCTTAATAATTCAAACCTCACTTTATCTCCAACATCAATGCCGTAACCAGGTCTTTCATATAAGTCATATGTTGTAAGCATAAATATAGTATCCCAGCAGGATTTATAATTTTATCGTTCGGGCGCGACTTCTCCGAATTGCTTCGCAATTCTCGACTTTTTCTTTCAGAAAAAGGGACTTAACAGCGATTATGTGAAATAAATCTTTGGCGCCTATAACTTTATTCATAAACATGTCCTCTATGGTCAATAGCTATTAAGTAAACTTTATTTTCTGATTCATTTATCTTAAATAGAATCCTAAATTTTCTAAGCAACCTAATAGACTTATATCCATATAGCTTCCCTGATAAATACCCTCCAATATTTGGATCTTCTTTTAGCTTTTTGATTTTCTTGTCTAAAGCTTCAGAAAATTCTTTATTTTTCTCAAATTTTTTAAACTCTTCAGAAAATCTGTCTGTTCTAATTACTTTCCATGCCATCAAATATCATCCATAGAATTTACCTCTTTTACTCTTCCAGCTTTTATGTCCTTTTCACTCTGTCTAATCTGTTCCATGGTATTTTCATTGGACATTATTTCTATGGTTTCTAACATTCTTTCCATTTCATCCTTCGTGACCATATTTCTCTCTATTAATTTTAGTTCTTCATATATTTTATTTATGGTTATTGTTTCTGTCATAGAAATATTAATTTTTTACTTCTTTATATATCTAACGGGCGCCAAAGATTTACTCAAAATTCTCATTTCATTCGAATTTTGCCTTCATTACATTCTGGCCACATAACAGAGATTAGGCGACATATTACTCGGTGGCTGACTATATTCTCTTATAGATTCTACCTCTATGGTCAACGTATCTAACCCAAATTATATTTGGATTGAAAGTCAGATCAACTAGAACCCTATAATTACCTACCCTGATCTTATAACCATAAGGTTCATTTCGATTCTTTCAATACCATGTCCTGTTTCGCTTACTTGACGCATTTTGTTGATGATTCTTTTTGCAACATCTCTCTGTAGTTTATTTAACTGTTTCTCTGCTTTTGGATCGTATCTCACCTCAAATTTCATAAGAACTTTTTCTCGATCTCTTCCTGTGATTTAAATTCAGAAGTTGGCCTCTTTCTTGATTCTTCAATCTGTGCTTTTACTTCTTCAGTAAATTCCAGCCTAGACTCTTCCAGTATTTCTTTGATTTCATCTATTTCTTGCTTTAAAACAAGAATATTTTTATTAACCTGTTCAAGTGTTACTTCTACCATAAGAACCAGAAGAATCTATATCTTTTTATACTTTTCGCCAGCCACCTGCGTCATATGTAAAATTCTGTAAGAATTTTGGTCTCACTATGTTCGACTTGCCTAACAGCGATTGTTCAATAAGTGGGTTCATTAATTATAGGCAGAACTTTCTTTTTTTAAGGATAATTACCTTCTCTTCTTAGTTCTTAAGATACTTTTAATGGTTTTAGCTTCTTTTTCAAAACCGAATTGTTTTCCTATGTATAATATTTGATATGCAGCAATAACAAAGAGCAAGAAAGTGGCTGCTATTAAAAAATATTCTATGGGAACAAAATTTTGTATAGGTGAGTTTATCTGCCTTATTATTGTTGTTAAACTGTATATAAGCAGGAATGTTATGCCCACTAAAAAATTGGTTGTAAAGTCTCTTAGCGTTGATCCTGGGGATAAACTATATTTTGCTATCAATGTCCATATTATTGCCAAAACACCGAAAGTAAGGGATAAAAATGCAACTGCTAATTCTAGGCTTATTGACAATTTAAATAATACATATAAACCAGAAGCAATAGAGACTATACCAATTAAAGATTTTACAATATTATTCATATATTAACACCTCTTTTATTACATTTCGAACTTTATATCACAAAACTGTGAAAGTTCATCAATCAATTCTTTGTTTGCTTTTTTTTCCAGTGAAATTATTATGCCTTTTACCTTCCATATTCTCATTTTTCCAGCTAAAAAATGTATGAATCTTGCAACCGTTTCTGCAGTGTTATAAAGTAATAATGTATTTAAGCTATCGAAAAATAAAAATTTATCTTTTCCTTTAAGACTAGTTATTGCTTGATCCATTGCAATAGATATATCACTTAAATTTTCTGGGCTACCAATAAACAAACACTGGTCTATTTTTTTAATTTCTCCTCCGACGGTTTTTGTTACAGCATCTATAAAGATTATGATCCTTGTATCCACCTTTGAATTTTTTAAATCTGATTCTATTGTTTTAAATGGTTTATTTAGAGTAACATATACACCTGGACTTTTAACTTCTCCAGTCATGTATTTTATTAACTCAATGTTTGCATTATTATATTTACTATTGATTGTTGCTAAAGCCACATATTCTTTCAGTTCAATTAATTTTTTTTTATTTTCTTTGCTTATCATATAGATAAAATCCTTTGTTTTGGTATATATAATTTTTCTTTTTCATAATGATAATTTTAAGCTCCAAACAATCCACCTAAGGTTATTTTCATAAAAAACCTTACCAAAAAAAACAATGATACAGTAAGAATTATGAATAAAGGTATGAATTTTACCCCAGCATTTTCCCTGCCTTTACTTATTAATCCTAGTACAAATGAGCCTAGTATTGATGTAGATATCAATGATACTATTGAATATTTAATTATGAAATCTTGCTTTATAGCAATCCCAGATATTGAAAAGGGCATAGAAACAGTCGACGGAATTTCCACTAAAGCTAATTGAGAAAACTGAGTAAACAGAACATCAACAAGATAGGAAGATAGACCAAACAAAATTGGAGCCCCAAAACATATTGCAATGAATATAAAAATGACGTACATCAAAACACCAGATCTTACTTTTTGATCTATGATATGTTTTAGCCTTAAGTTTTTTGCTGTGTGCTCTAATAAATCAGCTAATTCTCCGCCTGAGTTTATTCCAGATACAATTAACATAATAGTTTTTTCCAATACCTCTGATTTTATTCTTTTCGTCATGCCAAGAAGAACTTCGGTTATATCTTTACCCATTGTGATTTCTTTACCGACTTTGTTTAATTCATCTTTGAAAGGGCCAAATTCTGGTCTAGCGGCAAGTAATAACGCTTTTTCTGTTGTTAATCCCGCTTTTAAATTAGAAGCCATTAACTGTAATGCATCAGGCAATATTTCTTCAACAGCTTTAGCTCTTGCATCAACCTTAAGAGATAAAAAGAAATATATTGAAGCCTGTGTTGTTAAAAAAGATATTATTAGGATTATCCATATTGGATATTTAAATAAGCCTGAAATTAAAAAGCTGAATGCTAAGCTTATCCCAAATCCAAAAAGGATAGCAAATCCTAAGAATTTTAATGGATCTGTCTTAATATCAGTATATCTAAGTAAACTTGAGTACTTTTCTCTTACATTTTTTGGATACAGATATGAAAATAACCTATACATTTTCACTTCCAAGCAAACTTGGCCTTATTGATTTTACCATGCCTAAAAACATAAACTGAACAAATATAATGAATCCATATAAGGCCCAAAATATTATTTTAGCAGTGGTTTCTGAAGTTCCTATGAAGGATGATATGACAATTAGAAAAGTCATACCTAATGATGGTAAAATTATGGCAATCATCATGTAAAACATGGCCAAAGACCTTAGCTTGTTACCATAGTTTTCTATTTGTATTAATTGTTCTTCTGATAATGCTGATATTATATCTGATATAACTGTTGATATATCTGCGCCAGATTTCATGCCATTAACTAGCTGCCATATAGCTCTACGAAAAAATAAAGAGGGATTATCATCAGCCATTTTATTCAGGACATCTAATTGAGGCTCTCCTGCATTAATCTTTTTAATGGCTTTTTTAAATTCCTTAGATATCTCTCCAAAATCTTCGGCTGCTATAGAAACTAGGGTATTGAATAATGGAACACTAGAATTAATGTTTATCAATATATGCTGCAATGCCGGAAGCAGGTTCCTTTCTATGTTTCTTATTTTTCTGTTTGAAAGTATTCTTGGATACATAAACTGCTGTATTAAAACAAATATGGCTAGAGGTATGGCAATTACCCAGGAAATAGCATAGTTTTCTGTTTCAAATACGAATAAAAGGGTTAAAATCACCAATGAGATAAAAATATAAAATGTAAAAGTAGCTAAAAGACACATATTAATGTAATCAACTGAATCAACTTTTATTTCAGCAGATTCCAAATAAAATTTTAAGTTAGGAAATAATTTCTCTAGTTTTCTAGAAATTATACCGAATGGCTTTGAAATATTTTTTAATGAATTAAATGGAATTATCGAGAAAGGTATTTTTTGATTCATTTTTGTTTTTTAAAAATGTTTTTATTATTAAGATAGTAATTCATAATGGTTTGTCCTACAGATTCAGAATCTCTTATATTATTCTTAACCATAAAATCCAGTATTTTTTTCTTTTCTGCAATGTCTGAGTTTATCTCTTTATTTGTTAATCCAGTATGTCTGCTTAATTCTTCAAATAATCTCAAGCTACTTGAATGCTGCACTATTGTATCGGTTGTAGGCTTCCATCTGTATATAATATTAGGCTTTACACTAATTTTTTCTTCATCTTCAGAGCCAATAAACTCTCCTATTTGGTATATTCTTCTGATGTTTGTTCTTCTGTCTCTGAATGCCACTAAGTTTAGGTTTACTGCTGTTAAGAGATTTGCTGGGACGCTTATTGGTGGATTTACTAATCTTCTTATTGTTTCGCTAACATTGTCTGCATGCAAAGTAGCATAAACACTATGACCAGTATGCATTGCTTCAAACAAAACCTCTGCCTCTTCTTTTGTTCTAATTTCTCCAAGAACAATTCTATCTGGCCTCATTCTTAATGAATTTATCAATAGATCTAACATTGTTACTTCTCCTTTTCCTTCTTGGCTTGGTTGCCTTATTGTTAAAGGAACCCAATGCAAATACTTAGGAAGTTGCAACTCTCGTGTTTGCTCTATGGAAACAATTCTATGGTTTATTGGAATGAATGGCATGCATACATTTAATAAAGTAGTTTTGCCGCTTCCTGTGCCGCCGCTTATTATTATTGTCATTTCATATTGGATTGCCAACCATATCATTGCAAATATGTCTGAAGGGCAAGTTTTATTTTTTATCAAATCTATAACTGTCCACGGATCTCTGGCAAACTTTCTTATTGTTAATGCATGTCCTTTTGTTGAAACCGGATAAAGAACGGCATTTGCCCTATCACCAGTAACAAGATGAGCGTCAAGCAGTGGATTTAATGTAGTTACTTGTCTTCCAACCCTTCTGGCAATAATGTTGGCATAATTTTGAATCTGGGCTTCTGTTACTGGTTTTATGTTAGTTTCAAGCCAACCATGTTTTTTGTGATAAACCCTTATTGACTCATTTGCTGAATTTATCACAATCTCTTCTAAATTTGGATCATTCAAAAGAATCTCTATTTTATCTAAACCAAGCATTTCATTAAGCATCATACTTATCAAGAAATCTTTTGTTTTTTCATTAATTCTTGGCAAGTATTTTGATATTACCGCACTAGATTTTTCCTTGAATTTTTTTCTTAATGTGTTAATTATTGTTGGATCTAGTATTTCTGTTGTGGTTATGTTTACTTCTGTTACTAGTTCTTGTTTTACTTCATCCATTACGGCTTCTGTTGCAGGATTAATTATGGGAAAAATTAACTTGTATGTCGGAATTTGCTTTTCTTTGCTTGCTATCAAAACATTTACTTTTAACCCTTCAGAATCTATACTATAAGTTTCTATAACCCTTTTTTTTTTAATTTCACTTTTTTTCATTTTTAAAAT
>JACQNI010000038.1 GCA_016203135.1 Candidatus Woesearchaeota archaeon
GGATGCAATAGTCTGGGCATTTTTTGAAAAAGAAATAAAATTAAATTATAATAAGGAAGAGAATATTTTAGATACAGATAAAGAATCATACAAAAAATACATTGATTTAGTTCAAAATGCCTATGATCTAAAAAGTGATTTTTCTCAAGTTGCAATTATGGCTAAAAAAGGAATAAAAACGCTTGAGCATACTTCTTTAGAAGTCGGCAAGCCAGTAAATGTTATGTTATACCAAAAAGCAAAAGACATAGAAGATGCCTTTAACACAGTTGGAAAACCAGCTGCCTTTGAGTATAAATTCGATGGTTTTAGGCTCTGCATACATAAAAAAGACAATGAAATTATTTTGTTTACTAGAAGGCAAGAAAATGTCACAAAGCAGTTTCCAGAAGTAATTGATTCAGTAAAACATAATACAAAAGGAAAAGATTTTATTCTTGATGCAGAAGCAGTTGGCTTTGATAAAAAAACAGGAAAGTATCTGCCATTTCAGGCTATTTCTCAAAGAATAAAAAGAAAATATGATATCAAAGAAATATCTGAAAAATATCCTGTTGAATTAAACGCCTTTGATGTCCTTTACTTCAATGGCAAAAGTATTATCAATGAGCCGTTTAGAAAAAGACGCAATATATTAGAAACAATTATTCCAAAAAATATAGATAAGAAAATAAAGATTGCAAAACAATTAATAACCTCGGATGTAAAAGAAGCAGAAAATTTTTTCAAGGAAAGCATTTCAAAAGGCGAAGAGGGAGTCATGGCTAAAAACCTCGATGCAATATATAAACCAGGAAGTAGAGTAGGCAACGGAGTAAAAATAAAGCCAGAAGTTGAAAACCTGGATTTGGTTATTACAGCAGCTGAATGGGGCACTGGAAAAAGATCTAGTTGGTTAAGCAGTTTTTATGTTTCTTGTAGAAAAGAAGATAAGTTCTTGGAAATAGGTAAGGTTTCAACAGGCGGCAAGGAAAAAGACGAACTAGGCCTGAGTTTTAACCAATTAACGAAATTGCTTAAACCCAATATTTTAGAAGAAAAAGGCCGATATGTAAGAATAAAGCCAAAAATAGTGATTGAAGTAGGTTATGCAGAAATACAAAAATCCCCAACATATGAAAGTGGTTTTGCATTAAGGTTTCCAAGAATTATCCAATTACGTACAATGGATAAGTTGTTAAGGGATATAAATACTTTAGAAGATGTTAAAAGATTATACAAAAAACAAAAAAGATAATAAAAATAAGAAAATAATCTATAAATAAACATAGTGCTTTAAAAATAATAATCTTTATATAGGGGGGTTTTTACTATCTAAGTATAGTTTCCATTTTGTTTTGGTGAAAGTTTATCTTCATATATGAAGTTAAATTAAAATATAAAAAAGGGGTAAAAGAGGAGGGGTAATTAATGATTGTTAAAGAAGAATTTTTAAATAAGTTAAGGAGAGCTTTCGGTTTAAATTTATACGAAGCCAGGATTTGGACAGCATTACTTTCTAGAGGTGTTTCAACAGCCGGCGAATTAAGCGACATAGGCAATGTGCCAAGAAGCAGGGCTTATGATATCTTAGAAAGCCTTGAGAAAAAAGGCTTTGTCGTAATGAAACTAGGCAAGCCTATAAAATATTTAACTGTTGAGCCAAAAGAAGTTGTAGAAAGGGTAAAAAAAGGAGTAAGGCGAGATTCTGATGATCGAGTTAAAAGACTTGAAGAGCTAAAAGGCAGCGATGTTCTAAAAGAGCTTGATAGCTTGCATAAAGAAGGCATAGAGTTTGTAGAGCCAAGTGATTTATCTGGAGCAATAAGGGGAAGGCATAATGTCTATACCCATCTTGAGACCATGATAAAAGGGGCTCAAAAAAATATAACCATAGTAACAACCTCCAAAGGCTTGTTAAGAAAAATGGAAGCCTTAAAGCCAGAGCTTGAAAGATTAAACAAGAAAGGCATAAAGATAAGAGTTGCAGCTCCAATAACAAAGGAATCAATGGATGCTGCAAAAGAATTAAGCAAGATAGCAGATGTTAGGCATCTAGAAGATGTAAATGCCAGGTTTGCAATAGTTGACGATAAGAATCTTATGTTCATGGCTATGGATGATAAAACAGTTCATCCAACCTATGATGTTGGTGTCTGGATTAACACCCCATATTTTGCAAACGCCTTGAACAACTTGTTTAATGAAACATGGAAGAATCTGCCTCAGGCAAGCAAGATTGCCTCAAAGCTTTAATTTCTTCCCTTATTTTTTTATATTCTTCTGTTAGTATTTTAGACCTTCTTTTTACTTCCTCAGTCTTTAATGGTTTTAAATTTGAAGAATAAGTCCCTTGTCTTATGCTGTACATAGAAATGTTCAAGACTTCTGGCTTTATCTCCCTAATTAGATTTAAGGTTTTTTCAAAGTCTTCTTCAGTCTCGCTAGGATATCCAACTATTATATCTGTTGCAATACTTATATCATGAAATTCATTCCTGAATCTATAAACTATTTCCTTAAAGTCATTTACAGAATGTATTCTTTTCATATCCTTAACAACCTTCTCACTCCCACTTTGAACTGGGATATGCAAAAACTTCATTATTTTTTCATTTTTATAAGCCTCAATCAATTTATTTAATATCTTTTTTATATGCCAGGGGTTCATCATGCCTATTCTTATTTTATAATCTCCATTAATACTTGTTAGTTCTTTTAATAATTCTGGCAAGCTTGTTTTAATGTCAAATCCATAACACCCAGTATCTTGGCCAGAAAGATATATTTTCTTGCAGCCATCGTCTAAAGCCTTTTCCATAGCCCTTTTAATGTCCCCAATCCTATAAGACTTTAAATTTCCCCTTGCGAGTTTTGTAGCGCAAAAACTACAATTACTTGTACATCCTTGCTCAATAACAATTATTCCTATGTCTTTTTTGCTTCTAATCATAGGAACATTTAATCTTTCTTCTTTTACCCCAGAAAAGCTGTCTTTTCCAGTTTCAATCAATCCAGGAACTTTTAATATAGAGTTAGTATCAAAAACAACATCAACATCAGCATATTTTCTTATGTCTATTGTTTTAGTCAAGCATCCCCCAACAGCCAGTTTTTTATCCTTAGGAACGCTTTTTAGAAAACTCAAAATCTTATTTTGAGTTTTAGACTTGACAGAACAGGTATTGGCTATGACAACATCAGCATTCTCTATATTATCAACTAACTCATGGTTTTTTTGCTTTAATATGCCGGCTATTGCCTCTGAGTCAGAAACATTTGCCTGGCATCCATAGGTCTTTAGATATACCTTCATCCAACTAAATTATCAATACTTATTATAAATATTTCTAAGTATATCCTTAAAAACCACCATTCAGAAATAAAAATGTTTAAATATCATAATCTATTATAATAAACATGCCAGAACCTAAAAAAATTCAAAAAAAGAAGCCTATAAGCTATAAGGATGATGATGGTAACACCCTTTATGGTTTCTCCCAGACCCATTTAGAAGAAACCAATAGAAAGCTGAATAACCTAGTTCTAGGCGTTCAAGTTCTAATAATCCTTTTCTTTGTATTGATGTTAGGTTTTGCAATGTTTATGGGCTGGGTAGCATATAATGATGTTATAACAAGAATGATTTATGGTAGTTAATTTATAACTACTTTATTTGATCTCAATATTACTCTAGACTATTTTTTGTAGATATTCTTTCTATGATCCAAATGTCTTATGAATAAAATTTCTCTCTTTTGGTCAACATCAACCAAAGCCCTATAATCGCCAATCCTTAACTTATAAAAATCTTGTCCTTCATAATGTTCTAGATATCTAAATGGATCTTCTTTTACTTGTTCCAATTTGCTTTTTATTCTTTCTTTTAATTGAGTTTCACACTTTTTTAGAAATCTAACTACATTTGGATGCAACTTTACTTCATACATTTTTTAAGTCTATATACTTCTTTTCTGGAGTTTTCCTTGCGATCCTTATGGCTCTCTTTGCTTTTTCACTCAATTCAAAATCCTCACTAAGAACATGCTTGATAAAAGCCATATCCTTCTTTATATCTACTAATTCTTGATGTATTGTTTCTATTGATGTTGACATTTTATTAAAGGGCATTTATAATATATAAAGTTTTGCCTGTCTACCTTATAACTTTAACCCCCGCTTATAACACTTAGAAATTTTATCTCATCATTATCTTCTAGATTAATATCATCTGTTATCAATTCATTATTTCTAGAAATTAAAACAGTCTCAGGATTTAGATTTAATTTTTTCATTAAATCCTTAATATCCATAGCTTCTACATCAATATTTTTATTTTCCCTTTCAATGAAAACTCTTAATTTTGGCATTTTTCACAGCTTCTCTTACAAGTTTATCAATATTTAACTTTTTCTCTTCTTTTAAAATTTCATTTATTTCTGATTTAGTCGCCGGATGTCTTGGCCCTAATAGATCGCATATTTCAGGTCCTTTTGAAATATCAAATGTTTTTATTTTCTTTGCATATTCTATGATTTCAATCTTGTCATAGCATAACAAAGGCCTTATCAATTCAAGTTTTGTAGCCTTTTGAATATTTGCCAAATTGCTCAATGTCTGGCTAGAAACCTGAGCCAAGTTTTCTCCTGTAATAATAGCCTTTGCCTTTTCCTTTTCAGCTATCTTTTCCGCTGTTTTAATCATAAATCTTTTGCTCAAAACAAAATATAATTCATGCCTGCATTTCTTGGCAATATCAGCAAAATAACTTCCAGCTTTAATTGTATATATCTTTTTTATCCCAACTTTTTTAGAAATTTCACTGCTTTTTACCATAGTCTTATTGTCTGTTATTGGCTCTAAAGTAAAATGCAATCCAACAATATCATAATCCTTTTTAGCAATATCAGAAGAAACAGCGCTGTCAAAACCCCCGCTGATTAAAGATATAGCTTTCACAATTAAATCCTCTCAAAGAACTTTATATTCTCCTTTTTGGCAGCATTCCATTATTGATAAATTAGCATATTTATCTAGACCCATTTCTCTTACCGTAATATTTGCCATTTTTTGATACCATTTTATTCCTTTTTTTGAACCATAATTAATCACTTCTCTTGCAAAAAATTCTTCTAAAAAATCCGATACTGATATGTTTGGATTTATAACAACCTCTAGGTTCATATTAAGGTCTAACGCTCTTGATATGTCAGCCTTTTTAGATTCTTCAAATATTTTTTTATATCTTGGATCTATTTTCATAGTATCAACATATGATTAATTTTTAGAATATTTTACTAAACCCCAAGAATAGATCTTAATTCATCGCTAGGCTGCCACGGAGGATTAAATGTAATCTCAATATCGACCTTTGCCTTAAGTTCCTCTTCAATCTTTGTCTTTATCTCTTCTACCAGCATAGGCCCGTAAGGGCATGTTGGGGTTGTAAATGTCATTTTTATATAAAAATTATTTTCATCAATTGCTTTTACCTCATATATTAAGCCTAAAGTATATACATCCAGTTGAATTTCAGGATCATTTATCTTGCTAAGTACTTCTATTACTTGATCTTCAGTTGCCATGTTATTTAAAAGAGAAATGCCTTATTTAAAACTTTCCCAGGTAAGAGTATAATCTCCTTTATTAAAAGTAATAGGTTTCTTTATTCTAGTCAGCTGTCATCCAAAGCCAAACAGCCAAAAACCCAGCAACTACAAAAGTTATCCAACTAAACCATATTGGGACTTGCCATAATCCAATTGAAGCCTGTATATCTGCTATTGCCCTCCACAAATGCAGGATTGCAATTAAAGCAAATATTACTGAAGCTGTATAATGTGCTGCCTTTACCATAAGTTTTTTAAGGTTTTCAGCATTAAAAAAACTTTCTATTTAGGCTAAATAAGGCCAATCAAAAGTTTTATAAAGTATAATCCTCAGTTTTTTATATCAGAGACTTAAGGCTTTTTATGCAAATAAGGGCTTTGGGATTTTCTGTTTATGGAGGAGAAATATGAGAGAATTCAATAGACCAAGAAGAGATTTCTCGGAAAGAGAAATGCATAAAACAACTTGTTCAGAATGCGGCAAGGAATGCGAAGTTCCTTTCAAGCCAGCAGAAGGCAAACCTGTTTATTGCAGAGATTGTTACTCAAAACGAAGAAAATACTAATTCTAGATTAGGAATAAGTATTATATGTAGCTTATAATAATAAACTATATATCAAAACTTGTTCAAAATCTCGTTTGCAATTTTTATTATTTTTTTTTCATCTTTTAATTTTTTAAAGATTATTTCCCCATATTTATGGACAACGATTTCTTCATTGCCAACCTTCAATACTAGTAATATTGGAGTTTCAATTATAATTTTATAACCCTTAAGCTTCTTGAAATCAATATCTATTTTTTTATTCAATTTTACAGAATAAGCGCCTTTGGTTTTGCATAATTTTATGTCAAATTTTTTTATGTCTTTAACTTCTTCATTGCATATCTTACAATTTTGATCTTTGTTTACTTTTATCTTGTCAAAGCTATTGTTTTGAAGGTTTATCCTTATAAGATCTTTTTCATAGTTTTTTCCAAGCAATATTTTCAGCGCTTCTGAAGCTTGTATTGCGCTAATTAAAGAAACAACAGAATTTAATATCCCAACGTCTTCGCATCTTTCTATATTATCAACATTTTTGTAGATGC
Source organism: Candidatus Woesearchaeota archaeon (assembly GCA_016203135.1). Lineage (GTDB taxonomy): Archaea > Nanobdellota > Nanobdellia > SCGC-AAA011-G17 > JACPNG01 > JACQNI01. Next base: position 6,682 of record JACQNI010000038.1, read on the forward strand.
AATTAAAACAAGCACTTCCTGGAACAAAATTAAATACTATTCCAGAGTATTTTATTGCAGCTGCATGAACCCAGGGTATTTTATTTTCAACACAAAATTTGTTTATCAAAAATCTCGCTTCCAAATTATCTATGCAATCAAGAACTAAATCCGAGTATAGAATATCTAAATTTTTCTCAGTAAGCTTTTCTTTGAATATCTTTATTTTAATACTTGAATTTATTTTGCTTAATTTTTCTTTTGCAGCTTTAACTTTTAATTTTCCTACATCCTTTTCATCAAACAAGCTTTGCCTGTCTAAATTAGTTAAATCAACCTCATCATGGTCTATTAATATTAGGTTTATTCCGCTTCTGGCAAGCAGATTTGCAGAATTAGTTCCTATGGCTCCTATGCCAACTATTGCAACGGTTTTGCCTTTTAATAATCCCTGGTTTTCTTTGTCTATTAAGCTTTCTTGTCTGGCATATCTCATAATTATCAAGAAATAAATAGGTTTTTAACCTCTTCTCAAGAAGTCCCTATCCTTAAATTTATTTAGGTTAGGAATGAATTGAGTAATGAAAAAACATATAAATGCCATTATCCTCATTACTACAACAGGATGCTGTAGGAAATACAGTTTGCGTAAAGCAGTTCCTATTATCTTGCTTTCCTGTTCTGCTATAAGATAATACGAAAGGTCTTTGGGGATCCTCTCCAAGATGGTCGCAAGAAGCCATAACCTTAACTTTGTTAAGTAATGGTATTTCACTATTGGTGGTGTGATATAGTTTACTAAATTTCAAAAATAGGGCCCTGGTGCATCCCTATTATATGTTGTATTTAGAGAAATACTTAAACACAAGACATGGTATGTTCAGACCATGGTTGCACCAACGCC
>JACQNI010000040.1 GCA_016203135.1 Candidatus Woesearchaeota archaeon
GGGAGCTTATCATCGCGCTTATCAGCTCCTTATAGTACTTAACCCTCTTGTCCAGCAGCTCAAAAGGGGCTTTTTGGTCGTCTAAGTGAGCGTGTATGTCTGCCAATAATATCGTGAATTTAAAGTCTGCTTTCAAGAAATCTCCGACTTTGATTATTGGTATAAAATAGCCAATATGTATCTTTCCTGTCGTGGCCAATCCAATATAGGCTTTAGGATGCTTTTTCTCCTTCAACAGCTGCTTTAATTCATCCTCGGTTATTATCTCCTGAGTGTTTCTTTTTATTAAATTCAATCTTTCCTCAATATCCATGAGAATGATTATTTCTGTTTTGTATTTAAATGTTTGGTGGAGAAAGGAAAAGTTCGTGTAACAATTCGTCACAATACGCCTCGCACTTTAGTGCGTGGAGGAGGTCATGTTTGTTATACGAAGCTAACCTTTGTATGGTTCGCGTACATTTATTGTGTCCTGAAACTTATTCTTTCCGTACATCACACAAAGCAGTGAGTAATGTTCCCGAAGGAAAGAAGGCTAAGTTTCAGGTTTAACTAGTAGACAAAGAGGCACAAATTTATATATTTAAACTTGAGAAACGTACATTTAACAATGAATAGGGCAATACTGAAAAATGAATGGACATCCAATTCAAGGGGACAATAGGAGTTTCTTGGATAGAAATTGGTGGTGGATTTTAATAGTTGTCCTCATTTTTTTAAGTCAAACACCACCTGAGAAACCTTTTGGATCTGGAGAATCTTGTATAAATGATTCTGAGTGTATTTCTGGAAGATGCACAAACAATTTATGTGATGTGAGTAAAGTAGGGGAAAAATGTTATGTAGATGGAGATTGCAAACCTGGTTTTTGTGTAAACAATGAGTGCAAACTAAGTTCTGTTATGGGGAGCTGTCATGAAGATGCTGATTGTGAGAATGCTGTATGTTCAAACAACAAATGCGTAACTGAAGGTTTCATCGGAATCTGTGAATCAATCTCGTTCTTAATCCCTTACAAAATTTTTATCTGGCTGATTATTGCTGTCTTGGTACTTGCAGAGATACAAGGATTAATGCGCTCTGGAAGTTGGAGATTTAGAGATTTTCAAGTTTCGGGTCCACTTGGATTTTTTGTGCTTTTTCTTATTTTGGGAATAATAACAACTTTTATTTGTTAAACAAAAATTTTTAAGTAATTACCGAAAAATTGAAATAATCAAACAGATTTGATGAGTTATGAAGTTTTTACAACGTGCTCAGGTGAACCCGTGGCTCATAGGCGCTATTGTTGTAGGAGTAATAATCTTGGCACTCCTATTCGGAGTCGGTAAAACTCCTCTATGCGTAGTGTGCTAAGGATGAATCTAAAATTAAAAGAAGAGATTGGAATTATATGTACCATTTTGCTACTTATATATATTGTTTTAGTAGTAGTCTTTAATCAAAGTTTGTTTAGAAATTTCTTTTACATACCTACTCTAGTGATTATTGTACTATACTCCACACTACTCCCGATGCAATCTAAGAAACTAGACGCTCATCTAGACAAGTATATACAATTTTCTAATTCAATTATTGTAATCGTGTTAGTACTCCTCACTTTTGTAATAGTAAATGAAAAAGGAATAATTCCATCTAGTACAATCTCTAATGCATTTTATGCTGTTGGTTGGTTATTGATATTTTTATTTGCGACCTCCTTGTTTTCAATTCTAGGAAAGAATATGAAAAATAAGAAAAATATTCAAATTGTCGGTAGGATTTCTCTGTTTATGTTTATTATGGCTTTTGCGATATTGATAAGTTTTATATCTGGACTATCATTATCACAATAATAACAGATTATTAGCCATGGATAAAAAATCAAAGAATAACAGGAAAATCAATATTTGGGCTTTAATTACTTTGATTATCTTTAGTTTGATTACTCTTCTTTCCTTTTTAATAGATGCCTTACCATTTGCAGTTATATCCTTGTTGTTCGTTTTTTTCTCCTTAATTGTTCTTATCTATGACAAAAAAATCTCTGATTTTACAGCCTTAGCACTTTACATGTTTTGGGCAATTTTAGTCTACGCTGTTATTCAATATTTGGCTTTGAATGTTGTTGAAAATGCATGGTACGCAAACTTATTACTCAATACCTCAAAATTATTGGATGCCAATCTTTTTATGCTGATTGTTGTTACCTTGTATGCACTTTTTACTTACATGATGTTTGCAGAAATGAGAAAAAGTAGAATTGTTTCTCAAATACCTAACATAATTGCGAGACCTGAACAAGAAGGCGATTGGAGCATGGTGTATTTGATTATTAGAAACATTGGAGGGAGCCCAGCATTTGATGTTAAGGGATATTATACTGTAACAAATAACAATAACGGTAAGAAGGACTATTATTGGCACCATTCAGTAATGCAATCTATGGAAAAGGTTAAGTTAGTTCTAGGAACGGAATGGCTACATAATTTTTACAAACAGAACAAGAAACTAGAAGTTAAATTTGAATATAAGGACAAAGAAGGAAACCTATTCACCGAAAATCTTAACTTCAATTTAAAAGAACTTTTAGAGGGAATTAACAAAACTGTTTGGGCTTTAGATAAAGATAGAGAATATGAGATATCAAAATCTATGAAAGATATTGCCAAGGATATGAAGAGTATTTCAGAAAATTTGAAATATGTTGCTTATGAACCAAAGAAGAAATACAATAAAGAAGAATCTGCAAGAATTAAAAAATTTATAGCATCTAGAAAAAAATCAGACTTAAATAAGCTTAAGAAAGATATCGAAAATGAAATTAAATCAAAAAATGGCTTGGTCAGAGGAAAAAAGAAAAAGAATTTGGGGTAAAAAGTATAATCCAGCTATTGCTTTAGGGATGTTTTTCTTGGTAGCTATATATTCTATAGGAGCAATTTCATTTATTATTGGAATTCTTTTAATGTACTCTGGATTTAAAATGTACAAAAATACAGTATTTGGTAATCTTGAGGTTACAGTGCCTCTTTGTCTATTTTAAATTAAACCCTTGCTTTTCTAATTAAGTGATTATTTTTCTTTGAATGGAAAATTGAAAAGACTTCTGAAAAGTGCGATTAATCATGCAGGGCGTAACTTTTCCTGCTTTATTTCCCAAACACATCATCCCAGTGCCTTATGTCAACAAACACGATATGCTTGCCTTTGACTGCAAACAACAATATGTAATTTCCAGTCAGGTGTATCCTTTTATATTCATTTAAAGGTGATCTTAAATTCTTGTAGGCATTTATCGTATTTTCATCTCTGCTAATAATCTCCTGTACTTTTCTATAGA
>JACQNI010000042.1 GCA_016203135.1 Candidatus Woesearchaeota archaeon
ATTCATGTCTTTTTTTGCAGCTTTCTTGAATTTATCATAAAAAACTGGGTTAGGACATGATTTGATATTGGAAAATTCCTCTTTGTAATATTCAATCAGATAATTTTCTAGGCCTTTCTTGATTATTTCTGTATTTGTATATAACTCTTTGGCCAATAAAACAGAATTTTCTCCGAGAACATAGAATAAATCCCTTAATGATTTTTTATCGTAATTAAGTCTGTTTAGTTTTGAAAACTTTGAAAGGTAAAACCTTTTATAAGAAATTTTTAGCTTTTTATCCAAGCCTTTTTTTCTTTGAATAGTATGAAAGATCTCATGAAGTAATAAGCCTAGCAACGCTTTTTTGTTTTTTAGAAGATATTTTCTGTTTTTTACTTGAATAAAGATATAATGTTTGTCTTTTAGGCTGTAAGAGAATGAGATCTTGTTTGATAGTTGTTGTATATCTTTTTTAATATCTTTAGGGAGAGATTGAATCAAACTAGAATAATTGCCGTTAACAAAGTAGATATGGATATCAGCTGGAATATTTATTAAGCTACTAAGCCTTGAAATGACCGAATTGATATAATTTTTATCTATGTTTGAAATATGAACTTGCATAATAAGATATATAAATTACTTTATTTAAAATAGTTGTGATTAGAAGATATGGAATTTTATAAATTGGATAAAAAAGAGGTTTTAAGCAATTTAAATAGCGATATTAATGGGTTAACTAATGAAGAAGCAAGAAAAAGACTTGAAAAATATGGGTTAAATGAAATAAAGGAAAAGGAAGGAATAAGCCCATTAAAGATCTATCTAAATCAATATAAGGGTTTTGTTGTTTATATCTTGATTGCAGCTGTTGTCATATCTTTAGCAATAAACGAAATTCTAGATGCAATTGTAATTTTATCAATATTAATTCTTAATTCAATACTTGGCTTTATCCAAGAATACAAGGCTGAAAGAGCAATTAAGGCCTTAAAGAAGTTGAGTGCTTTAAAGGCGTTGGTAATAAGGAATGGAAAAAAGGCTTATGTTGACGCAAAGTATCTTGTTTTAGGGGATATTGTTGTATTAAATGTTGGAGACAAAGTTCCTGCAGATTTAAGATTGTTATATGCAAAGGAGTTTAAAACTCAGGAGGCTTCTTTGACCGGAGAATCAAATCCTGTAAAAAAATCTGAAGAGAAAATAATTAAAGATTCAGAAGTAGCAGACAGATATAATATGGCATATTCAGGGACTGATATTGTATCTGGAAAAGCCATTGGAATTGTTGTTAAAACTGGAGAGGAAACTGAACTTGGAAACATTGCACATTTAATCAAGGAAGCTAAAGAAGAAAAAACACTGCTCCAGAAAAAGTTAGGTGTTTTGGGAAAATGGCTTGGAATTGCTGTTATTTTCATAAGCTTGATTGTGTTTTTAGTTGGAGTTTTAAGAGAGGGAAAAGCTGCTGAAATGTTAGTCACTGCAATAAGCTTGGCTGTTGCAGCTATTCCAGAAGGCTTGCCTGCGGTTGTTACTATTTCTTTGGCTTTTGGGGTTAAAAAAATGATCAAGAAGAATGTTTTGGTAAGAAACCTTCCTTCTGTAGAAACCATAGGAAGTACTGATGTAATATGCGTTGACAAGACTGGAACATTAACGAAAAACCAGATGACTGTCAAGAAAATATATGCAAATGATAAGGTAATAGATGTAAGCGGAAGCGGATACATAACAAAGGGAGATTTTTTTTGTGAAAATAAAAAAATAGATCCAAAAGAGCTTGAATTATTACTTACCATAGGAACTTTATGCAATGATACTCAAGTAAATCAAGAAATTGTTGGGGATCCTACTGAGGCTGCATTGATTGTAAGCTGTGAAAAGGCTGGATTAAAGAAAGATGACTTAGAAAAGGAATATGTTAGGATAGATGAAATACCATTCACTTCTGAGAGAAAATTCATGGCTACTTATCATAGTTATAGAAACAGGAAATTTGTTTTTGTAAAAGGAGCTCCTGAAATTGTCTTAAACAAATCCAGCAAGATATACAAGAATGGATTGATGGTAAACTTGAGGGATAAAGACAGGGAAAAAATATTAGGCATGAATGAGAAATTTGCTAATAGTGCATTGAGGGTTCTTGCTTTTGCGTTTAAACAAGATAATAATTTTGATGATAAAAACTTGGTGTTTGTTGGATTACAAGCTATGATAGATCCACCAAGAGATAATGTCAAGGAGGACATAGAAAAATGCATAAATGCAGGCATAAAAGTTGTAATGATCACTGGAGATCATCCTATAACTGCAAGAGAGATTGCTAGAGAGATAGGAATCAATGGAAAAGTTTTGACTGGAGATCAACTTGAAAAAATAAATCTTATTGATGTAGTTGAAGAGATAGGAATATATGCAAGAGTAAATCCAGAGCATAAATTAAGGATAATAGATGCCTTGCAAAACAAAGGACATGTTGTTGCAATGACTGGAGACGGGGTAAATGACGCCCCAGCAATTAAGAAGGCAGACATTGGGATAGCAATGGGAATTTCAGGGACTGAGGTTGCTAGGGAAGCTAGCGATATGATATTGACAGATGACAATTTTGGCTCTATTGTAAATGCTGTTGAAGAGGGCAGAGGAATTTATGACAATATTAAAAAATTTGTTAATTACTTATTGTCTAGTAATTTTGGCGAGGTTTTAGTTTTGTTTGCAGCAATGCTGATTGGATTTAAATATCAAAATGAGTTTGTTCTGCCTTTAGTTGCCTTGCAAATATTATGGATGAATTTAGTTACAGATGGATTGCCTGCTTTGGCTTTAGGTGTTGATCCTGCAAGCAAGGATGTAATGTTAAGAAAGCCAAGGAATAAAAATGAAAATATTATAACTAAAAATATGGCAATCAATATTGTGTTAATTGGAATTATAATGACTTTGGCTGTTTTATTTTTGTTTGATTTTAGATTACAAGAAAGCGTAATTAAAGCACAAACAATTGCTTTTACTACTTTAGTAATGCTTGAGATGATGAGGGTTTACTTGATAAGAAAACAATATAAGATTGGATTATTTGAAAACAAATTTTTATTGCTTGCTGTAATATCTTCGATATTATTGCAGCTGGCTGTTATTTACACCCCTTTAAGCAGGTATTTTAGGACAACTGGGTTGGATATAATGGACTGGGCTTATATACTTGGGGTTGTTTTAGCATCATTTGTAATTAGCTACTTGCTTGGAATTTTAGTAAAAAACTTTACTAAAGAAACTGATTGAGAAAGGTTTAAATATATTTACATGGGGTTGGTTAATATGGACATTAAAAAGCTGGCAAAATATATAAGTATAGTGGCAATATTAGCAATGGTCTTATCTTTATATCTGACTTATTTACATTATTCTATTGAAGAAGGACCATGCAACATAAATGAGAATTTAAACTGCGATGTTGTAAATAAAAGCCAATGGAGCGAGATGTTTGGGGTTTCAATTTCTTTATTAGGATTTTTTGTCTTCCTTGTTGTTTTTACTATCAATATGTTTATAATAAGGGATAAAAAAGAGTTTATTGGTTTTGACCTGTCTAAGAAAAAATTGGCTACTTTTTTATTATTGATAAGCACATGGAATTTTTTATATTCAATTTATCTTCTTGGATATGTTTCTTATTATAAATTACAAGGGGTTTATTGCCCATTTTGTATAGTAGTTGACATATTAATTTTAGTAATGTTTATATTATCGATTATTATGTTTAAAGTGGTGGAAAATGGTGAAAAAAATACCTAAGAAGAAGAAAAAAAGGGTTAAGAAAGTTGGAGAAGTCTGCGAGTTTTGTTAATTGGAATATATGATCTTTTATTATGAATAATTTTAATAATCTTCATCTATTTTTTTACCTTTATACTCTTGACGCAACGTACCGCACTGTTTAATTCTTTTCTTCAATCCCTCTCTTCTTCCAATTATTTTTTCAGTAAGTGTTTCCAAGTTAATTCCTAAATATTCCCTTATAGCCTCAGAATTTAGATTAGAAATTGAACAAATGCTTTCGAAGGAAAATAAATAACCCTGGTTTGTTTTCTTGAACCATAAGAGTGCATTTTCATAGTTTGATCTAGAATAATTATTAGGTGCATTTTTATTTACAAGATCTGCTAAAGATAGGGTAAAAATACTTACCATCAATTTTTTCAACCCAGCCAGATCATCGGGATCATTTGCTTTTTCTAATGTTCTATAGATTACTGTTGCCATTTTTTTTCTATGGTAGAAATATTTATTAATTTAACTGTCTAGGAATCATCTATGAAAACCTTTCTCACGTTTCTAACTTTTTGAATTCTTGAAATTATATCCTTTATATGATCCAAGTTGTCTACTTTTATATTAAAATTGCATTCAAACAAGTCATTTCCTATTGGCTTTGCAACTGCATTATTTATGTTTGTACTTGCTGCAGCAATTGTATTTAAAACATCAGCTAATAATCCGACTCTGTCATTTGCTATTACTGTTAACTTCAATGGAAGATCTGTGAAATCCTTCCAGTCAGATTTAACTCTGCGTTTTTTTTCTTTTAAATTCAGGGTTTTACATGATATTTTGTGGATAGAAAATCCTTTTGCTCCTATGAAATATGCAATGATTTTATCCCCAGGAATTGGATTGCAGCATTTTGCCAATTTATAATCTGCATTTTCATAACCATTTATTTTTATGGTTGAAAATGAAACATCTTTTTTCAATGGGCTTTTTTGCTTCATAAAAGCTACTGGTATCTTCTCATATGACTTGATGTATTGTTTTATCTTTGCCTTTGCCTTTACTGTTTTAACTATTTTCAACCAATCTCTTCTAGGCCTAGAATTTTTTGAAGTTAATATACTAACAATATCCCCATTTTTGAGTTCTTGTCTTAGAGTTGATATTCTTCCATTGATAATAACGCCATGACATTTTTCTCCGACTTGGGAATGTATTTGATATGCAAAGTCTATTGGACAAGAGCCTTTTGGGAGATTAACTACATCTCCCTTAGGAGTAAACACATAGATTTCATCCCCAAATAGATCTACCTTTAAGGATTCTATAAAATCTTCTGGATCGCTTGTTTCTCTTTTCCAGTCAAGAATTTCCTTCATCCAGCTTAATTTTTTATCGAATCTTTTACTGCCGGATATACCTTTATATTTCCAATGGGCAGCTATTCCTTCTTCTGCAAGCTCATCCATTTCTTTTGTTCTAATTTGAAATTCAACAGGATGGTCATTTACAATAACAGCGGTATGCAGGCTTTGATACATATTTACTTTTGGCATGGCTATATAATCATCAAATTCCCCTGGAATTGGCTTCCACTTATTATGAATTATTCCAAGAATTTCATAACAATTTTTTATATTATCTGTTATGATTCTTAAAGCAAGAAGATCATGGATTTCCTCAAACTTCCTGTTTTTGGTTATCATTTTTTTATATATACTATAAAGATGCTTTGGTCTTCCTAAGACTTTTACTTCTATATTTTTTGATTTTAGGTCTTTTTCTATCTCGTGCTTTAATTTTAAAATTTCTATTTCCCTTTGGACTTTGTTCTTGCCAAATTTCATGAATTTATCCATAAACTTTTTGTACATTTCTGGATATAAGACTTCAAAGGCAAGATCTTCAAGTTCTGACTTTACTTTTGCAATGCCTAATCTATAAGCTAAAGGTGCATAGATATCAAGAACTCCTTGAGAGATTTCTTTTTGTCTGTTTTCTGGAAGATACTTTATTGTTCTCATGTTATGAAGCTTGTCTGCTAGCTTGATTAGAATCACTCTTATGTCTTCTGTACTTGCAAGCATCATCTTTCTTATGCTTTCTATATCTTGAATGTCTTTGTATTTGAACTCTTTTATTTTTGTAACCCCATCTACAAGATAAGATATCTCTTCTCCAAATTCTTTTTTTATTTCGTTAATTGTTAAATTTGTATCTTCAACAGCATCATGAAGCAGGGCTGCTGATATTGTTTTTGTATCTAAATTAAGCTCTGCTAGAATATAAGCAACATTTAATGGATGGATTATATATGGCTCGTTAGACAATCTTCTTTGATTTTCATGATACCTTCTGCTGAATTCATATGCCTTCTTGATTAATTCTAAGTCTGCTTTAGGATTATTTTGCTTTACTTTTTCAAGTAGGTTTTTAAGCTTCATGTTCTTAATAATCAAGCAAAATATAAAAACCTTTGTTAGTAAAGATTTTTAGACATATAATGGCTGTCTTTTTTATATCCAAGGTTTGAGAAGTATTGTTTAACTCCTATTCCAGATAATACTAAGATTTTGGTTTTTCCATTTTCTTTGCATATCTCTTCTGCCTTTTGCATTAACTTTAAGCCAAAACCACGATGCTGTTGGGATATATCTGTTTTTTTCCCTAAAGACACTTGAGGGGAATAAATGTGTATTTCTCTGACTAAAGCACTATTTGGGGTTATTTCTGACCTTAAAAACTGATAAGGAAACCTTAATCTGCAGTAGCCAACAAGGACATCATTTTCTAGGTCTTCTGCTGATATGAAAAATTCAGTTCCTTTTTGGGCTTGATATTTTTCAATATAAATATTAATGTTTGATGCTTTTTTATTTCTTCCGCTTTCCCTACATCGTATGCAATTGCACTTAATTCCTTTTTCCTTTAATTTTTCATAGACTATTTGTCTTAAGTTTGTTTTATCTACTCCGGCAATGGTTACTTTTGTTGGAATGTCTCTTTGAATTCTAGTAATTCTTAACCATTTTTGAACATATCGTTTTGCCTCTGAAATTATTTCTGCTGACTCTTCTGTTGTTAATGGAATATACTCTTGTTTTTTGTATTGCTCATATAAAGGAGTTCCAGGCATTACCATGCAAGGATATATCTTCATCCAGTCTGGCTTAAAATCTGGATCAGAAAACATCTGTTTTAATCCTTCAAGGTCCATTTTTTTATTTGTACTTGGCAAGCCCAGCATGTAATGGGCATTGATCTTAAATCCAAGATCTTTTAAAATTTGCAATGACTCTTTTGTATCGTTTAAATCATGACCTCGATTTGTTAAACGTAACGGCTTTTCATAGACTGACTGGACTCCAACTTCTACTTTTGTTGCCCCCAACCTTAACATTTGATTGCCTTGATCTAATTTTCCATAATCTGGTTTGGTTTCTATTGTCAAGCCAATACATCTTAAATTGCTTGATTCATTTCTTAACTGCTCGTTTTCAAGAATTGAATTATTTTTGAATTTTAACAATTCTAGCTGTAGTTTTTCTTGAATGTTTAGATCCTTCATATTATGGGGCAGCATGAAAATTTCCTTGAACTTTTTTAAATCAATGTTTTCTTTTATGAAAAGATCAGAAAAATCATTTATTGCTTTTAATGCATAGCAAATAAATTCATCTTGATAGTTTATGGGATAGCTTGGAAAAGTGCCGCCCATTATTATCAATTCAATTTTGCTTGGGATATGGCCTAATAAAATATATTGCTGTAATCTGTTCATTACTTGGAGATACGGATCAAATTTGTTTCTTATTGCCCTCATAGAAGCAGGCTCATTTCCTGTATAGCTTTTAGGTACATTTCCGAAAAAGCTGTTGACTCCCCCACAACAAAAAGTGCAAGAGCCATGAGGGCACTCCCTTGGATAAGTCATTATTGCAACTGGAGAAACACCAGAAATAGTTCTTACTGGCTTTCCTATTAAAAACTTAAAATTCTCTATCTTGTCTTCTGGGATATTTAAAAGAATCTGGATCAGAGATGGAAGCTTGTTAGTTGAATATTTTTTAGCCAAAGAATGCCTTAGCTTCAATGCTTCTTCTACATTAGAGATATTCTTGCTTTCTAAGGTTTCAAAAAACTCTTGGTATAGTTGTTGCATAAAGATTTATGTATTAGATAGGTTTATATTAATTTCTTAACTTTATTCTTTTATTATGATAAGATTATTTACTTCAGAAGATGAGGGGGCATGTAAGGATATTGCAAAAAGATGTCTTGAAGAGACAGTTGATTTGGATTATAAAGCTAGACAATACGTCATTAATAAATTTACTAAAGATGGATATTGGTTGTTAAAAGCCAACACTTTTCCTTTATATGTTTATGAAAATTCAAGTCAAATAGTTGCTACTGGAGGTTTGAATATAAATGAATTTAAAAAGATGTATGTTCATCCGGATTGGCAAGGTAAGGGGATAGGAACAGAAATTATAAACCATCTCAAAAATATTGCTAAGAAAAATAATCAACAGGAATTATTTCTTTATTCTTGGAAAAGTTCTGTTGGATTTTATAAGAGGGCTGGATTTATTTTTGTTAGAGAATTTATTCATGAAGAACAAGAAATAAAAATGCCTCTTGTTGAAATGAGATCTTTATTATTAAAAAATAATCTTGTTGTATGATATTAAAAAAGGGATTAAATTTAAAAGACTATCTGTTTATAGCTTATAATTCTTCATCAACAAAGAATTGCTTACAACGCTTACAGAACTAAAAGCCATTGCTGCCGCGGCTATCATTGGATTTAACAAATATCCTGAAAATGGATATAGAATTCCAGCTGCAATTGGGATTCCTAGGACATTATAGAAAAAAGCCCAGAACAAATTTTGCTTTATTTTTCTTAATGTATACTTGCTTAATTTTATTGACTTAACAACATCTTTTATGTCATTTTTTACAAGAACTATGCTGCCAGCTTCTAATGCAACATCAGTTCCTGAGCCTATTGCGATTCCTAGATTTGCTTGTGCCAAGGCTGGGGCATCGTTTATGCCATCACCAACAAAGGCAACAATTCTTCCTTTTGCTTGTAATTTTTTAACTTCAATGGCTTTTTCATGAGGCAAAACATTAGCAAGAACTTTATTAATTCCAAGCTGTTTTGCAATTGCTTTTCCTGTTCTTTCGTTATCACCAGTTATCATTATGACTTCTTTTTTTAGTAGATGTAATTGTTTTATTGCTTCTTTTGAGTTTTCTTTTATTGTGTCTGCAATCGCAATTATACCAACAATTTTTTTATTCACTGCAATTAAAATAGCTGTCTTACCTTCATCTTCGAATTTTATCAAATGATCTTCATACTTTAAAGTATTTATTTTATAGTCTTTCATTAATCTTCTGTTTCCATTCAAGATTGTTTTATTCCTAAATTTAGCTTTTATTCCATGGCCAGGAATGTTTTCAAATTTAGTTGCATTTGGAATCTTTAACTTGAGTTTTTTAGTATAATTAACAATGGCTTCTGCCAAAGGATGTTCTGAATTTTTTTCTGCAACAGCTGAATAATATAAAACATCTTTTTCTTTAAAGCTGTTAAATGCCAAGACATTAGTTACTTCTGGCTTGCCTTTTGTTAGAGTTCCTGTTTTATCAAAAATAATTGTGTTGACTTTATGGGCTGTTTCTAGTGCTTCAGCATTTTTGATTAATATTCCAGATTCGGCACCTTTTCCTGTTCCAACCATTATTGCTGTTGGTGTTGCCAGGCCCATTGCACATGGACAGGCAATGATTAAGACTCCTACGAAATTTAACAATGCAAAATTAAATGCTGGTTCTGGTCCTAAGAAATACCATGTTAAAAAGGTTAAAATTGATATTACAACAACAATAGGAACAAAAATACTTGCAATCTTATCAGCAAGTCTTTGTATTGGGGCTTTAGAGCCTTGAGCTTCTTCAACTAGCTTTATTATCTGAGAAAGCATTGTGTCTTTGCCAATTTTAGTTGCTTTTATTTTTAAAACCCCGTTTTTATTTATTGTTCCGCCAATCACAATGTCTTTTACTGTTTTTTCAACAGGAATGCTTTCTCCTGTTATCATTGACTCATCTATTGAAGAATATCCAGAAATAACAATGCCATCTGTAGGAATCTTTTCCCCTGGCTTTATTAATAAAACATCGTTAATCTTAACTTCTTCTATTGGAATTTTGAATTCTTTGTTATTTCTAATTACTGTTGCGGTTTTAGCTTGAAGACCAATTAATTTTTTAATTGCTTGAGAGGTTCTTGATCTTGCTTTTGCTTCTAGATATCTTCCTAAGATAATCAAAGTGATAATGACTGCAGCAGTGTCGAAGTAAACATCTGCTTTTAATGTTGTTCCTGTGAATAAACCAGGAAAGACAATTACAAATAAACTATAAACGAATGCAGCATTAGTTCCTATGCTGACTAGAGAATTCATGTCAAAATTAAAATGCTTTAAATTATTCAAAGCTATTTTATGGAACATAAAACCAGCATAGAACTGGACTGGAATTGTTAATAATAAAAGAATGATGAACATTGATTGCTTAGATATAAAATCCAAACCAACATAATCTTGATATGTGCCTATTAAAATGAAGACTGATAATATTGCCCCAAGGAAGAATTTGTTTTTTAGGTCTTTGATCTCTTTTTCCTTTAGCATAGCTGCGTGATCATGATGTTCGAACTTTTCTGTTTGCAACATCACATCATAGCCAGATTTTTGGACTTCTTTTTTAACAAGATTGAAATCTAGATTTTCCTCATGCTCTATTGTGGCCTTTTCTGTTGCAAGATTTACATTAGCGGTTTTTACATTTTTAACTTTTTTTATTGCCTTTTCTACTGTAAGTACACAGCTTGCACAGTGCATACCCTTGACATTTAAGATAGATTTATTTAACATATTTTTCTGGATCTTTGTCGAATGTTTGCTTGCAGTTTAAGGCGCAGAAATAATATGTTTTGCCCTTGTAAACACTTTTATTTGGCACATCCTTGCTTACCTTCATGCCACATATTGGATCTATTACTTTGTTGAAAAACATTTTAATTTCCTCCCATTACTTTAATAAGTTTGTTGTATAATAAAGCGAATATTACCCCAACCAAATATGATATTATAAGAATAATGATTAATCCAATAATAACATTCCCTAGGTTTAATGACTTAATGGCTACTGACGTAAGGTCAATGCTATGTTCTAGGTAATTGGCAAACCCTATAAGTGTTCTTGGTGATATCCAAGAGATTATTGCACAGATTATGTAAACTATTCCAGAAGTAATGCTTAATGCTAAACCTGTTGCATTTACGTTTAATTTATCCATTTTACCTCATCAATTCTTTTTTCATCTCTAGATATTGCTTTCTACTAATTTCACCTTTAGCATATCTTTTTTCTAATATATCTAATGGTGACGATTCTTTGCCTTTAACAAATTGTTGTATAGCCCATACTATAAAGGCTATGATTGCTACCCAGAATATTATCATCAATATCCAACCAAACACGCCAAAATTATAACCCATACCATAATTATAACCCATCATATTAAAACCTCCTCTGTTCATCATCATATTCATAGTGCTTGTCGAAATTGAATTTGCATTGCCGCAATAAAAATTTTTAGCTAGATTAATATGAACCTGCCGTAAGCTTTCTGAACCTTCTCCCCCCATTCTTTCATCCATTATTTCATGTAATTTGCCAGGATGCATCTGTTCCATTATATAATCACCAATGGCTTCTAGCTGATCATCAGTTAATCTATCACATGAAGTTTTTTGAGCTATTAACTCTTTTCCTGTTTCAAGGTCATCAGCAAATGCAAGAGGCAATATTAACATAATTGCCAATAATGCTGATAATATTATCTTTTTCATATTATATCAGAATTTGATATATCAAAAACTATATAAAGTTTTCCATACTTGATAGAAATATGAAGGTTATAAACTTAGTCAAACTTTATACTTTGCTATTATTGAGCAAGAAACCGATGCATGGATATGAACTTATTAAGGAGCTTGAAGCGTGTTCTTTTCAAAAGATAAGTGCAAGTCATGTATATCCATTTTTGAAAACTTTAAAGCAAAACAAGCTAATAAAACTGAAAAATTCTGGAAAGAGGGACAAAAAACAATATGCCCTCACTAGAGACGGAGAAAAGTTCACTAAGGAGATGATGGAAAAATTTAATATTATGATAGATGCAGCCGTTCAGAAAAAGGTTAAGGAATGTGCTCATTGCAGATGCAAGGTTTATGAAGGCGGCTTTAAAAAGAAAATTGATGGCAAAGAAAAGTATTTCTGCTGTGTACATTGCGCAAAACATACATAAATTGCTAAGCGAGCACTTGCCACTCAAATTTCCTTTCAGGGATATCTGGAATATCCTTTATTTTAATCATAATCTTTTTTGGAAGATTGTCTATCTTGAATGTGAGAATACCAGAGTTATGGTGCCCAGAAAGAGTTGGAGCTGACACTGGATTAACATATTTGCCGTTTAATTCTAAAGTTACTGATTTCTTAAGATCAAAAGGACTTAAGTCTATTGTATGAGTATTAACTCCGATATCCAAATAAAAATTATTACCATCAAACTCTTTTGGGGTTAAATCTATTGTAACAGAACTTGAGCTTGTTTTTGTTTCTAGATTCAGGCTTGAATGTTCTTTTATTGTATTTTGAGAATCTATTCCAAAATAAAACCTCTCAAGACCAACAAAGAGCAATGTTATAACTAAAAAAATAGTTATTGTTGCGATTATTGTTGTTTTTAATGTTTGTTTTTGCATCTTAACCTCCTACCAGTTTTCTTAATATTCCTTTATCTTTTCTGTATAAATTATGTTTTTGAATATTCCTCAATGTCCAACTTATGCCAATGAAGTTTGAAAGTATACCTATAATTATGAAAAGTAATTGGTATTTATCAAGAAAAACTGCAAAAACACTTAAGCCCATTATTGGAAGGATATCTGAAAGGTGATGGGCACAACAAGCTACCATTGAACCAGTTGAAATGCCGCTTGAAGCCACTATATTTCCTGTTCCGATTTTATTTTTTATTTTAATGAACTCTTTTGTATAGACATATAAGGAAACTTGGAAGCCGAAACCAATGACTAACAGCGATATCCAGTACCACATTTTTACAAACTCTTCAATGAAATGCTGAAATGAATTGGCTAATGTCAATATCAAGAAATATAACATAAACAAAGCAAAGCCTGCCAATACTCCAATCAGCAAGGGCTTTCTAACTAAATTTTTCTTATATGTTTTGCTATGAATCAAATCTTTCATGTTTAATGGCAGCACCCATGTTTTTTTCTTGATCTTTCTATTTCTTTTTCATAATCATCTAAACATTTTTCAGAGCAAAACCACTTACTATGCTTTTCGATACCATCTTTCTCCTGTTTTTTTCCGCACACCGGATCTTTTTTCTTAATCCACATCATTTTACACTCTCCTGCAACATTCTATAATTTTTTTTATGAGTAACTTTAGATTTTGATTTGAACGATAAAAATATAAAATAAAAAAGATTAGCCATACTGTAAATAACAAAATTATTGTTTTTATTATATCGTCTGGAGTGGTTAATGATAAATAACCAATTATGATTAATGTTAATATGAATGGCAATCTGAATATCTTCATTTCTTTATTTACTTTTTTTTCTACGAGATAAAAAACTCCGAGAATTGTTTGCCCCATAAGCAAAGCCAGGATAATTTTATCTTGAAATAAATCAAACCAATATAGGAATAACAAGGAAAGCCAGGTTAATGTTACTGACAAACAAATAACACAAAATTTTTCTTTAGACTTGTAAATGAATTCTTTTATAATAAGCAGCATGAAAAAAAGTACTATTATAATGATTAATACATTAAAGATGCCTGTCATGTTATTGCCTCAATTATTATGCTAGTCATTATTAGCAATGACAATGTTAGTGCTGTTGTTTGGAATGGAAGTGTTTTATTTTTTCTTAATCTGGTTATGAAATTGCTTAAATATGGGGATATAGAAACAATTATGGCGCCAATTAAACTTCCAGTAAGGAATGCATTTATTAAGTATGTTCTGTTTAGTAATGAACCATAACTTCCTACAATAGAGATATAAGCTGGATAAAAACCCTCCATTACATTTAGCAAAGGAACTATTGTTGTTATGAATGACAAAAGTATGATTATGGTTTTTTGGAATGGGATATAGGTCTTTTTGATCATTCTAGAAATCCAGTATCCCATTGAAACTGCTAGAGCTCCGGTAAACAATCCTATTATTATTTGACTTACTCCAAGCCAGGCTGCTCCACCTGCAGCTGCTGCGATACCAACAGTACATAAAGGACAATGTGCAGACGCTTTATTGGCTAGTAAAAACAAAAAAAGCAGTACTGGAAATATTTTTTTGGAGCTCACGTTACTAGAACTCCATAAATATTTCCTGATTACCATCTTTTTTGACAGCAAAGATAGTAAACTTTTGAGTTTTTGCTCCTGGCATTCCTGGGGAACCAGAAGGCATTCCTGGCATTGCAATTCCAGCAATATCTGGCTTTTCTGTTAATAATTTATCAATTGCTTCAAGAGGAATATGACCTTCAATGAAATAATCTCCTATTATTGTTGTATGGCAACTTTCAAGGAATTCTGGAATCTTATATTGCCTTTTTATTGAGCTTATATCAGCTACATTTATTACATTTACGTCGACTTTTCCCTTGCTTTTAAGGTAATTTGAATAGAGGTCGCAACATCCACAACCTCCTGATGAATAGACTGTTATTTCATCATTTATATTTTTAATAGCGCTATTTGTTGAATTTTTAGTACAGCTTGTTATGATTAATAATGAAAGCAATAAAAAAAATAAAAAAAATTTCTTTTTCACTTTAGCAACCTCCAACCATTGCTGGAGCTTGTTGTGTTTTAGGGCTTATAGTATTTTGAGCAGTAACTTTTGTATAGCTGTTACTTATACTATCTTCATTGCCTAAAGAGTTTTTTATATCATTAATCTGATATGCTTGAACCCCAACAAGAGCTACTAAAGCTATTACCATTATCAGTATAATTACTTGTTTTTCCATTTTAGCAACCTCCTACCATACCAGAACCTGCTGTTGCTCCTTGTTCGATGCCCCTATATCTATTGCTAGCTAGATTTACATAGCTAAATTCTATGTTTTTTTCTTTAAGCACAGCAGCTTTACTGGTTAATTGTCCTGGAAAGAACAATGTCTTCCATTTTGCTAATTCTTCTAGTATCTCTTCATCGGTAAATTCATCATTATGTTCGGTAATCAGATACTTAGCTAGGCCTCTCATTGCATAAGAATGAGCACAACCACAAGCTGGATCGCCTGCATTTTGTCTATATTTTTCAGCTTGTTCTTTTGAAATAGCTCCAGAAGCAATAGCAGCTTCTATTTTTTTATCCATTGCATCTACATCTTCTTTTCTAACTATGATAGATGAAGCTCCACAGCAATATTCACAGCTCATTTCTGAAGTGATATCAATGTATCTGTCTAGGTTTGCCCCTGTTAATGTTATTGTTTTGTCTAAATTGGCTAATACCTCAATTGTTTGGTCAGCTAATTCTGGATTGTTTGGGTTAATATCATCATAACTTATCCCAAGTTCTTTTCCATAGATCTTAGGGGTTCCTGTTGGGATTATAGATGCTTCAGCAAAAGCCACACCAGTTGGTATAATATTATTTCCTGATCTCATTGACATCAACTGGAATTGATTAAAAATAGATATTACTAAAGCCAAAATAAGAAATGTAATAACTATCTTATTATAGCTTAATAATTTTTCATTTTCGTTGTTTTTCACGGTTTTAACCTCCAAGTTATCTAGGTTGAGAAATATACAACCAAATATAACTTACCCATGAAACTGAACCTTGTTATTGTTCAGAACTTAAGAAAACTCGTTCCAAATTGTTCAAAAAGGGTTTTTAAGGTAGATTTTGTTCTTTTTACCAGATGGAATCTTTCTAATTAGATTCTTTTTCTCTAATTCTGAAAGGATAACGCTTAATTTTGTCTTGCTTAGATCGGTTCTAATCCTTAGGGTTGCCTGTTCTATTCCATCTTGTTCCTTTACTGCGAGTATAACTTTTTTTTCATCTTCATTTAAAGCCTTTAAGAAAAATTCAAATTTCTCATCTTTGTCTTGTTCTTTTTTTGTATCTTTTAGTGAATCTACAATCTCTCTATGAATCTTTTCTACTTTTTGTTCAACTTTTTCAAAGAGGATAAGATAAACTCCTAAGGCTAGAGTCATGAAAGTAAGGGCTACTCCAAGATATACAGGAAGGTTGCTTTGCTCATGCAGACATTTGCCTTCTACAATACAACTACCCCCTGTTTCTATCATTAACTCTTCTGTAAGTTTATTTACTTGATATTTGAAAATTAATATAGAAACAATAAAAAAAATAGAAATTCCAATTAAAATAAAGCCAAGCAATTTATTTTTAATCATATATGCATATATTTAAACAATATGTTTAAATACTTAATTATTTTACTGGAAAAAATGGAGCATATAAACAAAGAAGATCAATGCGATGAATGCAATACAAGCACAGATTATAATATTTCTGATGTTTTATTAATATTTGAAAAATCGCTGATTAAAACAGCCATTTATACTCTAATGTTTTTAACATTAATTGAGGTAATAAGCTATTATGGATTTTTTAGAAATGTTCCAGATTTCTTCTCGAGATATGGATATTACTTAATTTTTTTAATAATAAGCATTGTAATCAATTCAGTTGCTGTATGGCATGTTAAGGCTTATAGGCATAGTTTTTCTCATATGTCTGGAATGATGATTGGAATGACTATTGGAATGAGCTCTGGATTTAGCGTCGGATTGATAATTGGGGCTACAAATGGAATGTTTATTGGAAGCTTGGCTGGCTTAATTATAGGAATGATTATTGGTGGATATGTTGGGAATTGCTGCGGGATAATGGGTGTTATGGAGGGGATGATGGCTGGATTGATGGGTGGAATAATGGGAGCTATGACTTCTGTGATGACATTGAATGATAACTTAAAGGCTTTTGTACCTATTTTAACAATAAGCATATCAATTATTATGTTTGGGCTGATTGTTATGATCTATCAAGAAGAAATCGCTAAGAAAAAAGACATAGATTATAAAGGATTTGATTTTTTGCCTTTCATAACAGTAAACTTTATAATCACTATAGCATTAACATTTTTAATGGTCTATGGACCTAGATCATTTTTATTTGGCTAAAATGAAAATAGAACTTGGGATAGGAAAATTACTTGGAATCTTTGGAGTAATACTGATAGCTATATTCTTGATATTTGCTGTAAAAAATTCCTTCTCTAAGGGAGATAATGTTAATGGAAGTATTGTAAATGACAATATTGTTAATGGAGAAGGGCAAGTTGTTGATTTAACTGTTAAGGATTATAATTATTATCCTAATACAATAAACTTAGCTTATAATGTTCCTGCAAAGATTGTTGTTGATACAGATAAAGTAAAAGGATGTTTTCAAAATATAGCAATACCAGAATTTAATATAAGAAAGTTAGTTAGACAAGGAGATAATGTAATAAGTTTTATTCCTAATAAAAAAGGAACTTTCAGCTTTTCTTGCTCTATGGGCATGGGCTTTGGAAAAATAGTTGTAAGCTAAAATGAGAATTAAAAAGATTAAGAATTTATTGAAGTTAAAAAATTATTTTTTATTGGTTTTTCTTTCATCTTTATTTTATATAATCTTATCTGCTATATTAGTTTATTATTTTTTTAATGGGTTTTACTTGTTTTTTAATTATAGCTTAGGGTATTATCCTTGGATTAACATAATATTTGCTTTAATTTTATCTGTTTTATTTGGATTAAACATAGGATTGCTTATATATCGATTTAATGAGGTTAAAAAATATACAAATGAATCAGGAACTGGAATATTCACTAGCATATTAGGCATATTTTCTGCTGGATGTCCAATATGTTCCTTGACGATAATTGGCTTTATTGTTCCTGGATTAAGTGCAGCTTACAGCCTAGCAATACTTCCTTTTAAGGGATTAGAGATACAGTTATTTGGAATTTTAGTTTTAATAATAAGCATATTAATTCTAACTAAGGATGAGGCATGCGAAACACTTTTAAAGTAAGACAATTATGAAATTAAAAATGAGGGAAAGTTTTTATGCAGTTTCTTTTTGGAGAAGGCTAATTGCATACCTAGTTGATTTAGTTGTGATAAACCTCGTTGTAGTCTTGCCATTTAATCTTCTATTCAAGGAAAAAATAGCGATCAATGACTTGGGCTTTTTGATAAACAGCAATCCTGAGAAATTATTTAGTATAGTCTTTACTGGAATAATAATAGCTATATTATCTGTTGCTTATTGGGCCTTGTTTGAGTATTTTTTGTCTCAAAGTCTGGGAAAGATGTTATTCGGAATAAAAGTAATATCCTTAAGGGGAAGCTTAAAGTTTTCGCAATGTTTATTAAGAAACATCACAAAATTTTCATCATTGCTTTTGCTTTTTGATTGCATTTATATGATAAATGGCAATGGCATGAGATATTTTGACAAACTAAGCAAGACAAAAGTTGTTGGAACATGACAAAGAAAATATTGATTGCGGTTTTAATTTTAATAGGACTATTTGTAGTCAGCTATGCATCTTCTAAATTGGTAAATATAAGCGATAATAGGGATAAGATAGCTGTAATACCAATAACAGGGGTTATAACTATAGATGGAGGGGGAATTGGATTTGAAAGTCAAGGAGCTAGTTCAACTGATATAGTTCAATATATTCAAGAAGCAAATAAAAATTCAAATGTTAAAGGAATATTATTAGAGATAAATTCTCCTGGGGGGAGCGCTGTAGCAAGCAAGGAGATTGCAGATGCTGTTAAAAATTCTAAAAAGCCAGTTGTTTCTTGGATCAGAGAAGTTGGGGCTAGCGGGGCTTATTGGATTTCTAGTTCATCTAAGCTGATAGTTGCAGATCCTTTGTCTATAACTGGTAGCATAGGGGTTACTGGAAGCTATCTTGAATTTTCTGATCTATTTGAAAAATATGGGGTTACTTATGAAAGACTTGTTTCTGGAAAGTATAAAGATACTGGAAGCCCTTACAAGGAATTAAATGACGATGAAAAAAGATTATTGCAAGATAAAATAAACCAGATACATGAAGTTTTTGTTGATCAAGTTGCAGGAAATAGAAAATTAAACAGGAATGAGGTTGAAAAATTAGCTACAGGAGAATTTTACCTTGGAAAGGAAGCTTATGATCTTGGATTAGTAGATTATCTTGGAGGCAAGGATCTAGCTTTAAATTTAACTAAACAGTTGGCTGGAATAAAAGAAGCTGAATTGATAAGATATGAGAAGAAAAGGGGAATTTTTGACATTGTTGGTGGATTAACTGCTAAGAATTTTTATTACATGGGAAAAGGAATTGGAAGCGAGATTAAGACAAGCAGTTATGAGATACCTGTAAGACTGGAATAAAATTCTTTTGATCGTTATTAGTCTTAATTGCTTGATGGCGCACTTATCTCACTAAATTGAAGAGAGGGTACGGATACGACGAATAGCCAAATTTTACAAAGCTTTTTAAATAAGTTTTATTTTAATTATATAACATGAATCAATTACATCCTGGAGCACGATGGCAATTTCGTATTACCGGATATTTTTTGTTTGGAATTCCTGGATTCTTTTTAAGTCTATGGATAATTCCTTTTGCTATACTATTATTTAATTCATCAATTGCAGGAATTATTCTTATTTCATATATAGTCTTCGTTATTATCGCAAGCGAGATATACGCTAGATTGTCTTACAATCGTTGGTTTTATGAATTTACAGACGAAGGATTAAGATTGGAAAGAGGAATAATCTGGAAGAGATATAGCAATGTTCCTTATGAAAGAATACAAAATATCGATGTGTACAGGGGAATAATAGCTAGAATGTTTGGATTTTCTAGTGTTCTAATTCAAACAGCAGGATATTCTGGACAAATCAATGCAGAAGGCTCTATTCCTGCTGTTGACATAAATCAAGCTGAAAAGATTAGAATATTTATAATGAAGAAAATTACAAACATGAGAAAATAATATGAATCAATTGCATCCCGGAGCAAGATGGATTTTTCGATTTAATTCTTATTCACGTTTTGGATTTATTTTTTTTATCTTAATTTATTTTTTGATAATTCCTTCTTTAATTACTAATCTGTATTTTTTTTCTTTAGTACCTGGCTTAGAAGATTTTGGGCTTAGGATATTTTTTGGAGATTCTGTATTAATTAGGTTAATCGAATTATTAATCCCATTTATTTTTATTCTTATAATTGGCGAAATTTATGCTCGGATGGGATACAATAGATGGCTTTATGAAATTACTAACGATGGCATAAAAATTGAACATGGAATAATCTGGAAAAAATACACTTCTATACCTTATGAAAAAGTTCAGAATGTTGATATTAAACGGGGAATAATTGCTCGTATGATTGGCTTTTCAAGTGTGGAAATTGAAACTGCTGGACAATCTGGTTTTGGTGGAAGATATGAATTTAGATTCTGGGGAAGAGAACAGAGGCGATACCACAGTGAGGGTTATTTACCCGCTATAGATGTCAATGGTGCAGAAAAAATTAGAGAATTTATAATGAAGAAGATTAAACAAACCCATAGAGGCGAACAAGGACTTTAATACGTCTGTGCTCTATTTTATTAAAATTCCAACCAAAACTTCGTCAGTCTTTCAACTTAAAATTACGTAATAATTTTACTATGTCTTACGGACTATCTGCTTTGTATTTTGGCTGATAATAGCGATTATTTGGTTCAGACCTGTAATCTTCGCCCAAATTTGACTTTGTCAAACTTTAGATAAATGTATATATTAGATTCAATAATTTTTTTAACTGATTTATAATCAAAATATTTATATCTTTTATTATTCTATAAATTGTATGAATTTAGAAGATGGAATAAAATATACCTCTTTACTTATTGAAAGAGCGAAGAATAAAATATTGATCTACGATGGACATTTTGATCCTAGATTATATCAAAATGAACAAGTTGTCAGAACTATTAAGTATGCTATAAGTAGAGGAGTTAAGGTTCAAGTAGTTTGTGATGAAAATGCTGAGATTTGTAATGATGAATTAGATAGCATGATAAAAAATAAGGCTATAGATGTTTTTAGAAAAAATTTGGATTACGGGCTTTTAAGCAGGGTATTTTCAAGCCATCATAGGGATAAAGGACATTTTATGGTAGTAGATTCTATGCATACTAGAGAAGAAGAACCCCATAAAATTGAATCTCGTAATAGAAAGGCCAATATAATATACTTTTCAGAAGATGCAGTAAATCTGGTAAATAAGTTTTATAGGTTAAGAGATTTTTAGAATATCTCTAGAGATTATTCTTAGAATTTAGTTCTCGTTCTAAATTTATCGTAAGATTTACGGATTTTTACAAGAAAAGTTTAAAAAGATTAAAAATAAAACTAAGTAAAGGTGCTTTAAATTGAAGGATATAGGCAAAACATTATCTATTATTGCTCAAATAATAGCATATATTTTAGCAATCATTATTATAATTCAACTATTGAAGTCTATTTATGGAGGAACTTGGCAAGTAGAGAATGTAATTTTGGCTATCCTTGTATTTAACTTTACTATTAGCGTTACTATTGTTGGTTATTTATTCCACTTAAATAATAATATATTGCATATAAACAACAGAATTTCTGAAGTTGATAAAACAATTCATGGCCATCTTGAGTGGCATAAGGCTAAAAATAATTAAAGAAATTTTTATTTGAATAAAACTTTCTTAGCAGATGTTATGCCTAATCCCAGTTAAAGATAGAAACAGAGAGATTTATTTTAATTTTACTTTACTTGGTTTGTAGTAATATTTTTCCATGAACATTCCAGTTCCTTTCATTGCAATATATCCTAACCCTAAAATTCCTGCAGTCTCTACTAATGGAATGCCAATTTGTCCCGTCAAATATCCGGCATAACCAACAATATTTCTTATTTGTGGTTCATATTTATGTACATAATTTTCTAATCTTATAGTATTATCTATAGCTTCATTTAAAAGAGCAATACCAACAGTACCCTGCAATAAATATTTCATTGGTTTTTTTTTAACTTGCGATATTAAATTGTCTGCCATTTTATCTCCTTGAGTTTAGTAAGGATAATATATTTATAAATTTATTCTTTATTATTTTCAAATAATTCTTTTATCAATGGTATTGGATTTACTGTTGTCTTGAATTCCCAGTCCTTTGGAAAACATCTTGAATAATTTTTCCATTTGTATCTTTCGTCTAAAAAAATTATAACGCCTTTATCGTCTTTGGATCTTATGCATCTACCTGCGGACTGGATGCATTTTATCATTGCAGGAAACAAGTAGCCATAATCCCAGCCCTTGTTGAATCTTGCATCATAATACTTTATCAGCTCTTTTGTTTCTAGATCTTGCTTAGCCAAAGGCAAACCAACAATTATAACTGCTTTTAAAAAATCTCCAGGAAGATCTATGCCTTCACCAAAACTGCCAGAAGTTGCTGCCAATAAAACAGCTCCAGAATCTTTATAACTTTTAAAATTTTCAAGAATATTTTCTCTTTCTAACTTGCTTAAGCCTTGCTGCTCAAGGAAAGTTGTTTTTTCACATAAATTTTGAAAGTAGAAGTTTACTTTGTCTCTTAAATGATAGCTTGGGAAAAATACTGCTGAGTTTCCATCGATGTTGTTTACTAAAGAGCTTGTGACAACGGCTATTTTGTTATACATATCTTCGTCTCTAAAAGTGAACTTAGTTGTTGTCTTAGGAATTATCAAATTCAAACGATTGTGTTTTGGAAATGGATCATTATAAACCTTTAATTCTGCTTGAATTCCAAGTAAATCTCGATGCATCTCTAGTGGATTTAATGTGCCGCTCATGCCTATTACTAGTGCTTGTTCAGCTATTTCTTTCATTATAAAACTTGGATCTAGGCATCTATAGGACAAATTTATGCTTGTATATCCTTTTTTATCTAAGCCTTTAGTCAAGATTCTTGCAAAACCTTCATCTTGGCCGAGCCATTCTTTTAAGAAATTGGATAAGCTCTTGCAGAAACTTCTTCTTTTATTTTCAAGTATCTGCTTTCCGACAAACCTTAGATTTTCTATTAATTCTTCATAATCAACAATATCAATTACTTTTTTTATGAATTCATTTTTATTTATCAAGACTTCGTTTTCTCCATCAGGAAATTTTTTTGTTAAACTTTCTAGTATTTGAGATAATGAGTCAATGTCTTCTGCTATTTCTTTAAATCCAAGGGATACAGCTTCTCTTTTTGCACCACTGATTGCAAACGTTGAAAGATTTATAGTCATTAAATCTCTTATTCTTGAAGCTAGATTATGGGCTTCGTCAAATATCAAGATACAATTGCTAAGATCCTTAAATATTTTTTTAAACAAATGCTCTCTTATGCTAGGACTTAAGATATGATGATAATCAGCTATGATAACCTTTGATTTTTGTGCATGGATTGCATTTATTTCATAAGGACAAACAGAATTTTCTGAACATACATCAATCACTTGGTTTACATTTAAAGTTCCTTCTTCAATTTTTTCTAGGGTTATTCTTGTGTTTAAAGAAAGTTTTTCATTTTCTTTGAGATTATTGTAATACATACAGGCATTTTTATCTACAATTTCCTTGCAAAATTCGTAAAATTCTCCGGAACTAAGATCTTGGACATTGGGTTGTAAGCACATCCATTTTTTTCCTATGAAATCTGCTACTTTAAAGTCTAAATTATATTTTTTCTTTATCAAACTTATTGTTTCCATTGCAATCTTATGTTGGGTATGCTTTGAGGTTAGAAAGAAAATTGTTTTTTCCTTGTCTTTTTCCAAGACATAAGATAAAGTCGCTGTTAAAACACTTGCAGTTTTTCCTAATCCAGTCGGGGCATGGATTAGAATATGGTTTTTATTTTCCAGGGCTTCAATTATATCCTGGATTATTACTTCCTGGACTTCTCTGACTTGTTCATGCGGGAAAAGAAGATTCATATAGCTGGATATTTGTTAAATTTATAAAACAATCGTTTATATCTTATAAAAACATAGAAAGTTATAATAAGAAGTTATTTCTATGAATTTGCATGGATCTAGAAATAAGATTGGCACAACTTATGGGGGATAGGGAAATAGCTAGCAAGACATGTGAAGCTTTAATATCAAGATCACATAGCTTATTTGAGAGAGCAAGAATAGAGAATAGTTATTTAAAAAGAAAGTTTTATTTTTATTTAGCCTTGGAGATTCAAAGATTTGGGATTAGATATTCAAACAAGGGTTCTAAATACCTTGATGAATATATAAGACTTAGGGATAATACTTTAAAAGATATTAAAGGAAATGCTAAGGCACTTGGATATAAAGTTGAATTAGAACCATTGTAAAAATATTTGTAATTATTTTGCTTTTCTTAAGTCAATTCCTAATTCTTTTAATTGTTTTTCTTCAACGTCAGAAGGGGCATCTGTCAATAGATCTTTTGCTGCCTTGTTCTTAGGAAAAGCGATTACATCTCTTATTGATTCATTATTAGTCATTATTGCAGCAATCCTGTCTAAGCCTAGGGCTATACCTCCATGAGGCGGGGCATATTTTAATGCTTCTAATAAAAAACCAAATCTCTTATCTGCTTCTTTTTTTTCTATCTTTAACAATTCGAATATTCTGTTCTGAGTTTTTTGTTCATGAATCCTTATTGAACCCCCGCCTATTTCAGTGCCGTTTAAAACTAGATCATAAGCCCTAGCCATTACATTTCCTGGATTTTTATCTAGGTTTTTCAAGTCTTCTGGTTTTGGACTTGTAAATGGATGATGCATTGGATCATACCTGTTTTCATCTTGATTCCATTCAAACAATGGGAAATCAACAACCCAGCAAAAAGCAAACTTTTCTTTTTCTGTTCTTAAATCTGGCTTATCACTTTTATATTTTTTCATGGCTTCATTGTAAATAATTCTTGGAAAAGGAGTTTTTAATTTAATATTTAATTTTTTTTCAAATAGGTCTTTCATAAGACCTTCAATTAATTCTTGAATGTCTTCTTCATTAATAAAAGACATTTCTATATCTAATTGAGTGAATTCTGGCTGGCGATCTGCTCTTAGATCTTCATCTCTAAAACATCTTGCTATTTGATAATACTTGTCAAAACCTGAAATCATCAATAACTGCTTGAAAATTTGAGGACTTTGAGGCAAGGCATAGAATTTTCCTTTGTTAACCCTGCTAGGAACTAGATAGTCTCGAGCTCCTTCAGGAGTGCTTTTTGTCAATATTGGGGTTTCAATATCAATAAAACCATTTTCATTCATGTAGTTTCTTATTATTGCAAATATTTCATGCCTATCTATTATTGGCTTCATTGAACTTGTTTTTCTAAGATCTAAATAACGATATTTTAATTTTAAATCCTCGCTTACTTCTTTGTCTTTATTTACTTCAAATGGCAAAAAACTACATTTTTGCAAAATCTCAAGTTTTTTTACTTTAACTTCTATCTTGCCAGTAGGAATCTTGTCATTTACAGTTCCTTTGGGCCTTGAAGAAACCTCGCCTTCTATTGATATAATGTCTTCATCATTTAGATTTTCTTGTATTGACTCTTTATTTATAACTAATTGAGTTAGTCCATACCTGTCTCTTAAATCTATAAATCTTATTTTTCCATGATCTCTAACAGAATTAATCCAACCAGAAAGCTTTACTTTTTTGTTCAAGTGCTTTTCTGTTAGTTCCCCACAAGTATTTGTTCTATAATCCATGGTAAATTTGAATATCCTGGATTTAAATAACTTATTGTGAAGGAGGAGAATAATGGAAAGGCTTTACTTTGAATTATCTTGAATTACCTTCATGATTAAACCAGAAGGAATCATTTTTATGAACTTTAATGTCAAAGACTCCGGGTATATTTTTATTTGTCCATTTTTATAGCCCTCTAATAGGAATAATGGTGATTTAATTTCTGCTATTCTTGATATTGATGATAAGAATATATCTGCTCGTATGTCATACGGAGTTTTTTCTTGATGGTTTATCTTTGAATAGAAATCTTCTAGATATTGATCTAATGTTAATATCTGCATTGCTTCTGAATTTGAAAGGTTAGAATCTCCTAAATAAATATAATCCAATTCATTTTCTATCAAATCTTTTTTGATTAGAAACATGAAAGATTTATTATAAAGGATTTTATCTAATTCATTATTTTGATAATATCCAGAAAACATATCAATCTCTTCTTGACTGATATAACTTATTCTTGGATCTACTGGCTTTACCAAATTAACTCCAGTGTATACTTTTGACTCATCAACCAATAAAATTAGCTTTTCTCCGTTTTCAAAACCTTTTTTAAAACTAGTAAAGTCTTTATACAATATAAAGCCAAAAACTAAAGCTAAAATTGTTGTTATCAAGAAAAACAATGAGATTGCAACCAATATCTTTTTTGTTATTTTTAATATTATGAAAAAAACTATTATTGAGATAATTAGAATGAAAATCCAGTTCATTAATTATAAATTAAAGTGAGATGTTTATATAGTTTACTGAATCCAATTTACATTAACTTGATCTATTCTTAATCTTGGAGAAATGTCTATTTCATTTATTTTTTGTTTTCTTTCATTGATGTATTCTAAAATTCCCTGCCAAGCAATTTGAACTCCGTTGTCTCCAGAGTATTTTAATGGCACATAAGAAAATTTACAATTTCTGTCTTTGCACATTATTGCAAGCATTTCTACTAGTCTTTGGTTTGCCGCAACGCCCCCAATCAACAATGCAGAATTTTTTTCTGTAAAAGCCAAGGCTCTTTCTGTAATTTCTGTAAGCATGGAAAAAAATGTTTCTTGCAAGGAAAAACATAGATCTTCTATTTTAACATTTTTTTTGTAATGGTTTAATGCAGAGGTTATTATTCCTGAAAATGCAAGATCCATTCCTTTAACTGTATATGGCAGTTCTATGTATTTTCCTTTTTTTGCAAGTTGCTCGATCTTTGGGCCTGCAGGAAAACCCAAGTTAATTTCCCTGCCAAATTTATCTAGGGCATTTCCTAGGCCTATGTCTAAACTTTCTCCAAGAACTCTATAACTTAGTCCTTCATAGCTTATTATTTGGGTATTTGCTCCTGAAACAAAAATAAAAATAGGATTTTTTGTTTTCGTTAATAATTCTCCCAGGGTTAAATGACTTGATACATGATTTACTCCTAGTAAAGGTTTCTTGTTTTTTATTGCTAAGTCTTTTGCTATGTGCATTGTTGATAATAAACAAGGAGCCAAGCCAGGGGAATTTGAGAATGAGATTAGATCTATGTTTTTTATTTTTAGTTTTGCATCTTTTAGTGCTTGATCTATGATTTTATTTCCAATTCTTTTATGATGCTCAGCTAATTCACTTGGGATTAAACCACCTTTATTTGTTGTATACATGTCTCTGACATCACTTAAGATTTTTCCTCTTGATGTTACAACTGAGGCTCCGAAGGTATCTCTGCCTTATTTGATGAGTGCAGTTCCCTCGATGCCTAAACAGATTATTTCTTTCATACAGAATTTAAATAATAGCAATATTTAAATAATAGCAATATAAAGAAGATAGAAGGTTATTATGTTGAAAAGAGGTTATAAATTATTAGGAATGTTATTATTGGTTTCTTTAGTATTTACTGTTTCTAGTTTTGTTGTCAATGCCCAGAAACAAGGATCTTGTATAAATCCTCTTGGTAAAACTTTTTGTGATAATTATAACCCAACTGATCAATGCTATTGTGATAGTAAATGCGAAGAATATAAGGATTGCTGCAGTGATTATCAAAATGTTTGTAAAGGTGGGTCAACTGGGGGCGGTGGAGGAGGAAGTGGAGGAGGAACGTTAGTTTGTGGGAATGGGATAAGGGAAGGAAATGAGGTTTGTGATGGAAGTGATTTAGGAGGCAATACTTGTACAAGTTTAGGTTATTTACAGGGGCAACTTAAATGTCAGTCTAATTGTGTGGCATTTGATACTTCTGGATGTGTGAAAAAAGATGTTCCTACAGATGTTAGTGGAAATATAACAGAAGCAGTAACTTGTGTGTTTGAGGGATCAAGTAAACAAGAATATTGTACAAAAGCAGACAGTGGCTTTGGCCAACTTGTAGAATGTGAAGGGGTAGGTTATTGTAGTGTTAAAGTTTCTGGGAAAAAAGGAGAGCAAGTTACATGGAAAAGTTCTTGTGGTGGTTATGCATATACAACAATGGATGGTGTTGATGAAAAAATTGCATTTAATTGCGGACAAAAAACAGAAGTAGTTGGATTTTATAGAAACGCTGAATGGGTTTGTTATGATGGCTCTAAAAGTTTAGAAGGTGGTCCAACATCTTGTAAATCAAAGGAAGTATGGAATCAATACGCTAATGATTTTTGTAATGGGAGATGTAATAATGATAAAACTAAATGTGGAGTTAATAGTTTTTCAACCAGTAATTCGTGTTCAAATACCACTACAGGACCAATACCTAAATGCGTAGATACAGATAATGGAGTAAATGAATTTGAAGCTGGGAAAACTTATATGAGTGATAATGAAAATAGTGTTCATTATGATACCTGCCTTTATGACCAATCTAATTCTTTAATTGAGTATAGTTGTTTTAATAATGTAATACAAAAAACACAAATACAATGTAAAAATGGTTGCAAAGAAGGAGCTTGCTTAAAACAGGTATCAACATGTTTGCCTCAAGCCCCAATAGGGTGCCCAAATGTTGAATGCTTGCCAGGATATACTAGTGTTCAAAATCCACAAACTTGCTGTTATAAATGTGTTACACAAGGATCATCAAACCTTAAAGCTTATACAAACAAACCATATACAACAAATAATCCATTCTTTTTATCAGCTTCAGGATTTAGTGAGAATAGCATAATAACATCTGTTAACTGGAATCATGGTCCAAAAGATAACCCATGTAAGTTTACTACTAAACAAGATAAGGGATTAAAAGTATCATCTAGTGTATATTCTGAAATTGAAGTTGCCTGTAATACTCCAGGGGTTAAGAGTTTTATTGTTACATTTACTGACGATAAAGGAAATAAGGCAGATGATTTAGTTAGTGTTTATGTCAATGAAGGAAAGAAAATATATCAACAGGCTACTACGCCTACAACTACAGCAAAAATTCAACAGTCTAAATCAAATTCAAATTCATGCCAAAATAGATGCGGCTTTTATGATCCTAAAGAAAGCTGCCAATGCGATGATGTCTGCAAGGATTATGGAGACTGTTGTTTAGATAAAGCACAGACATGCGGATAAGGAAAAATATATAAGCAGTCAGTTTTTTAGATTATTTATGTTACAGCCAAGAGAACAAAGAGTTGGAGTATTTGTAGACGTTCAAAATCTTTATTATTCTGCAAGGCATTTGTACAACAGCAAGATAAACTTCCAAGAGGTTTTAAAACAGGCTGTTGGCAGCAGAAAATTAATAAGAGCTATAGCCTATGCTGTAAAAGCAGAGATGCCGGAAGAGGAATATTTCTACAAGGCTTTAAATGAGATAGGATATGAAGTAAAATTAAAAGAATTGCAGATATATGGCAATTTCAAGAAAGCTGACTGGGATGTCGGCTTGGCAATAGATGCAATAGAGCTTGGAAATAAATTAGATACTGTTGTTTTAATAAGCGGTGATGGGGATTATGTTCCTTTGGTTGAACATTTAAAAAGGGCTGTTGGCTGCAGAGTAGAAGTGATAGCTTTTGGAAAATCAACAAACAGAAAATTAATAGAAGCAGCAGATTCATTTTTTGATTTAGACATAAACAAGAAATTCTTGATAAAAAGCCACAAATAATTATTTTTTTGTAATTATTTCTATTACATCCCTGTTTTTTAAGACATAATCTTTGCCAACTGCCTTTTTTGTTTTAACATCAATGGCTTTTATGAATTTATCTCCTAGATCTTGATGGATCTTGTATGCAAAGTCTAAAGCTGTTGAATTTTTAGGCATTAAAAAGCAGTCGGGGAGACATCTACCTTTTGAATCTTCTAGATTATTAACGCCTCCCGGAAATACCACTATGTATTTTAGCAAATCAAAAACAGCATAGTTCAAGACATCTTGAATTCCTGTAGAGCTATACTTTGAAAGAACTTTATCTTTGATTAAATTCAATGCAGATTTTTGGTTTTCATTTAGATTTCCTTTTATTTTAAAACCTGAATCTCCTGGAATGTATTCAATTAAATCATGCTTAGCAGCTTCTTTCAAAGCAAGCTCAGATTCTGCTGAGCAAGGAATTATTTTATATTCTTTGATTTCTTTTTGCAGCTTTTCAAGGTTTTCATTGCTAAGATCTATTTTATTAGCTGCTATGACCATTGGCTTTGATAATTTTCTAAGTTCAGATGCAAGCCTTAACAAGTCTTGATCAGACCATGATAAAAAATTTGGAAGATTTAATTTTTCTAGGGATATTTCTATCATTTCTTCTGTTACTTTTAAGCCTGATAATTGCTTTGACAATGCCTTTTTTATCTCTTCATTTTCCTGCTGCATTTTCCTGGAAAATTTATCCCAGCCTTTTTTAATAATCCTGAAATACCACATGTCTAATTCTAGCTCTAGAAATTCAATATCCTTTATTGGGTCGTATACACCTATGTTTACTTGATTTCCTTCTGCGTTTGTAGAACCAGATATATCTACTATATGAATTAGGACATCAGCCTCATTTAAATCATCTAAAAATTTGCTTCCCATCCCTTTACCAAGATGGGCATCTTTAATTAATCCTGGGACATCCATTAATTTTATTGGAATAAATCTATTTCCATTTAAGCAATAACCATATGATGGATTACATTTAACATTAAACTCCTTATCAACGCAATTTACTTTTACATAAGATACTCCTTCTGTAGATTTTATCGTAGTAAAAGGCCTAGAGGAGATTTCTACATCTGCTAGTGTTGATGCTTTGAAAAATGTACTTTTTCCAGATGAAGGCTTTCCCAACAAACCGATTAACATAGATTTAGATTTTTTATAGCTCTTTTAAAGGTTTTGAAAAGTTTTCGCTTTATGTTGGAAGGTTTCCGGAATTTCTTTGTTAAGTAATATTAAGACAATTTTATTTTAATTTAGAAAGGAAGGTTTATATATATCATGATGATACATATATGGAAGAAGTTATAATACCAGAGGATTTGGAGATAACAGAATATGGAGACTTAATAGTAAAGTCTGCGTTTAAAGTTTTAAAAAGCAAACATTATCCAGATGGGATAAAATATTCATTTCAATTAATACGAAATGGCAAAAGGGTAGCTGGTTATGACAACGCATATCCTGAGGGACATCACAGGCATTTTTTACAATTGAAAGATAAGTATGAGTTTATAAGTGTTGGAGAAACCACTAAGAAATTTTATTTAGATGTGGAGAAGTTTGAAAAATTAATTTATGGCAATGAAACTGAAAAAAATGAAAATAAGAATTGAGTCTAAAGAAGATTATTGGAAAAGGGCAACAAAAGAAGCCAGAGAAATAGATAATGGCAAGAGGCAAAGTTTTGAAAGCTCTCTTTCTTTTATTTCCTTGAAACAATTTAGAAATTTTATGACGCCAGGAAGACTGGAAATACTTAAAGTAATTAAGAAGAGAAAACCAAAGTCAATCTATGAACTAGCTAAAATGTTAGATAGAGATGTGGATAATGTTAATAGAGAGGTAAAATTACTGGCCTTGTATAAACTTTTAATTCTTAAAAATGGAAATGGAAAAAGAAAAACAGTTATTCCAAGAGTTGACTTTGATGAGATAAGAATAAATATACCGATTCTTAAATAAAAACCTTTAAATAAGATTTCTAAGATATTTATTACTATTGAGCCCGTAGCTCAGCTTGGCTAGAGCACTGGTCTTATATGACCGCCTTTGGTATATCTAAGAGAGCCAGGGGTCCTGAGAGGGGTTTACCCCAGGAATTCAAATCTCAGCGGGCTCATTTCTAATTTTTTCAAATTTTTTGGGTTTTTAAATCCAATAAACTTTAGATATTTTCCAACCCTTTCGTAACCATTTATATAGATAAAATGTTTTATGTAAGATTTATTGAATCTTTTATCTGGTTTAGATACATAAAGTTGAATGTTATTTTTTATACCTAGATAATTTAGCATCTTATGTATATCTTTTACTAAAAATGGACTAGCAAAGCCTGCCATCAACACCAGATATAAAGGTTTATTTCCACTAGTCTTTGACTAGTGGCTTAACCAAAAGCTATTTCTTGTCAAGTCAATTAAAATTTTCCACGTTTATTTTTAAAACTAAAATAAAAATCTGTATCAACTAGTCCCCTAATACATGGACCAATTATTTTTTTATCATATTCTTTTAACTTAAATAGTTTTTTATTTTAGCTACATTACCAACTACTTAATCAAAAGCAAGTTTTATAAATCTATTTTATTATATATTTTTAGGACGGCCATAGCTGCCTGGTTCCACCCGATCCCATTTTTCTTAGGAAAGGGAATCTCGAACTCGGATTGGTTATTAGGTCTCTAAAGCCACGGGAGAGTTAAGCAGGCATACGTTCCAGGTTATACTGCAGTAATGCGGGAAGCCTGGATAGCTGTCCACCTTTATTAAAAATCAAATATAATTAAAATGTACATAACAAAATATATTGGTAAAAGCCTTCCTGGAGAAGAGCTTGAAAAAATTTTAATAAAAGCTGCAGAGGAAGTCGGACTAAAGGCTACCCCTATCAATAGATATTCGACAGAATACGGAGAACAAGTATACCTAAGTACAACAATAAGATTAAGCAGAAAGATTCTTCCATTTGCTGAAATATCTGGAATAAAAAGAGGAAGAGAAAGGCTTTGGTTTGAAGTTAAAACAGGGTTTGATGCTTTTATACCCTATTTTGGATTTGGTTCCAAAAAACAAGTTGAAGGATATTTAAATGTTGTTTATAGATACATTAATCAGTCACAAAAAACCAGTAATTAAATGAAATCAAAACAAGAAATAGAAAAACTAGCTTTAGAAAGAATCGATAAGCTTTTTTCAGAAGCTGAAAAAAGCAAAGATCTTGGATCAAGATATGTTTTTCTTGCAAGAAAAATAGCAATGAAGGCAAGAATATCTATTCCAAGGATTTACAAGAGAAAATTCTGCAAATATTGCTATAATTATTTTACCTCAAAAAACCTAAGAGTCAGAACAAAAAATAACAAAGTTGTCTATTATTGCTTAAATTGTAAAAAATACACAAGATACCCATTCATAAAGGAAAGGAAAGAAAGATTAATAAAGAAAAACAAGAAATAAAACCCATGAAAAAAGGGCAAATTTTAGGAATGCCATTTGTTTACATTCTTGCATTGATTGTCGGGGCTCTAATATTGATTTTTGGTGTAAAATGGATATTTCAGCTTCAAGAAACAGCTTCTTCTGTTCAATTAAACAAGTTTGTAGATGATCTCAGAGTAGAAACAGAAAAATATTATTCTTTGGATCCTGGAAGCAAAAAACAGATAAAACTAAACCTTCCAAATAAAGTAAAACAGCTCTGCTTTAAAGGTACAGAATTAGATCAAAATACTTTATTACCACAAGAAAAAAACTTGATTCAACTTGAGTCAAGAAATAATGTTTTCTTCATACCTTTAGATTCATATAAAAATACAAAATTTTACATTAATGAAATAATAAATCCTGATATATCTAATAAAGATAAGATTCTTTGCATAAAAAACCCAGGTCAATTCTACTTAGAAACAGAAAAAGACTTTGTAAATATTAAGCTTTCTTAATTATTGTTAAAAATATTTATCCATTCGTTTCTAAAGAATTGTTTTTCCTTTCTTAGTAAATGTCCAAAGCCCCTTCTTACCAATTCTTTATCAACTATATTGCCTTTATGCGGATGTTTAAACATTTTTTCATGCGGCGAGTTAAAGCCATGCATATAATGTACTAATTCATGAGCTATAGTTAAATCTATTATATATTCAGGAACTTTTATGTCTTTAAACATTGAATTTATTATTATTTCAGTATCATTGTTTTTAAGTTTCTTTATATGCCCAAACTTATTCTTCCATCTACCTTTAAACCTTATAACAACATTGTTTTTCCTCTCAACTTCAGGAAATAACAACATCCAGATCTGGTTTAATCTTTCAGCAAGCCAGTAATCATTTCTCATAGAAAAAAGAAATAAAACTAATATTTAACTCTTCTTAAATTGCATTATCATATCAATTAATTCAATATGACTCATCATTGCTGATCTGCAGCAATATCTTTCCAGGCCAAGATCATCCAAAACCTTTTTTACTTCTTCGCCTTTAGAAACTTTTTCTTTGTATTGCTCAAATAAATGTGCAATTGGCTTACCACACGAAAAACATCTAATAGGACACAACGTTTTAATCACTCCTTAATCCAGTTAATCCCTTTTTTTGTAACAAAGTATTTAAATGTTTCGTCAACTCTTTTTCTATTTCTCAATAAAAATTCAGCATTTGTTAGCGCTGTTAATTGGCCGTAATTCTTTTTCCTATGAATTACATTCGAAATACCATAAGTATCTATTCCAGGACTTTCCTTTACTATTTTGATTAGTTCTTTATACTCGTCCCTTACAAAGTTTCCGTTAAGCAATTCCATAGCTTCCCTTTTTTTAGCTGGATGCTTCATATATGGTAACACTCGATTTTTAAACAATTCAAAATCTTTCTTTCTAAATTTCTCTTTATATCCAATAATAAGATTAGATAAATCATATCTAACATTATAACCTTCAATTTGTAATAAATTTATCATAAAATCCACTTTAGTCTTAATTTTTTGACTGAATCTGAGATTTTTATCTAATTTATTGACGTTCCCTTCAGCATCAAACATACCAGCTAAAAAGGCTCCTTTTTGTTTATAATTTAATTTTTTAAAAAAAGAATAAAAATC
>JACQNI010000052.1 GCA_016203135.1 Candidatus Woesearchaeota archaeon
CATATATTTATTATAATTGTTATCTACTTGAAAATGATTATAAGTAGTATATAAATATTTCTATTTGTTACTATTTTAGAGTTTATATTAAGGGTTATAGAATTTGAATCGTTATTATTTTAAGACACAATTTTTTAGTAAGTTCATGCTTAACAACTTCTTTTTTTCTTTAGATATAGAAAAAAGCCTCTTTTTTTTCGCATATTTTTTAAGCTTTGAGCATCTTTCTAATTAATGCTACAGATAAGACATGAAGTATTTTATGGTGAGACCTGGGTGGTTAAGATAATAACAGAAAAAAGAAGCAATAATATGGTATCAATAGGCAAAAACCATACTATAAATATAAGGCTGCCAACAAACCTTCAAAGAGAAGAAAGAGCAAAGACTATAAGAGAACTCATAGGATGGGCAAAAGATAGATTACCAGTAGCTACAAAAGAAATCAATACTAAATAAAAATAAAGATTTTTTAGTTTTTTAAAAAATGGGGAAGCCAGGATTTGAACCTGGATTTATCGGTTTCTTCTAAAATTCTGGAGCCGATCGCTCTGCCAAGTTAAACTACATCCCCGACACTAAAACCCAAGAATCCAACTTTATAAAGTTTGCTTGCATATAGTATATGGCAGAAGTAATGGGACAGTAAGTTTCTCAATTTAGGCCTAAAACCCTATAATTTACCTATCTATTAAGTTTACTTGTCCTAAAATTAATGTCACCTACTAGTTAATTGGTAGCATTTTAATAATCAACCTAAATTGTAGATATGTATATGTTTGGTTTATTTAAGCTTGTTTTTCAAATTACAAAGAAGACCAATGGCATTGTTTTAATAAGAAAGGATGTCGCAATTCCTCAATTAGAGTTGGAAGTGAACAAATGGTTGGATTTGATTAGGCTAAGTAAGATCAATTAAAATATTTCCCCTATTTCTACCTTGACTTTTTGGTCTTTAGAGAAAAATTGGTTTTTTGTCCCTTGATGGCATAAATTAAACCATTAATCATGCATTGTTGCGTTAAAGGGAGTTAAATTAAGGATAGGATATAGCAAAATATAGAAATTTGTTATAACTATATAATTAATACAATGGAAACTTATTTAAATTATGGAAATATAAAGAAATTATGAAAATAAGAATGCTTGGGATAAGCGCATTAGTAAGATGCAAAGATGAAGAAGATTTTGTATATCTAAGTTTACTATCTATTAAAGATGTTGTTGATGAGATTATTTTTATTGACAATGCTTCATGCGATAATAGCGTAAATCAGGCTAAGAAATTTAGAGATTCCCATTTTAAAAGTAAAAGATTTGTTCTGGATTTTTATGAAAAAGATACATTTGTTGGGGATAATCTTGCGGAAATGAACAATTATGCATTATCAAAAACAGAAGGAGAATGGATATTCAAATGGGATGTTGATACTATTGCCCAAACTAAAGGAGATCATTCTCTTCATAAAATTAGAGAAGCAATTAAAAGAAAAGATGCAGATATATTTAGGTTTGGCTATTGGAATTTATGGGGAGACCCTTTTCATTTTATCTCTAATAATAAGGATGAACCAGAATATGGGCCAACAGGTTGTGGATTTGAAATGCAGGGTTTAGAACAGAGACTTTTTAGATTTGATGAATCTTTTCGTTATAGTATGACCCAATACGGAGAACATTTTTGGGAAAGGCCAAATTTTCCTTCGGGATTTAAACAAGAATATTTAGAATTTGTTCCTGGAGTTCATATGCAAACAGTAAAGCCTTCAGAAGTTATAGCTCGAAGATATTTTCTTACTCGATACGGCCCAAAGGAAAGAGAAACTTACAAAACTTTTCTAGATTTTGTAATGTCTGAAGTAAGAAAAGAAGGTTTTATTACCCCCTTAGAATTTGGGAAATTTTTATTAATCAATAAAGTAAATAAACAGGGTAAAAAATTTGAAAGAGAGTATCCTATCTTGTTAGAATCCTCTGACTTGCTAAAAAACTCTCCATATTTATTTTTATTTGAAGAGAATACATGTATAGATAGGACAGAACCAATTAAAAGATTCAATTACTTTGAGTTAAAATGAAAATACTTAGTTCCTTGCATTCCTATAATATTACAGGAGTTTTAAAACAAAATATATCTTTATTAAAATATCTAAGAACTCATGTCGGAATAAAGACTTTAGTTGTTGGTCCTAAACAGAACTTGGGGAGGGAAATTCTGGAAGAAGAGGGGTTTATTACTGAAACCACATTTGAAAAGTCAATTGATGATATTTTACGTAGACATAATTTCCATCCAGATTTTGTTTTATCCGAGTCTTTATTTTCTAATGATGTTACGAATTTATCTAGAGAAATCGGAGCAAAACATATTATTCGTATTCATGAAGAAATACCTTTTGAACCAGAAAGAGGACTATGGTTATTACCATATAAACCAATCAATGAATACTTCCAAAAATTTAGAAATTCAAAAGTAATTTTTCCATCAAGTCATACCGCCTATCATTATAGAAAGCCCCTGCAAGAATTTGACATTGATTTTAGTGTGATTTATGGTTCGATAGATGAAGAAAGATTAAAAGAGCAAAAACAAGTCTTGAATTTTAGTGATTTTCAGATATTACAACTTGGAACAATTTATGAGAGAAAAGGAGGAATAAATACTTTAGAAGCTTTTTTTAATTTTTTGAATAAAAAAGGAGTGGAAAATGCTAATTTGGTTTTTGCAGGAGCAAGGAATACAAATGAAAAAGAAATTCGATACAAAGAGAGATTAGAAAGAAGAGCAAAAGAACTCGGAATTGAGGAAAAAGTCAGATTTTATGATTTAATGAAAAACCCATACGCATTAATGAAAGGATCTTCGATAGTAACATTACACTCTTATTCAGAATGTTTTCCGACTGTTTTTTTGGAAGCGATGTATTTCGGAAAAATGATAGTCTCTAGTAACGTTGGAGGAGTGGGCGAACAAGTATATGGGGGTGTTACAGGATATTTATTCAATTCAGGAGATATCAATAAGCAATCTAATGCATTTTCAAGATTGTACGATGAAAGACATTTACTAGATAGCAAAAGTAAGATTATAAGGGATAGATACATTGATTATTTTTCACAAGAATCTTCAGGAGAGAAGTTTTTAAAATTTTTAGAAAAATGAGATCTATAGATGAAATAGTCGAAGAGAAAATTGAAAAAAGGTTTAACAGTATCTTAAAAACGATAGATGAAAAAGCAGAATTAGAAGATGTTAATTTAGATGAAATATTAAATGTTGCTGGAAAGTTAAAAAGAACTAATCTAATTAATCTCGGAGAGATGCCTAAAATAGAAAGAGAAGCTGAAAGAAAGTATAGGGAAGCACTTTCAACTTTATCAAGAGATGTTGCTGAAGAATATGTTAAAATAAAAGACGGCAATAATCCTACAAGTCTCTCTTCACTTGATCTTCCAATAAATGATAAACAGTTTAAGTTAGATTATATAGAAGACAAAATCGCTTATAATCCAGAAACGGATAGAGATTATCTGATTAAGGCAATAAGAACAATTGCTGAAAGAAAAGAACAAATTGAACTTAAAAAAATAAGAGGGTTACATAAATCAATTTCTAGAGAATCTGAGTTCGGAAACTTTTTTGATTTGTATTCAGAAATCTCTCAAAATGCCTCCGCAGTTCTTTTTGATAAGTCTTTGCAAAAAAATCTAATACAAGCATGTGATGGAAAGAACCTCACAATTTTGGTTTATAAGTGTTTGAGATTAACTCATGACGCTGGAATTCCCAACATCTGTAGTCATCTTGATGATTATGTGACACAAGATAAAGAGGGTAAAGATATAAAATTCTTAGGAGAATCTGATAAATATCAGCTAGATAGAACAAGAGAATTATCCAAAATAATATCAAGCAGAATACACTCTCTTTCTTTAACGATGTTAATTTCTGATTTCGATTTATGGAAATTTGGTCCTGAAACTGCAACAAGACTTTTACCAAAAGCCAACGATTATATAAAACAAGTTAAAGACTATCTCCCTGAAATTAAAGTAATTTTTGAAACAGAATATGTAAAAAATTTTCCTAATTTTGATTTAAACTTTAATAAGGTTTTTAAATCTATAAGAAATAGA
Source organism: Candidatus Woesearchaeota archaeon (assembly GCA_016203135.1). GTDB lineage: Archaea > Nanobdellota > Nanobdellia > SCGC-AAA011-G17 > JACPNG01 > JACQNI01. The sequence goes on from JACQNI010000052.1 coordinate 4,138, forward strand.
GAAAATAGATTTATACATCCAGCAGAATTTTCAAGAATAGAAACAGATTATAATAATACTTTCGCTGGTACGCTTAATGGTTGGACACAGGAAAAAAATCTTTATTATTCTCTTTCATCTGTTTCAAGAAATATTGCTACAGGCATTACATTGGATGAAACAAGAAGTAATTTTTTATTTGTATTTTATAATAATAATAC
>JACQNI010000002.1 GCA_016203135.1 Candidatus Woesearchaeota archaeon
AAAAAAAATAAATAAAAAATTCAGTAAGTTTTTAATAAACAGGCTAGAAGAATTAGAAAAAAATCAATCTTGGCTAGCTAAAAAGATAAAAGTTACTAAGGCAGCAACCTCATTCTATATCCAAGGAAAAATAACCCCGCGTGAGGATTTATTAAAGAAGATATCAGTAAGTCTTAAAGTAGATTATAAGACTCTAGAAGATCTAATAAAATAAAAATCTTTAAAAACACCCTTATAATAGGTTATATATGCAAGAACGCATATATAACATGCTTATAGCAAAAGATGAAATAACTTGGCAGACCATTATTCTAGATCTAATAAAAACAGAGCAGATGGACCCCTGGGATATTGACATTAGCTTGTTAACAAAAAAATATTTAGAAAGAATAAAAGAGCTTAAGGAAGCAAATTTTTTTATCTCAGGCAAAATGCTTCTTGCAGCAGCATTGCTGTTAAGGATTAAATCCTATCGTTTGGTTGATGAAGACATAGCAAATCTAGACAATGTTTTATTTCCAAAATCAGAGTCATTAGAAGAATTAGATGACTTTGAAGATTACAGAGTAACAGAAACCCCCAAACTAGCAATTAAATCACCATTAGCAAGAAAAAGAAAAGTCAACATAAAAGATCTTATTGAGGCATTAAAAAAGGCCTTAGATGTTAGCAAGAGAAAAGAAGTAAGAAGGCTTGAAGAATTAAACTTCAAAGTCCCAGAAATTCCTGAAAAAAAAGTTGACATCTCAAAATTAATAAAAGATATTTATGAAAGAATTCTAGATTTTTTCAAGAAGAAAGACTCAATAACTTTTGATGAATTAGTTAATAGCGATAAAAGGGAAGACAAGTTATTAACTTTAATACCCTTGCTTCATTTAGACAACCAATTAAAAATAACAATAGAACAAGAAAAACCTTTTGAAGAAATCCAGATCAAGAACTACAAAGCTTCTTGATTATTTGTTTGATATCAAGCATCTGTTCTTTCCCTGTTTTCATATCTCTTAAAGTGTACTTTTTTACCTTTATCTCTTTATTCCCAATTATTAGCACATAAGGTATATCAAGCTTGTTTGCATAGTCTAAATTCTTGCTTAAATTCCTTTGATTCATGTCCATATCGGAATTTATCTTGCTTTTCCTTAATTCTTCTATTATCTTTAATGTTTTATCTTCAGTTTTTATCGGTATCAAGTAAACCTTTACATTTGTTTTTTTAGCCTTTGTCTTGATTGCATCAGCTATTGTATCTAAACCGAAACTTATTCCAATAGCAGGAATTTCCTTTTTTTCTTCCATGTAGTTTCCTATCATATTGTCATATCTCCCCCCGCCGCATATTGAGGATTTTATCTCATTTTTTCTCAAGAATCCCTCAAAAACAGTTCCTGTGTAATATCCAAAACCCCTTACTAAGGAAAACCTGAATTGTACATCTTTTCTTTCTTTTTTTCCAAATAATCCAAACAACTCTTTTAATTCTTTTAATCCCTGTTTAGCAATATCATTTTTAATAATCTTTTCAATTTTTTCTAATTTATCATCCATAGATAAAAATCTTTTTATATTATTTATTGTCTTGCCATCAATATTATTTTTTTCCATCTCAATTAAAACTTCTTTTAATCCAATCCTTTCAAGCTTGTCTATTGAAATCATTACACTTTGCATTTGATCTTCCTTTACACCAGAGTCAATCAAGATTCCCTCTACAAGTTTTCTATTGTTTACTTGAATATAAGCATCAAAATTCATTTCTTTAAAAAAGTCTAATGCAATTTTTATTAGTTCATATTCAGCTAAAACAGACTTGACCCCAACAGCATCAACATCGAACTGCCAGAATTCCCTGTATCTTCCAAGCTTTATAGGCCCATCTCTGAAGACCTCGCCAATTTGAAATCTCTTGAAAGGCATTTTAAGCCCTTGATTCATGGCAATATATCTTGCTAATGGAACAGTTAAATCAAACCTCAATCCAAGATCCCTATTGCCTTGATCTTTTAGCTTAAATGTTTCCTTTAGAACATCACTCTGTTCTCCAGCAGCAAACTTTGCAGATAAAACATCATATCTTTCAACTATGGGTGTTTCCAAAGGAACATATCCATATAATTCAAAAATTTCAGTCAGGGTTTTTACTATTTCATTTCTTAATATCTTTTCTTCAGGATTAAAATCCCTCATCCCTTTTGGTGTTTGCAATGTCATTTTTTAAAAGGGTGGCCTCGGAGGATCGAACTCCGGTATCCGGCTCCACAGGCCGGCATAATAGCCACTATATTAAGGCCACCATCCCATTTTCTTTTATTAAATTTCCATATGAATTTTTCCATTTATCTATTTTTCTCAAATTTTTTGGATTATTCCACCCAATTAATTTTTGATATCTCTTGAATCTTTCATATCCATAAAGATATATGTACCAATAACCATTTTTATTTTTATATTTACACGGATTAAATCCAAGCATTATTAAAATTTCTTCTATACCATCAATTAAATCTTTAGACGATAAGGCAATTGAAATAGTTGGATAGTAATTCTTGAAACCATATCTACTTATAAAAGAAACACAGCCATCAGTATCAAATATTCCTCTGATAAAAGAAGTTAATATTTTAATATCATTAACTTTAATAAGCTTAGAAAGTCTAATATTATTTTTTCTACCAGGACTTATTTTCAAACTTTTGCTTTTAAATTCCCAAAAACCTTTAGAATATAATTCAAATCCGTAAGTTGTTTCATATTCCTTAATATTTAATTCAATATTAAATAATTTTTTATAAAGAGGTTTTATAAATAAATCATAATAATCTTGTTCATTTTTATTACCTTTTAGTCTATATTCAAATTTATTATCAGATAAAAATCCATCTCCATAATGCATCCCAACTTCTTCAGCCAAATCTGGAGTCAATATACTTGGTAATTTTAAATTTTTTTTGATGTCAACACTACTTAAATTAATCAAAGAGAGGTTTAATTTAATGGGCTTATTTTGAAATTTAATATCGGTATTTGGTAATTTAGTTCTACTTTTTTTGAATATACCTTTATTATTAGGTATATTATTAATTGGATTTAACTTTACAATCTTGATATCATATTCTTTTTCTACCCTTTTTGGTTGCCAATTTATCAAATTACATAAATCTAAGAATAAAGGATAAGGTAAACTACAAACTTCATATCTATAAGATCTTTTTAACGTAGAATTATTTACTTTTAATTTTTCAGCTAATTTAATCCAAGTTAAGCCTAAATCTTTTTTTATTTTTAAAATGAATTCTTTTTGTTTATCTTTAGGGAATACAGCTCTTTTTTGCATGGCTCCTTGTAAGATAATGTAATAGTTAAGCTTTTTGTTGTTGTTTTTTATATATAAAAATCTAGAAGGATCTTTTCTTTCAATGAATAAAATCACTTTTGAATTTCATGATATTTATATAAATTCCATATTTATAAAGCTATCTATTAGTTATCTCTAAGTAGTAACTAATAGAAAGGTTTAAATATTAAAATTATCAAGAATTAATCATGGCATTAGAAGATATTTTTACAAAAAGTAAAGAAAAGTTTTATGATAAAATATTAGATGCATCTATGGCTTTTTCATATTCTAATGACCTAATGCATGTTGGTTTAATAGGCGTTATACCCTTTTTAAAGGGAAAATACGCTGCTGAATTGCTAGGAAACAAATTTCCTTTTTTTTCAGAGCATTCCACAGTTATTGGATTTGCAGCTGCAGGTTTGGCTGAATTATTATGGCAAAGGTTTATAGAGCCTAGTTCACCTTATGACCATGCTTATGATAAATTTAGCGACTATAAAGGCATTTTAGAAACAGCTTTAGGAGCTAGTTTAGCCTATTTTGGAACTAGATTAATAAAATGAGCTTAGAATCATTATTAAATCCAAACGAAGCCAAAGCAATTATTTCAGAACATCCTGTTTACACTTCAGGAATGTCTGGAGTTGTTTTTTCCGGAGTAATTGGAGCCTTGCAGGATTTAAGTAAAAGAGAAAAAAACAAAACATTAGAAAATTATATAATAAGCAAAAGATTGCCAGAAGATATTCCTATAGATAAAATTAAAAATCATTTGTAATTAGAAACTTTTTTATATATTTGATATCTTAAAGTTTAATAATGCTTACTTAAAAAATATAGGAAAAATTTTTATCAGATATAATTTTATTTATCCTTGGAATTGCTGTTATATCTTTGTTATGTAAAATACCACTCGATAGCCTAAAACAATAAATATTTATATTGCTTTATTTGAATGTAATTTATGGAATATTTTTTAATACTAATGGGATTTCTAATTTTAGGTATTTTTCTAGAGTGGAAATTCCATATCCATATCTATCATTCAAGAAAAGAAAGAATTACTACGAGCCTTACTCTCTTTTTTATAGGGATGGTATGGGATTATTTTGCAACATGGAGACATCATTGGGTATTTCCTGGAAATGGTTTACTAGGAATCTACTTTTTTAGTTTACCGGTTGAAGAATTTCTTTTCTTTTTAATCATGCCATATTTTGCGTTTACTTTGTATAAAATATTTGATGTTAAAATAAACCATAAATAATCAAGGAGCAGTTCCAAGTTTTAATTCAAGGTCCATCAATGTCCCATTTCTATCAACAGTAACCAAGACCCTTTCTCCAGGTTTATATGAAGCGATTAAATTTCTTAAGACATTTGAGTTTTCTATGGTTGAATTATCTATCTTGACAATAAAATCTCCTTTTTTGATTCCAGCTTTATCAGCAGGCCCTTTTATAAGTACATCTTCAATCAAGCTTCCTTCTAGAATTTTTCCTTCGCCTTGAACATTTATATCAACAACATCCCTGACAACTATCCCCATATAACCCCTTTCAACTTTTCCAGATTCAAGCAATTGTTCAGTCAAGTCTTTGACTAAATTAGAAGGAATAGCAAATCCTAATTCTCCAGTTTTTTCATCAGTAACAATAAAGGTATTTATCCCAACTATGTCTCCTTTTAAGTCAACCAAAGGCCCCCCAGAATTTCCAGGGTTTATTGAAGCATCAGTCTGTATAAAATCCTTGTAGTCAGTAGGCCCTCTTTCCCTATGCTTTGCGCTTATAATTCCTGTTGTAACAGTAAAATCATATCCAAAAGGATTTCCTAATGCAATAACTGGTTGTCCTACCTCAACTTTGTCTGAATCAGCAAAATTTAATGAAGTTAAATTATCTGCATTTATTTTTATAACTGCAATATCAGCCTTTTCATCCCCTCCAATTAGCTCTGCCCTAAATATTCTTTTATCTAAAAGTCTCACAGTTATGTTTTCAGACTTGTCAATAACATGATTGTTGGTTACAATTATCCCATCGTTTCTTACTATTACCCCAGATCCAGACTTGCCATTAGCAGCAATAAAAACAATGCTTGAGGTTGTTTTCTGGGCAACTTGAACAAAATCATTATTATTTAATCCAACGAATTCATCTTTTATTATTTGTTCTTTTTTCTCCAAGCTTAAATAAACCCCAATAGCTTGCAAACTAATTAAAACTACTAGCAATCCTACAATTAAATGCATAAAATTTTTTCTGTTCATTTTTCTAGAAAACCCCTTTATTGTATATTAATGTATTGTATGCTTGATTTGTGATGCTTTTTTATGATCCTTTAATGCTTGTTCATAATATCTCAATAAAATATTAGCATGCCCATCAATCAGCTCATTATGAAAGTCTAAGTCTCCGCTGTTCAATATGAAGTTTAATTTATCAAAACAACCCATTAATATTTCTTTCGATTTGTTTCTATCAGGGCCGCAGCTTACCACAACTATTGGATTATATGTTTTATCTAAGCCAATATCCCTAATAGTCTTTTGCAAATCTTCTTTTAAAACAGTCTTAGAATGTCTAGTATCAATAAATAGACCTATTAAATAAACTTCATTTGGAGAAATATATTCAGTCAATACATAATTAGGCCTATAAGAATCAGGACCTTTAAAACACAATTCTATTTCTGTAAATCCCTCTTGTTTTTGTAAATGAAATCTTCTTAAATCAAACCTATCTTCAATAAATCCATCTAATCCTTCAATCCATAATCCATTTTTATAAAACTCTATCATCTCTAGATTATGCACAATCTAATAATGGCTTTAAAGTATAAATAATTATCTATTTAGCTTTTTAAATAACCTAGAAAAAAACCCCTGTTTCTGTGTTTCTTCAGAGTAATTATATCCAAGCATGTCAGCTGCAAGCCTTTTATAAGCAATTGCACTCTCAGATCTTGGATGAGTATAGACAACAGGATCTTTTCTTATTAAGGATTCCCTTATTGCCTTGTCTTCAGGAATAATCCCAATAACCTTATGCTCTAATAAACTCTCAATGTTTTTTATAGCTAAGTCAGTATTGTCTCTTTTCCTTGCAACAATAACCCCAGTTATCTTCTTGCCAAGACTTTCAGCAAGCTTTATTGTCTTTAATGCATCCGTAACAGCAGGCAGTTCAGGATTTGTCACAATTAAAACTTCTTCACAAGAATCTAAAGCCAATATTGCCTCCCTTCCCAAGCCAGCAGCACAGTCAATCAAGACAATATCGGTTGTTCCATTTAATCCTCTTAAGGCCCTTTTTAAATTATCTGGATTTGTTTTTCTTAAATCTTCTAGGGATAATGATGCAGGAATTATTTTTGTCCCGCTTGGATGCAAATAAACTGCCTCGCTTATATGATTTTTTCCTTGCAAGACATGATGCAGGTTTATAGGAACAACAGGAACTCCAAGATATACCCCGATATTGGGGGTTGTTAAATTTGCATCAACTATAGTAACATCTTTACCAAAATAATTTAATGCACTCCCAAGATTTATAGAGCTTGTTGTTTTTGAAACCCCTCCTTTTCCAGATATTAAAGCAATATATTTTGTCATTTATTATCCCTTTCAAACTCATAGGCAAATTTAACAAAGTCTTTTGTTTTCTTAAAAAGTTTTGTTAAAAGATATATATTAACATCAAAATCTGGAGTTATTAATGTTACGTTTTTTCTATACTCTTCTTTTGCCTTGTAAGTAGCCTTGTCAAGCTTTCTTAATAGATAATAAAAATTTACATAGTCTTCCATTACTTTGCTGACTTCCTTGTTTTTTTTAAAAACCCCTGGAAGAATTTCGAATCTTGAAATTGGCGCAGAAGGAATTTCTTTTATTTTCTTCTTGTCCTTTAATGCCTTCAAGAGATCATATGATGCATAGTCCAAAGCAGAAATCAGTCTCTTTATTGTGCTTTTTATTACATCAACTGTTTTTGTATATTTTAAAGTAACATACAAAGAATGATCTGCCCTCTTTAATTCCCCAATTGCGCCTTCAGAGTCTTCTGTCATTATGTCTTGCTATCCTGTTAAGTTTTTCAAAAAAATCCTTTGAATCTTGAAGATATTGCTTTGTCTTTTCTATTGATATCATTTTTAACTCATAGTCATGGCTTGCAATAACATAGCTTTCTTTCCTTATAAATTCCATAGGACTTTCCTGCCTTTTTTTAATTATCTCTCTTAAGTCTAGAATCAACAAAATTTTTTGTCGATCAATCCCATATCTTGGGGCTGTTTTGGTTTTAAATGTTTCGAATTTTGAGTGAAAATTTTCAGAATAGGGATTTATCCTTTTGTATAATCTATCATAATATAGTAATGCATCCATTCCAGCAACAAGAGAAGCATAAAGATTTTCAATTATTGTTATAATTAGCTTTGTATCTTTTACTAAAGGATATGTGATGTAAGCTAGATGATCAGCTGTATCATAAAGTTTATTTGCTCTTTTTACCATCTCCATGAATCTTTCCATAGAATATTAATGGTTCTTGGATATATAAAAAACTTGTTATACTTTAGAACACATAATAATTTTTAAAATCATCTTTGTTTATCTTCACTATGGAAAATTTATTAATTTTTTAATTTGATTATTGCCTCAGCAATGTCTTCAGTTTCTTCCAATGCTTCTATTGCCTCTTTCTCAGAGCATCCAGTCTGCTCCATAACTGTTTTTACATCATCTTTATTAAATTTTTCAAGATCTTCTTCAATTATCTTTCCAGTAATCTGCAAAGACTCTTGCCCCATCATGTTTATCTTAGTGACTTCTGGATTTTCAATTATCAAGTTTTTATCCCTTGTTTTTATTATTACCTTTTCAGCTTCTATGTTTTCCTGCTTTACCCCCATCTGCTTCATTGCATGTTCTAGCTGTTTTTTGTTGAATCCAGGCATCATCTTAACCATAGAAATAGAATAAAGCTATCTCAAATATTGCAATTACAGCAGCCATTACAACAACAGCAACAGGGCTTATATGTATCTTGCTCTGGCTATCGTCATAATACCTTACTATTCCCCCGCCAGAACTTGGCATCTGTATTTTATTATCTGCCATCATATGGTTAAGATTGGATCATTTAAAAATATTTTGTTTTTATCGCAGAGATGGCACAACTTTAATCTCGTTACCTTCTACTTTTAAAGATACTTCTTCCCCCTTATGCAAATTTAAAGCTGTCTCTATGTCTCTTGGCAATCTTAAAACTAAGTTACTTCTTATTCTGCCCAATTTTGCTTTTACTACTTGTTTCTTAAGTTTATTTAACAATAGTATTCTTTCTGCTTTTTGCGGATTATAATATATTTCTTCACAACTATTACATTTCCACCCATCTATTTTGTAATTATTGAACCTTAGGTTTTTTACATATTCTGCAGTTTTCCCACATACACATTTCATTCCTTTCATTTTTTCCTCCTTAATTTCTTTTTTGTAAACTTTCCAACATGCGTTATTAGGTAAACATCTTCTTTATACATATAATTGTATGATTTTACTATCACAACATTATAAGTTTTATTTCCTTTATCAAGCCACTTTTCAATAGTATTTTTTCCTCTTTTTCTAGGTTCATAACCATTTTCCAAGATTTCCTTGCAGTCTGAAATCGTAAGTCCATGTTTTAATAACTCTTCTGCAGCACTCTTTGATGGAATCAGCTTTAATTCAATGTATTTCACATCAAACATACTTATCAAACATATGTAAGAGGAGTATGTATATAAGGGTTTCTATTTTTCGGGGGTGGTGCATAATTGATAAAGAAGTTCTTATTCTGTATAACTAATGATTCCTGTTAGGGGGGTCTAAGGATCATTAGGAGAAACCAATGAAACCCAAGTACCCTAACAGAAGAAGCACAAAGGCTTCTGGAAAAGATATAAAAAAGCTAATATAAAAGATTTCCTAATAGAAGAGGAACAGAAAAGATTCTTTTTGTATCCTTTGCATCCAAGAAAAATCAGCAAGACATAATAGATTTTGCGACTAAAAATATGAGAGAATTATTGAATTATCTAAGAAGCCTTTAAGTTAAACTTGCTTACTCTCCTATGCCTTAAATCCTCCAAAACTTAGCTTTAATTGTGTTAGTGTATCATCTGCAATTTCTGCTTTCATAATTAGCTTATCGTATTCTTCTTTTGGGATAGTTATCATTTCCTGTTCCATGTTATTCTTAGCATAACCTATTTAAAAATATTGCGTTTCAAGAAAAAGTAGGCAGGCATAAGCCGTCTTTTGTTGAATCCCTTGCATTTACCAAGTAAATACTAGCGGAAGATTCACCCAACATTCAACTTAGCGTTTTTTCAACTTGCACCGGTTGGGACTCGTCGTTTCACCGAATTCCTTTAAAATACTCAGCTGGTTAACTCATTTTTCTCGCGAAAAACTTCTCAGCATCATAGCTCTAAAAGACCGTGTCGTTTCTGAGCGGTTGCCTCCCATTTCTGAGACTCTTTTGCAAGAGCAACCCATTATAGTGGACGGACTTTCCTCACATATGCGAGAGTTGGCGCCTGCTTACCTTATTTTAATAAATCTTTTATTTAAAAATGTTGCCTTTTTAAAATTTTTTAAGCAAATCAATCAAAACAATTCTGCAGATAATAATAAAGAAAAGGCATAAGAAACAACCCCTATTATTAAAACAATATTAAATCCTAAATTCATTGCCAAAAAAATAGATAGAACAGATCCAAATACAGATGAAGCCCCATTAACCCCCCATATCCAAGGAGTTAAATCATGGAATCTTTTGTCTATAGTTCTGATCCCTATTGGAAAAGGCCTTCCCATCAAGAAGGCAAGAGGTGACAATAAAGCAATTGCTATTAAAATCCTGTAAAATATACCCAAGCTGATTAACTTATTGAATATTATTGGTATAATTAAGATATACAACAATACCAATATTATTAAGCCAATAAGAGAAATTATTAGATGAGGTTTAATTTTATCTTCTTGAATGTTCCTTGTAGAAAAGCTTCCAATCCCACCAAATAATAAGATAGATAATAAAACAACAGACAAGGCATATATTGGATGCCCTAAAAACAGCATGAATTTCTGCATTAATGCAATTTCAATCAATATAAATCCAATTCCCAATCCAGTAAAATAAAGCAAAATTTTAATCTTCTTAATCTTGCTTTCTTCAAAAACATTTTTTTTAAAGAATATTAAAGGCATAAAAATAAATAACAAAACAAGTGCAAATACTATTAT
>JACQNI010000003.1 GCA_016203135.1 Candidatus Woesearchaeota archaeon
GTTCTTAGATACTTTTCTTTTGAGTTGTAGAGTAATGGGCAGAGAAGTAGAAAAAGGAATTCTTAATTTTATACTAGACACAGCAAAAAAAAATGGAGTAAAAAAAATAAAAGCACAATTTATTCCAACACAAAAAAACAAGCCTGCTGAATCCTTTTTACCAAACTGTGGGTTTAAAAAAGAGGACGGATATTTGGTCTATGACCTTAGCATTCCATTTGAGTCCCCAAATTATTTAGAGGTTAATGTAGAATAATGTCTCAACGACTTTACAGTCTAATTGCAAAAATTATGAATGTTCCAGTTTCTCAAGTTAATGACGAATCAGGTCCTGGGTCAATTGATAGTTGGACTTCGTTTAAAGGATATGTTTTATTGTATGAACTAGAAGAAGAATTTAAAACGAAATTTACAATTGACGAGGCACTTGACGTAAAAAAAGTAGCAGACATAAAACGACATCTAAAGAATCATGGGATAGTCTTGAATGACTGATATAACTGACTATAAATTTGATCAAATTGACTTAGGTCTAAAAAAGGAATTTACAGTAAAAATTACTGAATCTATGATCGCTGATTTTGCCAAGATTTCAGGAGATTATAACCCATTACACATGGATGAAAAATACGCAAAGTCAACTACTTTTAAAAATAGAATCTGTCATGGCATGCTCTTAGCTACATTCTTTTCAAGACTAATCGGAATGCATCTTCCAGGAAAACATGCACTATATTTTTCACAATCATTGAATTTCCAAAATCCTTGTTTTGTTAATGATGTAATTACAATAAAAGGAGAAGTAATTGACAAAAGTGTGGCAACACGCCTAATTACCATAAAAACATCAATTTACAATCAAGAGAGAACATGTCTGTTAGATGGTGTTGCAAAAGTAGTTGTTAGAAAATAAGATTTTGACTACATAGATCTTGACATAAATATGATTGAAAAAATGGGAATAGGAATAGACATTGTTGCTATAGATCAATTCACTAAAATCCCATATACAAAAAAGCCTGCTTTTTATAAAAAAGTTTTTCTTCCATCAGAAATAGAATATTGTCTAAAATTCAAAAATCCATATCAGCATTTTGCAGGCAAATTTGCAATAAAAGAAGCTGTAAAAAAATCAATCAACGAACAAATTTCAATGCTTAGTATCATTACGTCACATATTAACTCAAAACCCAAAGTAATGCTTGTAAATAAAATAAGAAGAAAACACAGATTTCTTGTTTCTGTTAGTCACGAAAAAAATTTTGCCGTAGCGGTAGTCATCTCTGAACCAATCAGTTAGTTTTTGATTTATCATATGAAGATAAAACTGACTGTTTTGCTTTCTTACTTAATCTTGATAATATGGAATTAAATGAATTGTTTATTATCTCCACCGAAACACTTTGGGGAACAAAAATATCATCAGGAAATAATCTTATTAATTCTGAATCAGGAATTCCTTTTTTATTTTCCAATTCAGTATATTTTTCAAAGATTTTATTTTTATTTTTGATTAAATCTATTTCGGCTTTAATTTTTGAACCAAGAAATCCCTTTGAGAGATAAAAAAACCATACGATGACATCAACTAGTATGAGATACGGTAATATTTTTGAATATGTATTTTTAGAATAATGAGTTAGTAAACAATAACGTCTGTTTCTCTCTAACCAGTAAAATTTTGTTGCACTCCATTTTAAAGTATAACTTTCTGCATGATAAATTACTGCTGTTGGTACATAATAGGATCTTATTCCAAGTTGTGCTGCTCTCCAACCTAAATCAAGATCATCATGATACAAAAATAAGAATGAATCAAAGAGTCCTATTTTTTTTAGCGTTACAGACGATGAAAAAAGACAGGTTCCAGATGCATATCCAATACATTCTATTGTATTATGTTGATTTTGATCCCTCCTTCCTTTATCACGAGCAAATCCAAATCCGAATAAATGAAGCATATTTCCGGTGCTCTGAATAATTTCAGGTTCGTGTAAAGAGAGTATTTTAGGTTGGTAAAGGCCTTCTCCTTGCTTATTATATGCTGCTAGGAGTTCTTTCAACCATTTAGAATCCACTATAGTGTCAGGATTTAAAATTACTATAAAATCCCCTCTTGCATTCCTGATTCCAATATTATTTCCCTCGCAATACCCATAATTTTGCTTGTTTTCAATTAGTATAATATTTCCAAATTTTTCCTTGCATTGTTTATGGCTTTCATCTTTTGAAACA
>JACQNI010000049.1 GCA_016203135.1 Candidatus Woesearchaeota archaeon
CTTTTACTCCTTCAACAGCCTTTAAATCTTTAATTAATTTTTCTAAATTTTTTTTCATAGAGTTATTCGATAGTATAAATATATAAATTTATCTTTTATTTTTACTTAAATTCAAATGCACCATCCCAGTTTTTTCCAGGAGAATTTTTATTGAAGTATTTGCATCTATCTATGAATACATTACAAGAGTTATCATCTTGTTTTATCTTTAAGGCAGATTCAAATTCTTTCAAAGACTGCTTGAAGCTTGATTTTAGATATAACTCCAAGGCTTTTTCAAATTGCAAGTTAAACTTCTCGTTTTTATCTATGCAAAGTTCATATATAACTACCGGCACTTTTTTACCTTTTACTTTTACAACATCAAGCTTTCTACAAATAAATTTTTCTTTTATTATTTTATGGGTTGATTCAGAGATTATTATTTTTACTCCATATTGTTTAGTCAAGCCTTCTAATCTGGAACATAGGTTTATTGTATCTCCCATTACTGTATAATTAAATCTGTCTTCGCTTCCAATGTTGCCGACAATAGCTTCTCCTGTATGGATTCCTATTCCTATACTGAAATCGAACTCATTCAATGCTTTAACTTGTTCAATGGCTGTTTTGCAGGCCAATTCTGCATGGTTTTCTTCTTTTAAAGGGGCGTTCCAGAATGCCATTACAGCATCACCAATAAATTTGTCTACTGTGCCTTTATTTTTTAGAATTATCCTTGTCATTGTTGTTAGATAATTGTTTATCAAGGAAACAAGATCTTCTGGAGACAGCTTTTCGCTTAGAGAAGTAAAATTTCTAATATCACTAAAGAATATTGTTATTGTTCTTTTTTCACCGCCAAGCTTTAACTCTGTTTTCATATCCAGGATTTCTTTTAATAGATCTTTGTTGATATACTTGCTAAAAGCATCTGAGATAAATTTTTTCTGCTTTTTTTCCTGAATATAATTTATGCCTATACCAGCCCCTGTAAAGAATATAATTGAAAGAGGGAAATAGATGAGATCTTGGAGATAATTATGTTTTGAAAAAAGGAATATGGAAATAAATGCATAGAGTATTACTAATGATAATGCAATAAAAATAAAGTAATAGATTTTTAGCTTTGATAATATGAAAAAACCAAATATACCTGAGATAAGTACAATTAAAATCAGTATTTCTTTGCTTTGCTTTTGAACGAAATTATCAAGAATCAAATTTTGTAAGATATTTGCGTGTATTTCAACTCCAGGCATTGGTATTCCTTCTGATGTCGGAACAAAGAAGTTATCATGAAGATCGGGGGCTGTGGCTCCTATAAGAACAAGTTTATCTTTAAAGTCATAGTCGTCTTCAAGAACCTTATATGCCTGAATTTGATTAAAAGAATAGGGTTTGCCTATAAAATTGATAAAATATTTATCTTCATTGAATATAACATCTTGATTCCAGCCTTTTTTATATATAAGGAATGAAAAAGGCAAGGGCTCATTTAATAGTTCAAGACTTCTGGTTATGCCATCGCCATCAGTCCTTAGATTTACATATCCATAATCAACATTAAATATAGGCTTGTATAATTTATTGTTGTTTAATTCAGCAGCTAATACAAAATTATTTGCTGATGATAGAATATCTGTTAATTTTTCATCGTTATCGCTCTCCTCAAAAAAAGAAATATCAATGCCTATTACTTTAGCATCTTTAGTTTTTGAAAAGAGATCTGCAAATACCTCCCTGTCCCAAGGCCATCTGCCTATTTTGTTTATGCTTTCATCATCTATTGATATTATGATAATATTATCCAAGGGAGATTTTCCACCATATAACTTATCTGTCATTGAGCTTCTTATATTTGGAAAAGAATCTGTATAGATCATGATTAAAAAAATAGAAAATATTATTAAAAATGTTACAATAGAATAAGGTTTAATATTCTTTATCATTTAATTCTTGATTTAAGCTTTGTATTTCTTTTGTTATTTTGGCTATTTCATTGAGCAAAGGCAGGTTTACTGGGAATTTAGATATCACTTTATCTACATCTATCTTGCCTTGATCAGCCTCTTCTAGTTTTTGCTGAATCTCTTGATCAGTACCATATTTTTCCTTTAATAAATCAGGAAGCTTTTCTATTTTTAGCTGCCTTAAATATTTTAGCTCTGAGACTATTCTTGCGTTTTGCTTCCTTATGTATTCAAGCTCTTCTGAAGTTGCAGGCCTTTTTTCAATTTTTCCTAAGACTTTGTCTACAACATAATTCTTTTCTAATATAAAATCATGGCCATCAATGTTGTAGTCTATTTCATTTTCACCAACAAGGCCTTTCCAGTCTCCAGGAGTATTGCCTTGTATCAAACCGAATGCTGTTCCTCGAATAGATGCAATTGTATTGCTTGTTGTTAATGTATAATCTTCAACACCAGAAATTCTTATGAACTTATTCCAGGTGTTGCCTGATTCTTGAAATACTTTTGGATGCTTGTTTTTTAAGTCTGATAAAGAAACCTTTGTATTTTTGTCTAAGGCTATTAAAATACTTTCATGCAGTATGATGGTTGCTAAGCCATTGGATGTTTCAACAATATCATTTTCTTTTAGTTTTATATTGCCTGAAACGGGAATGTTGTTTACATTGACTTCTGGGGATTCAACATGTAATTGAGCATCTACAACATTGCTCTTGAAGAATTTAAGATATACAATCAAAACTATGATAATAATTATTAGAAGAATAACTATCGATATCTTTACTATTTTCATTATCTCAACTTCTTGGTAATCCACCAGATTAGCAATCCAGCTAATATGAATGGTATTATGATAACTACCAACTTAAGCAATGCATTAATACTGTTTACTAGACTGCTTACCAATCCAGAGAATTTAACAAAAGCTATATCTGCATATTCTGATCTTTTTTCTGTAATTGTTACATATACTGTTGAATAAGAAACTTGATTGTTCAAATTTTCAAGGGCATCTTCAAGGTATTTAATCTGCCTTTCTAAATTAAATATTAAATCACTTAAGCTTATTTTATCTTGGACTGAAGTAGATTCATCTAGCAGTTTTCTGTAAAGACCAAGCCTTTCTTTTTCAGACTGCAGTTCTATTTCAAGGTCTTTATAGTTTCCAGTAATATCAAGGGAATTTTCTGTAAATGATTTAATTTCACCTAGCTCTTTTAATTGGGTTATGACAGAATCGTATTTGTTTGTTTGGACTTTTATTTCATAATTTCCTGAAAGATATGACTTTAGCCCTTGATCATATTTATTTATATTTTCATTTAAAATAAAGGAATCACTTGACTTAACTATTGCTTTTAATTTTGAATCTGCTTCATAAAATAAATTTCTTTTAACTTCCGATGATAAACTTGCTGTCTTAGTTATCTTTCTATCTTTTACTTCTGGAGAAAAGTCTTCTGACGTTGAATAGATTGGACTATAACCCCTTTCTGCTACAATTCCTAATTTAGAATCAGCAGCAATACCTTGATCTCCAAGGCTATAATCTGAATATGGAGTTATTGAAGAGAAATTAAGTATTGCTAATGCTATTATAATAACTATTAAAACAAGCAACCAATTCTCTTTAAGTTTTAAAAACTGATTTTTTAAGGACATAGGGTGGATTAATATTTTAAGTATTTAAATATTGTTATTTATTAAATAGCTTTGTAACAAATATTTTATATAATCCCAGATATTATTGGTTTTATGAGGTGGGAGAGGTTTTTTAAGAGGCATAAAGCTATTATCATAACTACTGGAGTAATTCTTGGAATAATAGTTATATTTTTTGGAGCCCAAATAATTCTTTTTTTGAATTTTATTATTGGAAATGATGTTGTAGTAAGGCTTGATGCTGATAAGGAATATTTTTCATTGATACATAATCAAGAAGATCAAGTAGATTTTGAGGCAAGTGTTATAACCAATCCTTTTTGCAAGGCAATCTGCAGATATGATTATTATGATATAAGTGATAATGTCTTGGTTGATTCTGATGAATTTACATTGAAGCCAACAGATCCATTGGAAAAAAGCTATAAAATTAAAGCAGACAAGCCTGGAAAAGGACAAGATATTTATAGATTTGACATGGAATGCATAAGCAAGAGGACAATTCTATGCAGAACATGGGGAGAGCCCTCAACTAGAAGCATATTAATAAATGTTGATTATGATTTTGACAATGAAGAACAATCATTGAATGAGAATATGTTGAATCAAATGAGTCTTTTTCTTGAAAGTTTAAATGATCTAATTGAAAGAAAGCAAAGAGTTGATGCAATTATCTTAAAATTAACACCTTATGTAAACATGGATCGTGAAATATCTGATGCAGGGGTTATTAATGGGGATTTAACAAGTAATCAGGGTAGATTTAATAGAACACTTAGTTTTTTATTCAAATATGATTATATAAATTCTGAAGCAGAATTAAATACTTTACAAGTTGAAATAGATAAGACATATTCAGAGATTGATTTATTAGAAAATAGATTAGATGAAATGTTGATACAATACAATAACTTAATTTCTAATTTAACTTTAAATCATGAAGAACTGCTTTTTATAAGGAATAATTATTATGGAAATGCTTCATTAAGACCAGCAATTTCAGATGCAATAGATGTTTTTAATTTTAATGCAAAAATATTTTTAAAAAGAACAGAACTTAGCACTAAAGAGACAGTTATTGTATTGATAATGGATAAGATTAATAGTCTAATCAAAGCAACAAGCAATTCAGAAAAAATTACTTCTGAAGCATATCCAATGATTGAAGAGGTTAATATAAATCCTGTTGTTATAAATGAACTTCCTGTAAATAAAATAAATATAAATTTGACAAATCAATTACCACAATGCTGTGTTTATGGTGAATGTAAGCCTTGCTGTGTCAATGAAGAATGTTTTGATAATCCTGATAAATATCCTGTAATCTTTTTACATGGACATGCATTTAGCAGGGATGTTTCTGCTGAATATAGCTTAGAGGCTTTTAATAAAATACAACAAAGACTTGAGGATGATGGATATTTGAATGCTGGTGCAGTTACTTTGTATACTAAGACTGATGCTCGTTATGGATATTTGAGCTATGCAAATGTTCCTGTAACCTTAAAGACAAGCTATTATTTTGATGTTTTTCATGAGCCTGAGAACTATGTGATTGTGCAGACAAAAAGCGAGAATATTGATACATATGCAATAAGATTAAAAGAACTTGTAGATGTTATAAAATATAAGACTGGAAAACCCAAAGTAAAAATAATTGCATTTAGTATGGGTGGTTTAGTAGCTAGGAGGTATGTACAGATTTTTGGGACAAATGATGTTGAAACCATGATATTGATTGGAACTCCGAATAATGGGATATATAATAGCATTAATAGTTACTGCCCTATTATTGGTGAAAATTTAGAATGCAGGGATATGAATGCAAATAGCTTATTCATCAATAAGCTGAATAGGGATATAGCTGATGTTAAAATACATAATATCATTGGAACCGGATGCCAGATGGATCTAAGCAAAGGGGATGGAATTGTTTTGGAAGAAAATGCTTATCTCAGAAATGCAACTAATTATTATATAAATGGAACTTGTACTAGATTAGATCCTTTGCATCTTAATCTGCTTAATATAAATTTATATCCTGAGGTTTATAATATAATTTCTGATGCTTTAAAGGATTAGATAAAATTATTTATTAAAGCTTTAGAATTTAATACTATAAATTAATAAAGTCCTCTTCCAGTTCTATATTTAAATTCTAACCCTACATTTTTTGCAATTTTCTGAAAGTCATTTATAGGATTTTTACCGTTATCATATGAAACTTGTATGATATAAGGAAGTCCTTTAAGCAGTTCTGCTTCCCTAACTTCGTAGCCTATGCTTACTAATCCCTCCCTTAATTTTGACCTTAACGAAAAATTTTTTGCTTCTTCTTCTCTTCCTACATTTATCACGTTTTCCTCAATTAAATTAAATAGCTGTGAAGCGTCTTTCATCTTTATCTACATAGAAACCAATTATCTGGTTTATCATCTTGCATTACATATTTATCATCGACAAAAACTAATTTTGACATAATTTTATATGTTTCCCATAATTGCCCATATGGTAGTTTTTGTCTTGGTTCAGCCCTTACTGCACGAACAGTTGCACCAGTTACTTCTCTTTCCATTTCTGGATGAGCTTCTTGAAATCTCTTAAAATGAGGAGTTTTTCTATATACTTGACCCCATTGACAATCATCCAAAAAATGAGCATAAAAATTATTTTGTCCTCTAATAAAATCCTCTAATGTTTTATATTCTTTTTGTGGGGCAATTTGATGTTTAGCCATAAGATTAGAGTAAAATCCTATATTTATAAATCTTTTGTTTTGTTACTACTTTATAATTATATGTGGTGGGCCCGGCAGGATTCGAACCTGCGACCATCGCCTTTCTTATGACATTGTAAGGGCAATATCATAGCCGCTAGACCACGAGCCCATATGCTTAAAGAAAAAGTTTCATTTAAATAGATTTTGTATTTTCAAATATTATCATTCTATGATCTCTTTTTCCTTTTGTCTTTACTGTTTCAAAGCATTCCTTAAATTGATCTTCTTGCACAAGCATTTTTCCTATTCTTGAATCAAAAATCAGAAATTTATTGTCTGAATAACCATGAACAACAACATAATTTGAAGTTGTCTTTATATTCCTTAACGGCCCTACATTTATCCTTAACAATAAAATATTTTTTTCATTAAGCAGTTTTTTAACTTCATCAACATCAAAAATTCTTTCTTCAATGTTTATTTTCATTATCTTTGCTTGATTAAAATATAACTTTGAGGTGAACTTGGCATTGTTCAATTCTTTTTTTGTATAACTCTTAAAGCGATAATTTGGATATTCATAGTCTAGGTTTCCGACAATAATTTTAGGATTTAAATTATGTTCTTTTGCCACTAAAGCAAGGCCATAGATTGAACATGCCCTTATTGGAAGCAAAGCAGATTTTTGCCATATTCTGAATTCATTTTCTCTTGTTAACTCTAATCTGTTAAAATGATTCAATATCATTAGTAAAGAACTAGCAGAAGAGGTAAAATCAGTTGTTTGCTTGTAAACTTGCATAATTATAATTCTTGGAAATTAGTAATAAATTTGGCTTTGTTCAGGAACGTTTCTTTGATATAGATAAAAGGATGTCAGGTCAATAACTGTAGCATCTTTGTCTATAGAAACAAATTGGCCATATTTATCTAAAAAAAGGGCTTCACCATCACCAATATGGACCATTCTTAATCCTTCTTTTGAAATTTCCTTAACCTTTTTTTCCAGACCTTTCATTTTAACGCCTTTAAGACATTTTATAAAAGTAGTATATAAACTTTTCTAAAGCATAATAAAATAAGTCAATATTATTCTAATAACTTATAAATCAGGCTATTTTTTAATTATTTTTAAGTAACAAAGAC
>JACQNI010000054.1 GCA_016203135.1 Candidatus Woesearchaeota archaeon
CATTTTAGATAAGATTGACCTCTTCTAGTTCTTCTTTAAATAATCCTATTGTTGATGCCAATGAACCTATAGAAAAACAAATAACTAATATTGGATAATAAACGAAAGGATTTTGTGAAACTGATTCTGCTATGGCCTGACTTAATGCACCAGTTATTGCTTCTGCAGAAAACCATAAAAATAATTTTCCAATAAATTTCATTTTGACTCTTTCTTAGAATGTTTATTTAATATATCTTTGATATCTGCAGTTCTAAAAGAAACATCAAATTCCCACTTGCCAAATCTTCCATCAGTATTAACTGCATCTATCCATTCCCGGAAGTATTCTCTTTTCGTTTTATTCTTCTGATCGTCTTTTCCTTTAACTTCTAAAACAAACATCTTACCATTTTTTAGCTTTATTAAGAAATCAGGATAATATTTATGAATGACTCCGCCGAAGATATAGTTTACAAAGAAATTGAGATGATCATTCTTAGCCCAAGATATAACATTTTCATTTCTATCTAATTCAAAAGATTCGGTTGCTTCCCAACTGCTGTCAAAAATAGTGTGACTTATATGAGATTTCTTATTTAATTCACAAGGTTTACTAGTATACCAAGTCATCATCTTTGATGTAGACTTTATTGGATTTTCTTTGTCGAAGATTGGAACAAGTTCCTGAGTATTTTTGAATCTTATAGCATTAAATAGATGTTGAACTATCTTATTCATATTAAGAAGGATTAGAAGTCTTTTCTTTAAATCTTCGTTGTATGTTTCTCCCTTAATAACTAACTTATTTGATTCTATAAAATTTTCAACTATTTTGACTATTTGAATAAGTAAAAATTCCCTTTTTCCAGACCATGTAGGTTTTACCTGATCAAATATATCTCTGGCTATCTCAAAGATTAACCTTTGCTTTCTAAGAACCTTTAACATATCTTCTACTCTCTCATCACTAAGATTAATTTCACTCAATTTTGTGCTATCAGGTTTACCTTCTAAAAATGGTGCAAGTTCGGATCTAAATGGGGTATCTTCTGGCCTCAATTCTATTCTCTTTACTTCTCTCATATCTAACTCCAATTTTGAAGAATAAACGTGATTAATTCTTATTATATTGGGCCATTTAATCTCATGTTCATTTTTAGTATCGTCTACGAATATTCTTGTCCTTGGTTTTGGAGGTTCTGGAGGCGTATCTTCACCACCTTCATGAGGTAAGAATGTAAATGGAACACCAAAAATATTAACATATTCGGGTTTAAACAATCCTGTTTCTTCATCAACTTCATAGGATACTCTTCTTAAACCTCTTCCAACAACTTGTTCACAGAGTAATTGGCTACTGAATGCCCTTAATCCCATAATATGAGTTACTGTTTTAGCATCCCAACCCTCTGAAAGCATTCCGACAGAGATAATATTTTGAATTTGCTCTCCGGGCTTTCCTTTTTTCCCAACAGTGTCTACTTTTTGTCTTAGTAATTCTGCTTGCTCTAACTTTGAAAGACCGTTTACTACTTCAATTTTCTCTTCAGTTTCTTTATTTTCTGCTTCAAATAGTATTTTGGAATCAATTCTTAAAGTTTTCTCAATATCTTTCAACTCATCAATCTTAATTTTTCCTTTAATAAATGCGTTTTCTACTCTTGCAGCAGTTTCTGTTCTATTACATACAGTTATCATAACTGGGGGGACTTCTGCTGGAGGTGTTGAACTTTTCCAAAGTTTCAAAGTTTCTAACCAATCTTTGCCTAAATGATAATATGCTTGCACTATTAAATCCGGGAGTGGAACTTCAGCCTCAACGCTTCTATTTAAGTCATTCTTTACGGTGGGGTCATTGTAGATATGATAAAATTTAGACTTCATCTTTTTGTCAAGTTTTCCATCATCTCTAATGACTACTCTCGGAGTTTTTACTAATCCTGATTCAATTGCATCATTCAAACCAAAATCACTTACAATCCACGTAAATAATTGATCTTCTCCCACTTTTTTTCCGGATGGATAAAACGGGGTGGCTGAAAAATCATGGCATCTTAAAATTCCTCTTGATTTGTTTATTTTATCCAATCCATTAATCCAGATTGTTGCTTCTTCTGCACTATCTTTATCTTCACCTATTCTTTGATACTTTCCTTTTGCTTCTGGATTTATTCTCCAAGCATGATGAGCTTCATCATTTATCACAACTAAATTTTTACAGTCTTCCAATTCTTCTAAAACTTGTTTTATGTAAGCCTCATCGCTTATCTCTATTTTCTTTCTTTTATCAACAGTCCTCAGAGTTCCCTTTTCAATTTTTTTATTTATTCTGTCTTGTGTGTCCCAGTCGAGCATGTGCCAATTTATTATATTAACTTTACCCTGTCTTAGTTTATCAAATAAATCTTGTGGAATAATATCAAAAGCTTCAAAATAATTTCCAGGAGAATCTGGGATTAAAACCTGAAGTCTGCTTTTAACTGTTAAACCCGGAGCAACAATTAAAAAGTTTTTTGAAAATCTTTGGTCTTTTGGATATGTTGTTTTGTTAAGAACATGCCATGCAATAAGCATTGCCATTACGATAGTTTTTCCAGATCCTGTAGCCATTTTAGAACAAATTCTTTGTATATCTCCACCGTCTAATGGAATTTCAATTCCCCTTTTCTCACTTTCTGGAGCCTCCAACAACCAAATCAAAGTTTCAATTGCTTCAATTTGACAAAAGAAAAGCTTTGGTTCTCTATCAGGGTTCTTCCAATGTTCTAAAAGGTCTTTGGTTATTGATGTGATGCCAGGATAACCTTTTTCCTTCCATTTTTCAACCC
Organism: Candidatus Woesearchaeota archaeon; assembly: GCA_016203135.1. Lineage (GTDB taxonomy): Archaea > Nanobdellota > Nanobdellia > SCGC-AAA011-G17 > JACPNG01 > JACQNI01. Next base: position 2,811 of record JACQNI010000054.1, read on the forward strand.
TTTCTCTTATTCGGTTTGCCAAATCTAATTCAACGAAAAATCCCGGGTCGTCAAAGCTTTCAGAATGCTCAGATGCAACAACATATCCTGCCTTTCTTCTTCCATCCAATAACTCAAATTTTCTTATTTCACGGTTATAACTAAGATGGAGTTTTGGTTTTTCATAAGGGCTATTAATAATTAAATGATTAGTTGTTTTCATCATTTCACCTCAATAATTTTTAAGGATTCAATCCCCCGATCATCAATAATTTTAACGGCCACTCGCCCATTCTTTCCAAGTCTAAATGGAATAGATTTATTACCTTTATATTGCTCAATTAAATTTTCGTCAATTACGGCTTTTACACTTTTAGCAAGTCTATCCCATCCCTCGCCATCTCCAGCCATAGGGAAGAATACTTGTTTCGGATATAGGCTCCTCCCGTCATAATCAGTATCTAATTCCCACATCGCTATTTTGGAAGAGTCTCCAGATTCAATTTGCCCAGTTTTTGTATTATAGTAGTCAAAACCATTAACTTGGACCATATATTTATCTCCTTGTTTTTTAAGTTCAATATCTGGTTGTCCCATTAACCAAAAAGATTCACTGCTTGATCTTTTCTTCTTTAAGTCATTCGTAAGTAAGTCTGTGTTCATTTGAACTTTCAAAATAGTCACCCCTGGCCATTTCAATTCATCTATATCTTTCGCAGCCTCTGGATCAAACTGGAAAGATGCAAAAATTATCATCTTAGGTTTTGGAACTAATGTTTGTGCTTCATCTATCGCCAACTCTATTTGTCTTTGTTCTAATGGAGCATATTGAGGACCAAATGAAATAACTGCTTTTTGTCCTTCTTTTGTTTCTGCCTCGGCTTGAACAAATCTTGTTCCTCCCAATGTTTCTATTCTTGTAAATTCTATCTTTTGACCTGCTTTTCCTCTTATTCCTGTTGCTAACATCTCATCTATCCAATCATTTTGCTTTATTGTTTCTCCTGAACGAGCAATAGTCATATCTGGTTCCTGGATGGTTTTTTCAACAGAATCGAAACTTGTAACTCTCTGAGATGGGACTGCTTCCAAGGTAAAAGGACCGGTAACTCTCTTTCTTTTTTTATCCACCAATGGTTGATCATAAAGCGTTTCTTCTTGAGTAGGTTCATTATTAGCAATTGAACGAAGAGTTATGTGGGGGACTGTTTTGTATTTAAATCCAGAACTAACTCCCTCACTTTGATGAGCTAATTCATAATAATCAAAAAGAGAAGTCATTAATCTTTGTTTAGCCAGAGTAATAGCTACTCTTGAAGTATCGCAAGTTATCCATCTTCTCCCCCATTGTTCTGCAACATAAGCAGTTGTTCCACTCCCACAGGTTGGATCAATAATTAAATCTCCTGGATCAGTGGTCATCAGAATACATCTTTTAACAACTTCGGTCCCAGTTTGGACAACATAGCTTTTATTTTGCTCCGCCCATAAATCTACCCACGTAGCATTTATTTTCATATAAGGAAAATCGCTGTAATATTTTTTATATCTTATTTGGGTTCCTGATTCAAATAAACGACCAATTTTAGCTAACTGTTTCATAGAGTTTTCTGAAACTCTCCATCCAATTAATGGGTCATAAGTCTTATTTTTATAAATAAACTTATATCTTGTTTGTAGTGTGCTCGCAACAAGAGGCATAGTAGTAAACACTTTCCTTCTGTCAAAATCTATTTTTTTATTTTTAGCTTCTACATAACTTATCACTTTATCTTGATAGTCAATCAAATCGTTATCAGCGAAGTCTTCTGTCCTTTGAGTAAAAAGTTCTCTAAACTTTAATTGAGATTTATCTTTACCATACCAGACAACAAAATCACAAACGCCTGAAAGCAATTTAGTAGGTTTTGTGCTTGCGGTTCTAAATTGAATTATTGTAATAAAATTTTCTGGTCCGAAAACTTCATCCATAATTTCTTTAACATGATGCAAATTTTCATCAGATATTTGAACAAAACAACTTCCACTTTCTGTTAAAAGTTCTTTTGCTAGTTTTAATCTGTCTCTTAGATAAGACAGATAAGAATGTATTCCCAACTCCCAAGTATCTCTAAATGCTTTAATCATTTCTGGTTCTTGAGTTAAATCTTCATCTTTTCCATCTTTAACATCTCTTTTGTTTACAAAGGGTTGAAAGTTAGATCCATAGGTAATTCCATATGGTGGGTCCATATAAATCATCTGAACTTTTCCAGACATTCCTTCTTTTTCCAATAGAGAATTTATAATAATCAAAGAATCTCCTGCAATCAAACGGTTAGACCAATTCTGACTATGTTTATAGAACTCAATTGCATCTCTTATTGGCAGATTACTTCCAGAAGATTCAAAATAATGAAATAATTGCATCTGGGCAGTTTCTTCTTTCTTTTTTACATTTTCAATAATTGTTAAGGGATCTATCCTTTCGTGGACATGGAGAGAAACAGTATCAACATCAAAACTCATTCCTTCTTTTTTCCCAGCCCATTGTAAATGAGGATCTAAATAAGGATCATATTCATATTTTTTTATTCCATTTAAATGGTCTGTATCAGCAGTAACTAATCCAACAGGAGGATTATTTGCTCTTTTTTGTTCTTCATAAGTATATTGCTTAACTTGGTCAGAAAATTCTTGAGCACTTGAACGTTCTTTAATTGGAATTTTTGATTTTTTCATTCGAACCATTATTTTAATCTATTTTCCCGCTTTATAAATTTTGGTAACTCAAAAGGTAACCTCAAGATAAAAGTCGTGGTAACCACTTTTCTATATGGGAAAAATTGAAGAAGCAATTAGCTTTGTTGGAAGTAGTAAGAGAAAAAAAGGCATACTTGAGCTGCTAAATAAGTCAAAATTATGTCAAGCTGAAATTATGAATAAAACTAAGATGTATAAATCACATACTTCGAGGGAGCTGAAAGCATTATCTTCAAAGAATCTTATAAAATGCATAAACCCCGATGCAAGAGAATACAAATTTTATAGAATTACGCCCATTGGAAAAAAAGTTTTAGATTACTTGTATAAAATTACTTCCAAAAATTAGGGCTACTTGTACAAAATAATTCTTGAAGATTAAATTACCAAAGGGTTTATAGAACTGGAAATTAATTTCTATAACTAGCTATAAAAATAAGCCGATATCAACCATATTTATACACCCATTTCTACCTTTTTATCCTTTTTCATACTTGCCCTTTCATTGATCTTCTTCTCAAGCTCTTCAAGAGGAATTGGTTCATAATCAGTTTTCTCAACACTTACATTTATTCCACTAAGACTTTCTTTTTCATGGATATGACCATGAACATTAATGCATCCCTTTTGAACTTCTCCTTTTGGAATTGGTCTATGACTAAAAAGAAGATTTCCTATTTGTATTGAATCTCTTACCACAATAAACCCCTCATTAACTCTATCGTGATTTCCTTTGATAAGAACGATTGTACCATTAAGCTTTTCTCTTGTCTCCTTAACTTTCTCTTTATTTCCAAGGGCAAAATCTCCTAAATGTATCACTAAGTCATCTTTCCCAACTTTCTTATTCCATTTCTCAGTCATAATATTATCCATTTCCTCAACTGTCTTAAATGGTCTTTTACAATATTCAATTATATTCTTGTGATGAAAGTGATGATCTGCTGTTATGAAGATTTTCATGCTTAGTTTATGGCTCCTTTTTATAATAATTCTATGGCCTACCTTATTAAAAATTTTGTGTTCTGAAAACTGCTA
>JACQNI010000055.1 GCA_016203135.1 Candidatus Woesearchaeota archaeon
CCGTTAGATAGAGTAAGCACTAAAGAGTCAGTAGTACATGAAGAAAAGAAAACTGAAGATAAAACCACAAAAGAAATAAAAATTCCAAGCAGGACAACTGATCAAGTAATCGGCCAAGATCATGCAATCGATATAATTAAAAAAGCAGCCAAACAAAAACGTAACGTCCTTCTCATAGGAGATCCAGGCGTTGGTAAAAGTCTTGTTGGCCAAGCCCTATCAGAATTATTGCCAACAGAAGAATTGCTTGATGTAGCCGCATTTCCAAATTCAGCAGATGAAAATGTTCCGATAATAAAAACCTTCACCAAAGGAAAAGGCAAAGAAATGATTTCAAGAGCAAAAATTCAAGCCGCATCTTCATTCAGAACCCAAAACTGGGTAATTCTTGTTTTAATCCTAATAGTAAACCTACTTCCTTATTATTTCTGGAAAAAAGGAGCAATATCTGATGTAATTTATGCAGCATCGATTATATCATCAATAGTTTTTATTGTCGGTTTTATTCTGTTTTTTAATTTAGGTAAAAGAATGAAGATAGGACAAGAAAATCCCATTCCAAAATTATTGGTTGATAATTCAGATAGAAAATATCCCCCATTTATAGATGCAACAGGAAGTCATACAGGTTCTCTGCTCGGCGATGTACTTCATGATCCTTTGCAGTCCCTAAAGAGTAGTGACATTATTAGTGTAGTTGGTGTAGGTGATGATCAAGTACAATTAAAAAAAGAACCAATGAAAGTCATCGACGATATATTAAAGAAACATAAAAAAGAATTAATTAAAAAAAATACTTATGTAGCAACTTCTTTAGATAAAAATGAAATGTTTTTACTAGCAGAAAAAGATGGCAAAGTTGAACCAGTAGAAGTGCTTTCAGTAAATCGATATGCAAAAAAAGGAGACTTAATTAAATTAACAACTGAATCTGGCAAAGAATTGATTGTAACACCAAAACATAAAGTTGCAATTAAAACAACTTTAGGTAAAATCAAATATTTAAGGGCAGATAAAATAAAACCTCGGCATAAATTAATAACCTTAGACTTTTAATATTTATTTTCTAGTATATTCCTACACGACACTCACGACAGCATAGGCGTGAGATTTATAAATGAAATCTCCTTAATACTTAAATGGAAAAAATTATTTCTGAACAAGAGGTAATTAACACTTATAACAAAAGACAACAAGAACAATGCAGATTATATTACGAATACAAAAAAATTAAACAAGAAAATCCTTCTTTTGGTTATAAAAGAATTGCAAAATTATTAAATCAGCCTTATGGAAAAACAAGATGGTGGCATTGCAATAAACACACACCAACCCCAATTCAAACAGTTGAATGGCTGAAAGAAAAAGGTTTAATACCATTAAACATAGAAAACCCAAACTTATCTTTGATCTCTAAAATTCTAGGAGCTACATTCGCAGATGGAGGAATTTTCGGTAATTTAAATGCAATTTTCCTTTCCAGTTCTGAGTTAGATGCGGTTAAAGAGTTCGGAGAAGACCTAAAGAAAATTTTTGGAAAAGATATAGAACAAAATTCTAGGATTATAGAAGCTGGAGAATATGGCCATTCATGGTGCTATCAAAATACAAATAGGAATGCAATAAGATTCTTTCAAGCTTTAGGAGCCCCAATAGGAGATAAGTCTCAAATAGACCTAGAGATCCCATCTTGGATAAATAATACTCAGGAGCCTATACAAGACGAGTTCTTTGGGTCTATATTTGGCGGAGAACTAGGCGTCCCGAAAGTTCACCCAGAAGGCACCTATTTAGAAACCTTGTCCCTTGGAATAACAGGCAAAGACGAATTAGCTGAAAATAGGATTAGTTTTTTAAGTTCAATCTCTACTTATTTAAATGAAAAAACAATAAAAACAGGAAAAATCTCTATTAACGATCATAAAAAATTTAATCGGAAAGGAGAACCAACAAAAATCTATCGGCTTTTGATATCTACAGAATTCGAGAATGTAACAAACTTTATGACTTTAGTAAAAATAAATTACTGTAAATACAAGAAAACAAAATTAGCAGAAACAACGAACAAATTTTCAGAAATAAAAAGACAAAGATTCAATGATTTATTGCAACTTGGCTATTCAGAATTCTCGGCTTTAAAATTATTAAAAATAAGCCCAGTTGTATTGGAAATCATAAATAACAATGAAGATTATCATGAGGCCTATTCATTCTAAAAGTTTTTCCAACCAAATCCGGAAACTTTCCGGAATTTTTCACCAAACATTATTAAGCAAGTATTTTTCTTTAACCATTGACAAACAATGATAAACTTGAGCCTATTTTTATATGGAAAACCAGCCTGGGATATGGAGATAGAAGGAGAAGAAGACATAGACCCAAAAATGTTAAAGGAACAAGGAGATTATTTAAAAGAACATCTTTATATGGTCGCAGGTATTGTTAAAAAACTAAAATCTGCAGGTTGGGAATGTTGTGGAACATTATATACCTTAGAATTTTACAATGAAGAAATTAAATCAAAAAAAGAAGCCCTAAAAGAGTTGAAAAGATTAGATATAGACCAAGACATGTTTCACTTAGAAGAACTTGATGACGAAGAGACTTAACAAACATTAACTTTAAAAACTTTAAGGTAGCGTTGTAGAATATGCAGCTTAAATCAGAAAAGATAAAGAAAATAGAAAAAATCCCATATAAAGGTTACCTATATAACTTAACAACTGAATCAGGAAACCTTTTTGCAAACAAGATCCTAGTAAAAAATTCAGGGGGCCTAGGGACCCCCCCTCACGAACGTTTAATTCCAGGTTTAATTCACAGAGCCAACGGTGGAGTATTATTCATAGATGAAATTTCAACCTTATCACAAAGATCTCAACAAGAGCTACTAACTGCACTACAAGAAAAAAAATATCCAATAACAGGTCAAAGTGAAAGATCTTCTGGGGCACAAACAAGATCAGAACCTGTTCCAACAGATTTTATTTTAGTAGCGGCCGGTAATCTAGAAACAATAAAGCAGATGCATCCAGCTTTAAGATCTAGAATCAGGGGTTATGGTTATGAAGTCTACATGAATACTGACATGGATGACACAGAAAAAAATATAGATAAAATGGCCCTTTTTGTTGCCCAAGAAGTAGCCAAAGACAAAAAGATCCCGCATTTTACAAAAGAAGCAGTAGGAATGATAGTAGCTGAATCTAGAAGAAGATCAGAAACCTTTGGCAAATTAACATTAAGATTAAGAGAATTAGGTGGCTTAATCAGAGCAGCAGGAGATGTAGCTCGAGAACAAGGTGCAAAATTAGTAGAGCCTAAACACATAACAGAAGCAAAAATGCTTGCCAGAACATTAGAGCAGCAGATAGCAGACCAATATATTGAAAGAAAAAAGAAATATGAAGTTATTATAACAAAAGGAAATAAAGTAGGCAGAGTAAATGGCCTTGCAGTTATTGGTGGTGGAACATCAATCTCTTCTGGAATAGTTTTGCCCATTGAGTCTGAAGTAACCCTTGGAGGAAAAAAAGCAGAATTTATAGCAACAGGTAAGCTTGGAGAAATTGCAAAAGAGGCAGTTAAAAATGTTTCAGCAACAATTTTAAAGTTCTTTGGAGAAGACATAAAAGAAAAATATGATATTTACATTCAATTCCTACAAACAATTGATACTGGTGTAGAAGGAGACTCAGCTTCTATAGCCGTAGCAGCAGCAATAATATCGGCATTAAAAAAAATTCCAGTAAGGCAAGATACAGCCATGACAGGTTCTTTATCTGTTAGAGGCGAAGTCTTAGCTGTCGGTGGAGTAACTTCAAAGATAGAAGCAGCAATAGAAGCAGGCATTAAAAACATAATAATTCCTAGGTCTAATGAAAAAGATATTTCTTTGCCAAAACAAAAAATGAGCCAAATCAATATTATCCCAGTAAAGACCATTAGTGAAGTTCTTGAGCATGCCCTGGTCTGGACTGGAAAAGAAAGTATACTTAAAAAAATTAAGAGCATAAGTTAGAGAATATCACTATAAGCCTTATAGGCATTATCACTCATAACCCATCTTCTTCTATTGCCTTTATTTGCCTGTTTAACCAACCCATTTTTCTCCATAACCCTTAATAGTTTTAAAGTAAATTCATCATCCCTGGCAACCTCTTCAGCTATCTGAAACGTATAAAAAGGCTTTAAGTTTTTTTCATATAAAATAGCCAAGATATCAGACTTTATTTTTTCTATCTTTTTATCAGAAATTTTAGACATTTCTATCTTTAAATCTAAAAACTATTTAATCTTTTCTATATTCGGTTAAAAGAACCTAAATCATATTCAAAAAATACTTATATATCTAGTTATTTTAAATAAAATGATTGAACAAGAAATTAAAAAATTACTACAAAAAACAACTAATTTAAAAGAGATATATTTAGAAGTTCCACCAGATGCTTCTCTAGGCGATTATGCCTTTCCTTGCTTCGAATTAGCTAAAAATATGAAAAAAAACCCAATGGAAATCGCAATAGAATTAAAAAGCAAAATTAAAAAAACAAATTTAATAGAAAAAATAGAAGCCAAAGGACCTTATCTAAATTTTTTTATTAATAAATCTAAACTAGCAGAAACAATAATTAAAAAAATACTAAAAGAAAAAAATAACTACGGCAAAGGAAAAAAGAAAAAAGAAAAAATAATGATAGAATATTCTCAACCAAACACACATAAAGAATTTCATATAGGCCACTTAAGAAATGTTTGTTTGGGCTCATCTCTGGCAAATATATTGAGAAATCAAGGTTACAAAACAATAACTTCAAATTATATCAATGACACAGGCACACATGTTGCTAGTGCTCTTTGGGCATATTTAAAATTCTATAAAAATAAAGAGCCAAAGGCAAATAAAGGGGAATGGATAGGAAAAGTTTATGTAAGATCTTGTCAGGAAATTGAAAAAAATCCAGATTATAAAAAAGAAGTTTCTACTATATTAAAACACTTAGAAAGCAACGATAAGGATATCATTCAATTATGGAAAAGAACAAAGGACTGGAGTTTAATTGATTTTAAAAAAATTTATAAAATCTTGGGCGCAAGATTTGACCTTTGGTTTTATGATCATGAATTAATTAAATCTTCAAGGGATGTAATTACTAAATTAAAAGAAAAGTCCATCCTTCAAGAAAGCCAAGGGGCACTTATTGCAGATCTTGAAAAACATGATCTTCATAAAGTGATTTTACTTAAAGAAGATGGAACCATCCCTTATATAACAAAAGACATTGTTTTGGCCTTTATTAAATTCAATAAATATAAAATAGATAATTCTATTTATGTTGTTGATACTAGACAATCCTTGCATTTTCAGCAGTTATTCAAAATACTGGAATTATATGGGTTTAAACAAGCAAAAAAATGTTACCATCTTAGTTATGCGATGGTAAACCTGCCAAACGGAACAATGTCCTCAAGAACAGGGAATGTTGTACTCTTTATGAATATGTATAAAGAAACATTAAATCTTGCAATTTCAGAAACAAAAAAAAGGCATCCAGATTGGAATGAAAATAGGATATTAAATACAGCGAAAAAAATAACCCTTGCCGCAATAAAATTTGAGATGATCAATGTAGATAATAATAAGATTATTTTATTCGATCCCAAAAAAGCCATTTCCTTTGAAGGAGAAACAGGACCATATATCCAGTATGTCCATGCCAGAATTTCAAGCCTTTTAAGGAAAACCAAATTACCAAAGAAACAAATTTTAAGTTTACTCAAAGATGATACCGAGATAACTTTAATTAAATTACTTGAGGATTATCCAAAAAAAATTTCAGAAGCTGCAAGTAATTATAAACCCTCTATATTGTCTAATTACTTATTTGAATTAGCCCAACAATTTAATTCTTTTTATTCTAAACAACCCATATTAAGAGCAGAAAAAGAAGTAAAATCAGCAAGATTGTGTCTAATAATTGCGGTAAAATCAATTCTTAATCAAGGGCTTAACCTCCTAGGTATAGAAGCCCCAGAAAGAATGTGATTAAAAACCACAATATTTAAATAAAAACCACATTCTTAAAAGCAATGCCAATCGTAGGTTTTAATTTTGAAAGGATATTAGCTGAAAAAAAATCTCCTATTAATAAAGAGCTAAGAATAAAACCAAACGTCGTTATTAAAGATGTTAAAATAGAAGAAGCTAACCTAGGTGGAGATAAGAAGCAAAAATTGCTTAAGATTCTATTTGAATATCAAGCAGATTATCAACCTAAGATAGGCAATATCGAGATAAGTGGCAATCTCCTTTATACAGGACCACAAAAAGAAATAGAAAAAATTGTGGATAAATGGAAGAAAGATAAAAAAATGAATGATGATATTATATTGCAATTCTTAAATACTGTTTTATTAAGATGCAACATTAAAGCCCTTTCTTTATCCCAAGAGGTAAATTTACCCCCACAATTGAGGTTACCAACAATAAACAAAAAAGTAGATCCTAAAGACTATATTGGCTAATCAATCAATCAATCACATTCTAAACACAAAATTCTTTTAAATTCCCCGATTACTAGTTTATTATGTTTAAAAAACACAATTTAATTGAACGAAACCTCAAAAATTCTTTTCAGAACGTTAAGTCAGACATAAATACACTTAAAAATCAATTAAATGAGCAAAATAGGCTTATCTCTCAAATTCTCGAATTAATGGCTGAATACACTAAAAAAGCTGAAATTACCCCCCAACATACTCAAAAAACTCACGAAGCCCAAGTTCCACAGGAAATCATAGGGTCTAATCAATCAATCAATCAATCAATCACCAATCAATCAATCACTCTAACTAGCCAATTTCACACCGATATCAATAGGATATTCTCAAATTTACCCAAAAAGCAATTCCTCACATTTTTAAAACTATACGAACTCAATGAAAAAAATGAATTAATTACTTATTATGACCTCTCCAAATCACTCAATCTTTCAGAAGATTGTATAAGGGGGTATATCAGCGCTTTAATTAAACAAGGGGCTCCAATCCTCAAAAAGAGATCCAATACCAATATAACCTATCTCTCAATATTAGATGATTTTAAAACACTGAAACTTAAAGGTAAACTAGAAGACCTTTATTATACCCGAGATCCCTCACAAAAGAAGTTATTTGATAAATATTAACTTTTTTCTAATGCTTTACTATTTTTACTTTATTTCCAATTTAACTATTTAATTTATCTTCCGTAGGTTCCTTAGGTATTACCTACAACTGTCGACGACATATTTAGAAAAGGATATAAATAAAGAAAAATCTATAAATATATGTTCGGTTGGCTGTTCAGCAGACCTATAAAGAAAGAGGTTAAGGATCATCTGCATAGTTTGCATAATCAATTAACTAATTCTTTTTC
>JACQNI010000050.1 GCA_016203135.1 Candidatus Woesearchaeota archaeon
TTAATGGAGTCAAGACGTTTAAACAATATTTTACTATAAATTTCCTAATCATTGTAATCTTGTTCTAAAATTTAGAAATTCTTCATATTAAAAATAGTATCCGTTTAGCTAGTTCCAGTGGAACCATGTCCTTGAAAATGGCTGTGGTGTGAAAATAACAAATTAGCAGGCTTTGTAGACAAAATTCCAAATTATACAAATTTCCTATGGAGCACATCTAAATTAAAAAATAGCTAAAATGTCAAATTATGTCTTATATTGTCAAAATAATGCCTATTTCCATACTTCCAAAACAAGCATGAACTAAACGGATACTAAAAATAAAAAGATATTTAAATATTGTTTTTCTGTGTTCCTTATGACTTTAACAGACATAATCAATCAAAGAAAAGAGAAGTTCTATGATTTAATATTTAAAGCATCAATGGCTTTTCCTTATTCAAGTGATGTTATGCATGTCGGAGTAATTGGAACAGCACCATTTCTTGTTGGAAAATATGGATCAATGTTCATAGGAACAAAACTTCCGTTTTTTAAGGAATACTCTGATGTTATAGGGTTTGCTTCATCAGCATTATCAGAAATTGTTTGGCAAAGAATTATTGAACCTAAATCCCCTTATGACCATCCAAATGATAAATTGAGTGATCACAAAGGAATTGCTGAAACTGCATTTGGAGCTAGTTTAGCTTTTTTGGTAACAAGAATCACAAAGTGAAGGTTTAAATAGGTTTGAATAATATCTAATTTTGATGTTATACAAATTAAGAAAAACAGCTATAATCACAAAAGAGGAGATTATCGCTGATATCATTTTCTTGATAGTTTCTTTTATAATCGCTGTTATTGCCTTATATATATTTGATATTCACTGGAATTTTTATGAAGGTGGTCACCTGTTCCCTCCAGAAAAGCACGTTTTTACTGATAGAACAATATACTTGTGGGGCGGTTTAATAGGCTCAATTATTGGTTTTTTTGTTATTAAACTTTTTCTATTTGGGTTATATGAAGAAGATAAGGTTTTGTACAAGAAGAAAAACTAAATTACAAACATAAAAATAAGAAGTAGAATAAGTATTCCATCTAAAATTAATTCGTAGTAATTAAAGGGGTAATGTATCCCAAATATTTTCTTTATTTTATGTTGTTGAATAACATTGATGTGAAGGTGATCAAGGAAGTAGTGGGTATAATAGGCTAAAGCAAGAATCATTGTTAATTTCTGACTTATAAAGAAAAGAACAACAAGAATAAGGGTAGTAGAAACCAATCCCTTGCGATGCTGGATAAAACTTTTTTCTTGTTCATGTCTGACAATAGCCATCTCCCATGTACTTTTTAGACTCCATTTTTTATGTCTTTTATGAAAAGAGAACAAATGATCTAAATCAACAAGAGCACTTAGAAGTCCAACAAGGAATGCTACTTTTAAGTCCAAATAACCAAAATATCGTAAAATCAAACCGATAAAAAAGGCAACAAGAAAATGGGTGTGCGGAAGCATATAATTAATGTCTATAACAATGGGTTTTTAATCTTTCTCTATAGCCATTCAGGGAATTTCTTAATCAAATAGATAAATTCTTTAGCTATATTTCTTATCAATGATATAAAAATGACTGGTACTAATAGTTACCTGCATTTAGGACGCTATTGAGAGAGCATTAAGAGGAGATTAAGTTTTATCTTCCTTTTCTTGCTGTGGGAACTGGAGATATTCGTCGTTTTGGTCAGATGTTTTTCTGATGGTAATACTTTCATAGGGTAAAATTCCTTTGACTGCTAAAATCTTGTTTTTTGTGGGATTTGTCAGCAATTCTTCAACATAAAAGTTTGGATTCTTCCTTAATTTGTTTATTTCGGGCTTAGAAGAACAGTCAACATAGATTAACTTATCTTTTCTGCTGATGTTGATGTGATGTTCTTGTTCTTCCAATAATAAGGATCTTGCAATTATGGTTACAATCTTGGCATTGGAAGTATTCCATTTATTGCTCATTTAGAACCCTCCTTACATAAAGGACATAAACCATTAACAAGTTCGTCATTTTTTAGACCACAATCAGAACATCCAGAGTTAATTGAGTCAGGGTTGTCAGACTTGTCAAGGTTTTTTTCTATTTTATTGGTATTTGCATCATTTTTATCACTTAAATTAGAATTTTCCTTGACATCGTTGGCAGGGTTGACATTTACTTTAATCCCTTTCCAGCATTGCGGTCTCCTGCCATCAATTGATGGCCTGTAGTCTTCTATTCTAATTTTAGCTTGGAGCTCCTTATGGAATGTATTCTCTGGTACAATAGGATAATTTTTACTCCTACAATAATCACAATAAGCTGTGTATATCTCTTTTTTCTGAACATGGTCTTCTGGTGAGATAAGAATACAGTCCATTACAAATGCCCCCACAGAATCTGACTGCCTTATGTATTCTTCCCTTACTGCAATGATACTCTTTGAATTACTAAAATCTCCCTGTTTCAATAATCTTTTCAAGCCTTCTAAGGCAAAATTAAGGAATCCAGACAGCTCATCTTTGGTTGTTAACTTTTGTGATAACTTTTTATCTGCATTGCCTATGAATTGGTTTGGAAAGTTGATTATTATCCATCTCCTAAAGAAAGCATCAGAGTCGTCTGGGCTTTTAGGAATTTGATTACAGCTAAAGATTAATTTTGAATAATTGGTAAATGAGAAATGCTCTTGAAACTTCTTCTCTGCAGAGATAAGATCTTCTCCAGTCAGCATTTTAAAATAAGAAGTCTCTCTCAATGCCCTTGCAGGCAGGTCAGCAAACAAGTTAGCCAATTTTCCAAACAAGGAAGAAACAGCAAACCTATTATTCTCAAGCTGTTGTAAAGGGATAGAACTGCAATTTTTTTGACCTAAAAAAGCCTTCAATAGATTTATGAGGGTAGACTTGCCGTTTGCTCCAGAGCCTACAAGCATTATTGCTTTGTGTATTGGATAACTTTTCAAGAGGCAATATCCAATTCCTTCCTGAATGATTGGTATTGAATCTTCTGAAACAACTTCAGATAAGAACTTTTTTATTTTTGGACAATCTGCACCAGCAACAAAATGAACTGGCAATTTGTTAAAGAAAATAATCTCTGGGTTGTGCGGGCTGATTTCTGATGTGTTTAAGTCCAAGATTCCGTTCTCTAAACAGATTTTGTCTTTTGGTTCTTCAATGGAACTAAGTTGCTTATAGGTTAGTCTTCTTATGTACCCTAAAAACTCATTAGATATATGGGTCGTAACCAATTCTTCTAATTCTAAATCTTTTTGTATAAAAGACACTAAACATTTTTTACCTTCTGCTTCATAAACACCATTATTGTAAATATAGATTTCATCATTATCTCTTATTGTGATTATATGGAATTTGTTCAAACAATACTCAGCTAACCTATAAGCTCCTTCTGTTTTTGTTTTTGAATCACTTAAGAGATTTATAACATCATTAATGTTAGTTTCTTCATTTCCTATTTGAGACAGCATATCGTTAACGCTAAAATCATAACCAAGAGAATTAATTTCATTTTTTACTTTTTCTAAAGCAGTTTCGTTGTAGTTTTCATGTTCGTATTTGTTAAAAATAGTTACTACCTTTTCCTTATCTCTTTCTCCTATCTTGCTATAAACATATTGCTGAAATTTTTCCCATTGGTGTTTTGCAAAAGCGTTAATCTCCATTACAACCACCATCTTTCTTTTTAAGTAAATTTAAACCAAGATCCAATTCTATGAGAGGTTTAGAGGAGTCCACCACAATTAACTCTCCATCACCTATTTCCTGCAGTAACTGAGAAGGGTTTTTTAATCTAAATTTTAGTGCAATTCGTTTTATCTCTTCAAGTTGATGATTATAAATCCATATTGGCACTTTATGTTTTATTGCTTTCATTTTAGATGGTATCAAAGTTTATTTAGCTAGAAATCCATAAGACTATTGGGTTCTTGCTGGATTTCTATCCAGTTTCTTTTTCTTTTCTTGGTTTTATGATTCCCTCCTCTTCTGATATTCTTAGTAGCTCTGTTATCCAACTATCTTCAGTTTTGGTTATTTCTTTCAATTTCTCCTCCAGAGTTTAGCATTCTTATTAACAAAGAGTTATAGGTTTCATCTGGGCACAATTTTATCTTATCCAATTCTTCTTTAGTTTCCTTTTTTATCCAGATTGTGCTAAATTTACTCATAGAACTCTACAATTATCTTTAAAGTAGATATTTGTTTTGCAGTCTGCATAAAATTAAAATAAGAATATTATCTTAGCAGATTGGAATTCTAAATGTACACTATTATACGATAACAAGAAAAGATTTATATAAAGTATTCTATAGTTATCTATATGGGGAAATATAAATTAAAGGTCATTAAGACATCTGGTAGTTATAGGATAAGTACATTGTACAAAAATATGTTGAAGGAGATGGGATGGGTTCACCCTTTGGATAAGAGAGATAACATGGAAGGCATAACTGTAGAAGCAATTACAAAACCAGAAGAGGGGAAAATAATACTAACTCTTGTCGGGAGCAAACCTACCATGAATAGAGAAGATAGACTTAAGATAATCGTCCTTGAGGGTAAAAGGCATAAAAAGGCTAAGAGAGAAGAAATTATGGGATTTAAGGAGAAGTTCTTTAGATGGAGTGATGGTTTTAAAAGATTAGGTATAATAAGTGAGAAAGAAGAAGAAAAGCATAATAAATTTGTAAACGAAATGCTTAATGAAAGACTACAGGCTTTAAAAATAAAAAATTAATCTCTTAAAGTCTCCAAAACACTAACAAGTTTTTCAATCTTTTTAGGATCTTCTTTAAATTCTTTTAATTTAGATCTTATAAAATCTTTATCAAAAAACATACTAAAAATTTCATTCTTAGCTTCTTGTTTTTTCATTACTTTTGTTCTATCTAATATTCTTTTACACTTAAAACAATGTTTTTCACTAAATCCGTTCATATGTCCACAAATACACTCCTTAGTCTCTGGAAATAAATTTTTGTAGTTGCTATTTTCTTTTGTATCTTTAAGCAACCCTTTCTTAGCAAGTTGTTTTTTAAGAGAATCATTTCTCTCAGACAAATTATAGGTTTGTAATTGTTTTGTAGAACTCCAGCCAGCCCTATGCATGATTTCAACTTCAGAATCTCCCCGAAGTAAAGCCCAAGTAACCCCGTTTCTTTTAAGGCTATATAGAGTAATATTCTTGTTTATTTCTAATTTTTTACAGGCTTGTTTTAACATCTTACTTGCATTTTTTGGCTTTAATTGAATATCTTTCTTTCCATTAGAAATAAATAAATAAGAATCTTCATAATTAGCATAGGGATGGTCTATTAGGTATTTTTTTAGGTAAGGATAAGAATCAATACACCATAACTCTTTAGTGCCTTCTTTTCCATGCTCACTTACCAAAATAGTTGCATAATCCTCTTTATCGTAAATGTTTGAGATCTTAGTATAAAGTACCTCTTGCGGTCTTCCTAAACTTTCCACAATTAAAGTTATAAGGAATTGCATTTTAGAATTATTATTAAAATAATTAACAAGTTTTTCATATTCTTCAAAAGTTAATCTATCGTTTCTTGCTTTTTCTTTACTCTTGTCTTGTTTTGCCTTAAGATGACTTACAGAGGAAGGACATTTTCCATCTTCTATATTCCCTTCCTTGTCTTTTACTGGAAAAAGAGTTTTCCACAGGTATTTTAAATCTTTAACAAAGTCTTCCTTAGATTTTGGACTTTTGTTTACTTTATGGCTAAAAGCTAAGATATTATTCATATCTTCCCTATTGCAATGTGAGAAGTCTTTATTTGTTACGTGAGATACCATCAATAAAGTTCTAAAAAGCCTTAATCTCCTAATATAGCTATTATCTTTACTTTCAAAGAATTTATGTAATTGTCTAAAATAAATAAGATTGTCTTTGTTCTTAATCCAGTACTTTCTTCTATGATCCTTAATTGATTCTTTTAGATATTCTTCTAATTTAGAAATAAATTTTTCATATCTTTCCTTATTATTGTATATGTCGTTTTCAGCCATATTGTGTAGTGAGCCTCATTGATTTAAATATCAAGGTAGTACCGCACTACACTTCTGGCTTTATGCGCCGACTGAGATTTGAACTCAGGTCTCCGCCTTGGAAGGGCAGAATTTTGGCCTCAAAAATCTAGCCACTAAACTATCGGCGCCTGATATTATTTTCTTCAGAATTATTTATAAGCTTTACTTTAAGAACTTATATTATGAAATGCCTTGTCGATATATGATTTTTTCCAGCCTTTGTCTAAAAGTGCTTTTTTTATTTTTTTATCGTCTATATTTACAGATCGACATCTTAAAATATAATCCTCTGCTGGGTTTAAATTTGGAGTAACTTTTGGGGCTGTCTCTAGCAAGACTTTTCTTTGATTCCAGCGAACATCTTCAGAAGCATAAAGAATTTGTTTTTTGCTCCAGCCCTTGTGATATAAATTGTTTATTATTTTTTTCTTATCCATGTGGATTTTTAAAGCGCTGTCTATGTAGTTATAAACCTGCTTGTAATCGTCATGTTTTTTAAATGGATTTCTCCCTTTTGTCATTGATCTAAAATCTATTTTTCCACGATAAAAATTAAAATAAAATATGCCTAGGAATATCACTGCCAATGCAATTATGAAGTAAGATGAAGAATCTTTTTCTTCTTTAAAACAGTCTTCAGGGCAAGTAACTTGATCTTCTAGGGGAATAGTACATTTACCATCACCACACTTATATTGGGGGATTTCAACAGATGAAGAGGTTATATTTGGATTTTTTACTAGAATGATTAAAGCTACTAATAGCAATACAAGATAAATAATATTTAGGAACCTCATTTTTACTGTTTTAATCAAATTAGCTTTTATAAAAAGGTTTTTAAAATGTTATAGATTTACAAATTCATGGATTTCAAGGAATTTTATTTTAAGCATTATAAGCTGTTTATTTTAGTGCCTGTATTTATGCTTCTAATAAGCGTTTTTATAATTTATTCTACCTATAATGAAATAGGAGATATAATCAATAAAGACATCAGTTTAAAGGGAGGAGTAAGCCTAACAATTATTTCTGACAAGGATACAACTGGATTAGAGCAATATTTAAGTCAAAAGTTTAATCAAGGCTTTGCTGTAAGGAAATTAGCTGAATTTGGAAGTGACAAGCAAATTGGGTTTGTTGTTGAGGCAAGCGATGTAAAATCTGATGATGTAATTAAAGCCATAGAAGAAAGGCTTCAAATAGAACTTGATGATAACAATCTTTCTATAGAAGAAACCGGAAGCACGCTTGGAGAGGGTTTTTACAGGCAGATGTTAAAGGCGATATTGTTTGCTTTTTTGTTTATGGCCATTGTTGTTTTTATAACCTTCAGAAATGTTATTCCTAGCCTGGCTGTAATGATGTCTGGGATATTTGACTTGGCTGCCACGATTGCAGTTCTAGACTTGATTGGCTTAAAAATTTCTACAGCTGGAGTTGCTGCCTTGCTTTTAATTCTAGGATATTCCATAGACACAGATGTTGTATTAACAACAAGGACATTAAAGAGAAAAGAAGGGGAGGTAAATGCAAGAATAATTAATGCATTCAAAACAGGATTGACGATGGCTGTAACGACATTTATTGCATTATTAATAGGTTATCTTATTACAAACAGCTATGTTGTAAAAGAAATGTTCTTGATAATAATGATTGGATTGGTTTTTGATATAATAATTACATGGATATTCAATGCAGGAATATTAAAATGGTATCTTGAAAAGAAAGGGGATTCAAATGCTTAAATTGCCGATGAGGATATGGATATTGATAGTTTTCCTAATTTTATCAGTTATAGCAATAAGTCCAAATCCTTTTGCCAAAGGCATTGTTATTAGTTCTGTAAATGCAGGGAGCCAGGCTGATTTAGAAGGCATAAATCCTGGTGAAAGGGTCTTTGAAGTAAACAGGATTACAATAGAAAGTGTTGCAGATTTTAATCTTGAAGTAAATAAGCTGAAAATACCTCCTTTTTTACTAGAAGTAAAGACTGACAAAGAAACATATAGGTATAATGCTACTCAAGACTTCGGATTTAAAGTCGATGAAAACTTGACTGTTATTTACTCTGATTATATAAAAGTAAGAGATAAAATATTAGAAATAAACAATGAAAAAATAGAAACTTTAGATGAATTAAACAAAGTTGAAGAAAAATTGTTTCCAAAAAATAAGTTTGTTTTAAAAACCGATAAAAAAGAATATGCTTTTTTGGTTTCTGGAGATCCTGGAATAAAAGTAGAAAAGGCTAAAAAAACAAACTTGATTACTGGATTAGATCTGCAGGGAGGCACTAGGGTTTTGATACAGCCTGTTTCTGATTCTGAAATTACTGACAAGCAAGTATCAGATTTAATTCATGTTATGGAAAATAGATTAAATGTTTTTGGTTTAAGTGATCTAAAAATAAGGCAGGCAAATGATTTAGAAGGAAAAAAGTTTGTATTGATAGAGATTGCCGGGGTTGGAAGGGAAGAAGTTGAAGATTTAATAGGAAAGCAAGGAAGATTTGAAGCAAAAATTGGAGAAGATCTTGTTTTTAACGGTGGGGAAAAGGATGTTGTTTTTGTTTGTCGAGATGATGGAAGCTGTTCAGGAATAAAGGGATGTTTTTCTGAAGCTCAGGGGTATAGCTGTCAGTTCCAGTTCCAAATAACTTTGAGTAACGAAGCTGCAGCAAGGCAGGCAAATGCTACTAAAGATCTAGAAATAAATTTTACAGAAACTGGAGATTACCTTGAAAAAAATCTTGATTTATATCTTGATGACAAGCTTGTTGACAGCTTAAGGATTGGTTCAGATTTAAAAGGGAGGGAAGCAACAAGCATTGTAATATCAGGGCCTGGATTTGGCGGTACAGAAGAAGCTGCAGTTGATGATGCATTAAAAAACATGAACCAATTGCAGACAATTTTGATAACAGGAAGCTTGCCTCTTGACATAGAAATAGTAAAGCTTGACTCAATCAGCCCAACGCTTGGAGAAGGATTTATAAAAAATCTTACCTTTATCATTATTTTAGCAATCATTGCTGTTACTTTAATACTTATCCTTAGATATAAAAAGCTGAAGATAGTTATTCCTGTTTTAATAACAATTCTAAGCGAGATACTTATTACTTTGGGGGTTGCTGCTTTTATCAAATGGAATCTTGATATTGTTTCCTTGGCTGGAATAATTGCCGCTGTTGGCACTGGCGTAGATGACCAAATAATAATGATAGATGAGATATTAAAAGGAAAGACTGAATATACCTCTTGGAAAGAAAAGATAAAAAGGGCTTTTTTCATAATAATGGCGGCTTATGCAACCACTGTAGCTGCTATGATACCATTGATTTGGGCTGGGGCTGGATTGGTAAGGGGTTTTGCTGTTTTGACAATAATAGGGGTTACTATAGGGGTATTCATAACAAGACCTGCATTTGCTGCAGTTTCTGAGAAATTGTTTGGATGAAACTTGAAGAAATTGTTAAGGGAAGCTGGAATGGATTTTTAGAACATCCAAGAATTGGGGGAATAGGAACTTTTTTTGTTTTAGATAAATTCTTTCAATATTTTTTCAATAAGGAGACACTAAATGAAAGAGTTATATCTTCTTTAGATTTAATAAGCACTTACTATTCAACCTTTCAGTATTCCTTACAAAATGAAATGTTAGATAAGTATTTTGAATTAGTCAAATCCAGCATAGCTAAAGATCTTTTTGAACTATCTTATATTCCAATAACTTATTACTTGGCTGTAAAATGGAATAGAATCTTAAGTCCATTGCATACTGAAAATTTTATTCCTTTTATCAGAGGAGAGAAGGCTTACTATCGTTATAGATTTTTCCATAATGATAAAAAAATACTAAAAGAGGATTTAATTGAATTATTAAAAATAAAAAAAACAAAACAGATATTATTTGCCTTAGGGGCTATTGAATTTGATGATGGAAATGTTGAAGAAGCATTGGATTATTACAAAATGGGGGTTAATTTAAATAAAGGTAAACATCATTGGGAATTAATAGATTCTGTTTTTAACAAAAGAAACCCAATATTAAAACCGGCTGAAATCTTAAATAGTAAGATTATGGGATATAGCATTAGCTTAAGTAAAATTATAAGAAGCATTGAAGAAAACCCAGAAGATATCAGCTATCATTTAAATAAATCAGCTCATTTCTATAGACTAGAAGATGCTGCTAAACTTAAAAAGATAATAGAAACCTCTACAAAGGCAAATAAAAAATCTCCAGAAGCAAGATTTGTATATGCACTTATGATTGATGATTTAAAGGACAAGGCTTTTTCAAGCAAATTGTGGATAGATGGACTAGAAATGCTAATTGGAAATGGAGCTAATTTTAGTAGAATAGCTGAGACAAGAAATGAGGTTTTAGAATTTAGAGGGAAAGAATTTTTTAGAAAGCTACTTATTTTCAAAAGAAGTCAGTTAAGAGAGGCATTATTTCGGGACTATTTTGTAAATAATGTTTTTTATGATGAATCAGAAAATGTTCCAGAGCCACTTCATTTTTTGAGACATGAAGAAGAAAATAAGTATTATAGCATAACTAAAAGGGAAGACAAGACAGATTTAGAAAGATTGGCAGCAGATGGTAAAGACATACAAGAACATGTAATACAGGCAATTAAAAACATTAGCAAATTACATACAATAGGATTAAAATATTTAAATAGAGATAGGCATAGCATAGAAAAAAATGGTATTCAACTTGATTTATCAAAGTATAATTATCTTAATGAATTTGAATTAAGATTATTAAATAGGTTGGGAAAGAGCGCTAAACTTGATAGATTACATAGGTTATATTCTCAACATATTGGCAAATTTGAATCCATGGGATTTTTATGCCATGGGGATCTTTTTTTATCAAATATTCTTGAAGGTGGGATGATAATAGATTTTGATAGAACTACTATTGCAAATCCTTCTTTGGATCTAGGGACTTTAATAGAATCTTCTGGTGAGCATAATAATGAAGAGGTTCAAAGATTAATTGATATTTATTTTGAAAATTTATCTGCTTTAGAAAATGGAAATTTAAGAGAAAATGTAACAAGGAATTATTTCCAAATGGACAGAATACATATATTAATGTGCGAGGTTGGTAGCAGATTTAAGAGAAATAAAATTGATAAAGCTAAAAAATATGTTGCAAGGGTTCAAAATTATTTAAATGAACAGAATATAGAATTAAAAAATGCCTTTGTAGACTATATCTATAGTGTTCAACCTGCACTGCTTAGCTGAGATTTTTTATCATTAATGAGCCATTCATTTCAAAAATATAATCCTTAATTTTATTCAAATACTCTAAAATATCATCCTTGCCTAATTCCTCATAAATTTCTTTTGAATCTTTATCAAGCTTTTTTTTAATTTTATACATCTCTTCTAATTTTAAATCGTTATATTTATAATATGTAATATGGAAATGATTTAAGAATATATTTATATTTTTATAATAATTAATTATTTCTTTTCCTTGCTTTTTATTTTTAGTTAATTCATTAAACATATCTTTGTATGCATCGCCAATTCTTTCTAACTGTTCTATTATATGGTATATCGGTCCATATGCTTTGTTTTTATTTAAACACCTTCTGCAGAAATCGGCATTTTTGTTTATATTATAATCCCTTAATGTCAATTCATTAAGCGATGATTTATCATTTTTCTCAATCGCTTTTAAACCATCTTCTGAGATAGATATAAGGAGCTGAAATAATCTTCTTAAGACGTTTTCAAAATCTTCTTCTTTAACTTCTGAAATTTGTTTGATAATAACAAATTTATTTCCTTCTTCGACTATTTCATAACCAATGCAGACTTGGTTTAAAACACCATAGATGATTTTCAACTGCTCTGGAGTGTTATATATTAATTTAACCTCATCAAATCCTGCTTTATACAAGGCTGCAACAAACTTATAGAGCATTTTATCTAAATTAGAAACGTCAAAATTAGCTACAAGCTTTTTATCTGTTTTATTAATTACTATCTTAAGATTTTTATTATCTTCAAGAATTTCTAGCTCATCTCCTTTCTTGATATTATTTTCCTTGACCCATTTACTTGGCAAGGAAACCATCAAGGTTGATGGGCCTATTAGCGAGACCTTTCTTTTCATACTATCAAAGAAAAGCCCAAATATTTAAATTTTTCTAAAAA
>JACQNI010000047.1 GCA_016203135.1 Candidatus Woesearchaeota archaeon
ATAAATTTTAAATAGTCCGAGTATTCCTTACCCATGGGGCTCACCTCTTTATTGTTTCTCAGAACTTAAAGAGGCATAAGAGCCTCACTATTTAAAAATTATAGGAATGCACCAGCGCACGAAGAAGAAAAATAAAAAGTGCCTAATTAAGGCCACTTTGTATTTACATAATTCTGTAATTTCCTATAGCCAGCTGTTGCTCCAGCCAATAAACCAAGGGTTAATGCTATATCTCCAAGAGAAGCATCCATTCCAAGAGTTTGAGAGTTCATTGCAAAATGTTGTCTTCCAATTTGGTCTGATATCTCATACAATTTAGGAATTGCACCACTTACATTTGCAAGATAAGCGATTGAAGCCAATCCTGAAAGTTCTCCAGCTTTTGCAACATAATTTTTAAAGGTCATTTTTACCTCCGTAATCAAACCTTGTCTTGCATCTAGGGCAAGATTTCGGTAAAACTATTCTAGTTTTCCATGAATAATCACATTTTATACATTTCATTTTATTACTCCTTTTTAGTAATAATAATATTAATAATAACTCATATATAAACATTTCTATTTTATACCACTTTAAAATAGTAAAACAAAAGAATTATAAGCCTTTATAATAAAAAAACTTGGAAATGGCTGGTCCGATATTCCAAATTATCAGAAGTCATGCAAGAAAGGATGCAAGAGAACTTGGGCTAAATCTATTAAGGGTTTTTTCATCAAGAATGATTTTATGGGGATTAGCAGGAGCCATAGTATCTGGAATTATTTATTCCTCTTGTAATAATAACAAAGCAAGTAGGATCGGTCAGCAGCCAATTCAAATTTCAGAGATATCAAATGCAATAACAGCATACTCTTTAGAAAGCAAAATAGATCCATTTATACTTTTAGCAATTGCTGATAATGAGTCTAAATTCAATGATTACGCAATATCAAGCATTGGTGCAGCAGGAGCTTTTCAATTGATGCCAGATGTAGCAGACTCTCTTGGTTTGAAAGTTTACGATCTAGAATCTTTTAAACAAGCTGTGGTTTTAGATGATGATAGATATATAATTAGAAATCCAGAACTTCTTAATCAATATATAAGGAATTTAAAGAAAAATATATCTGGAAAAAGTAAAAAAGAACTTGCAAGAGTAGACCAAAGATTTGTTTATCATATTGCAGCAGACGCAGCAGCTAGGCATATTGATGAAAATTTAAATAAGGGTCTTAGTTTAGAACAAGCAATCGCAGCTTATTACGCTGGCCCTAGTTTAGCAAGGCAAACTCCATTCAGATCAGACATTAATACTTATGTAACTAATGTCAAGGATAGTTATGAAAAGTTCAAGAAAAGTTATGCTAATTAAGCCCCAGTAACAAAGCTTATTCCAGAAGCTAATACATTAAATATTAAAATTCCAATCAAGCTTATTATAATATATAAAGAAGTTCCAAACAAAAGATTCTTGCTTATATGATAATTCCTAGTTAGTTTGTCAAATCCATTCTCAATCAGATTGCTTAAAATAGTAAGTATTATTATTACTTCAACAACATATAATCCAACTATTAATTGAAAATGAAAGCTTGGAACAACATGCTCTATCCTTAATATATCTGCCAAAGCCCCAACATTTCCTACTCCAGTTCCTTCAGCATTTCCAATTTCTCCAAACTGCACATTAGAAAACTGCTCGTTCAATTTATTTATCACAGTTGTAACCATTGATCCAACCCCAACAACTATTCCAGCAATCATCGGAGCCAAAAAACTTATTTGGCTTTTCATAGAACTTAAAACATCAGACAATATATCTTTTAATCTTTCATTGACATTATGTATCCTATCGACATAAACACTTATGGCAATCATGCTTTTAGCAACTATTTGGGGTCCTTTTCTCGCACTTTCAATTAAAACCTTCATTGAACTCTCAATCAAGTTACTAGGATATAACAAAGCTGCCCCAAACTGGCTGTCAAATATTGCCCTTTTAACATCAACCCCAAGCCTTCTTATGTTTAAGCTTACTTGGCTAAAAAAATTCCCGCTTGGTGTTCCCCTCATGTTTTCAGCGACATCACTAAAAGCAATCTCAACAGGTATTCCATCCCCAACCCTATTTCCTAATTGAAATAAGCTTCCTGCAAACTCACTTTCTAGTTTAGAAGTATTTTTTTGTATCTCCATTAAGTCCTTAGTTTTCATTCTATAATAAAAAGAAATTCCCAAGGCAATTCCAAAAGGAATAAACAAGCTTAATATTAAAGCACCAATTCCAAAAGGCCCAATGCAGGTTTCAGCACCATTTTCAAGGCTGCATTTATAATCCAATAATTTCCCGCCAATAGGGCTTCCCTCTAAAAAACTTGCTTGATCTAATTGTGGATTAGTAAAATGCAATATTATTGGCAAAAAACCAATGAATAAAAAAATCATTGTAATAATCATCCCAAGAAAAAATGGTTTTATATCGTTTTCATTTAACTCTGGATTTGTCCTTAGTATATTACTTTCCCCATACCCAGTAGGCCTTTTACTTAATATGCTCATCCCAAACATATAAACCCCTATTGGAAAAATTAAATTATATAAAATAGCTAAATGATACCACTTTACAGCCCCTTGCAAAAAGCTTGCAATCAAAGGAAATATAACCAATCCCAAAATAGGCAGTATTATTCCTAACATATGCAGCATTGTTATTGGTGTTTTTAGTTCTTGAGCAAAATGCAACATTTTTTCATATGTTCCTTGCAGCATTATTTCCAAGGACTTGTCAAGCAATTCTACCCTTCTTTCCTCGCTTGCCTCATATAAACTCCCTTCAATAAGATGAAATGCCTCAACAAATTCTAAATTATATTCCCTCCAGTTTTCAAGATAGAGATCTAAACTTTCTTTTATTGTAGAATACTTTCCAGTCTCAACATCCCAAAATATTTTCCTTAAGTCTAAAGACAAAGGCATTCCAACATGCTCCCCGGCAAATTTAATTGCATGTTCTAAATTAGAAGTGTGCCTCATATATATGACAACATACAATATGCATAATACCATCTGGTTGCTAGCTTCAAGCCTCCATTTATTTGCAAAATAATTCGGCATGTAGCTTATTGGTTTTATCAAAAAAGCCCCGGCCAGAACAAAAATAGTTGGCAGCATAAAAAGAAGCTTTCCAGCAAGAAATAAATTTAAAACAAAAACCAAAATGCCTATAAGAATTATTCCCAATCCAGAAATAATTCCAAACGCAGTTGCATCTTCAGGGCTTATATGTAAATGCGTTATCCTTATCGAGTCTTTTAATTTTTCATAGTCTTTTTCCTTTGGCCTTATATCCAAGAACTTTCCAAAGAACTTTGCAAATTTTTCATACATTCTTTCATTTACATTTAACAATTCATTTCTAAATATTTCATATTCTCTAGAAAAAGCCCTGTCGCTTAAAACAAAAGAATCTGAATCAATCTTTTCCTTGAGTTTTGTATCATACTTTTTTAAGATATCATCATAATCCAATTTAACCACTTTGATGGAATTTTCTTTCCCTTATCTTTCCTTTTAACAAATTATCAAATTCAAATAAAATTCTTTTGCTGTCAAGATTTCCCACTTCTTCCTTTATATTGTCAGAGATTATATGAAACATGTCATTAGCATCAACAACAAAATCAGCTTCTAGCAAGTCAGGCATATTCGCTTTATCACTATAATCAATTAATTTTTCTTTTATGTTCGCTCTTAAATTTATGTTATCTATGATTGCATCCCAATCCCCAGCCCACTCTTTTACATTGCCTGCAATTTTTTTAAGTACCTCTATTTCTCCATTAGCAAGGTCTTGGCTAACATCTAAACTGTCTTTTTTTGGATCATAAGTAAAAATGTCAACAAATCCTTGTTCCCTTAAAGGATCTTCTTCCCAATGTTTTCTTACTTCAGTTACTTGCATGACTCTTCTCCATTTATGCAACCCATCAGAACTTTTTACAGGATTTGAAACAACAATTACATCTATAGCCTTGAAACTTGTTCTTGGAACTTTTAAGTCATTTACTACCCTGTCAAAAACACCATAAGGACTGTCTCCATGTATTGTTCCAGCAACAACATTTGCCAAAGCCCCAATCCTCATTGCTTCAAATAAAGCAAATGCCTCTTGAGATCTTATCTCTCCAACAATCAAGCTAGAATCTCCCATTCTCAAGCTTGTTCTTATGCCTTCATCAGCAGGAACTTCTGTTCCCCCTTTTGTCAAAGCGCTTCTTACTTTTAATGCCTGAATATTATATCCTATTTTTCTCATTGTATCTACATCTAGTTCTAAGGTGTCTTCAACAGAAATTATTCTATATTTCCTCATTATCTCAAGCAAGCTTGCTCCAAGCAATGAAGTCTTTCCACTAGATCTTGTTCCAGCAAAAAGCATAGATCTTGAGCCGTCAATTAAAAAACTTAATAGCCCAGCGCATAAAGGGCTCATCATTTTGTTTTTAATAAACAATGGATAAGTCCATGGCTCATCTCTATGTCTTCTAAATGCAAAAGCAATGCCATAAGGATTTAATGGCTTTTGCACTATAGCTACCCTAGATCTAGCCCCAGGTATGCTTAATTCAGTATCCAAAACAGGGTTTGCTTCATCTAAAGGCCTTCCGCTTAATAATCTGAATTTAGTCGCCCATCCATCTGCATCATCCATGCTAGGAACAATATTTGTCAGACATTCATCATAATCCTCATGTAAAATAAAAACAGGACTTTGACCTATAGGGCTATTTACATTTATATCCTGAATCTTTTTATCTTGCAGCAAAACTTCTATCAATCCAAATCCAACAGTATATCTTACTAAGATACTTGCTAACTCATTTAATTCCTCATAATTCAAAGAAACATTTTTCCTGTCAGCTAGCTCTCTTACTAAGTCCTTTCCAATATTAAAAAAGGTTCTTCTCATCCTTTCAGGATCTAAAAATTCTTCTTCTTTTGGCTTATGCCCTGCTAAAACATTTCTCGCAGTATCCAATAAATCATACTTGTCTTCAGTCAATCTAAATTCTGGCGGGGTTAAATGATATAAATGCTTTATGTCTCCAGGAACATCATACATGTAAACCTCAGAATTATTAAATTTGTATACATCTATCTCCATTCCATCCAAGGGATGTCTTGCCATTAATCTTGTAAACATAAAGTCAGGGCTTAAGGCTGGTGAAAAAATTAAAGAATACAATCCTCGATCTTCTCCAACCTTATATCCAGCGATTTTATCCTTTGCAAGTTTTATTAAAGTAGTATTATCAAGCAAGTTATATATCTGATTCAAGATCTCAAGATAGCTTTCAATAAGTTCAACATCAGAAAGGTCTGCATGTTTTATTTTTATTCTTTCATCCCTTATGAACCTTCTCACTTCAACATAAGCCCCTATAGGATCATACTTCATAAGATTCAACAGAAGATACTGCATCTGCTCCCTCCATCTTTCAATATATCTATAAGAATTTTTGTAAACGCTCAATTCATATAAGCTTAAATTTTTTTTTTGGCTTACAAGCATTTTGTATATGTTTGCAATCTCAATCAAAATTCCTGTTTGTTCTGTATCATAAGTATAATTTCTTCTTTGGGAAAAAATAATTCTGGCTATGCTCGGAGTCTCGCTCAATCTATCAATTATCCAAGCCATCACAACAGAATTATCTTCAATGCTTGGAACAAAATCCCATGATGTAGCATCAACTTTTAGAATCTCCTCAGTTCCCTCTCTTTGAATCTGATACCCGCTTCCGATCTGGCCAAAAACCATGTTACCACTTTTTAAAACTTACATAAGTTTTTAACTTCAAGTTTTTAATTAATATGACATAATCCTAATTAAAATAAGTTTCGGTAATACAAATGCCAATACAAGAACAGACAGATGATTTAGCATATATCATTAATGACTTGAATGCAAGGATAAGGTTACTAGAAGGAAAATACAATCTTTTTGGTGAAAGGCTTCTGATAGTTAATAAAAACATGATAGAAGAATACAAAAAGACATTGAACAAACAACGAGTATTAGAAGAAGAAATAAAAGAGCTTAAGACATCAATTGAATTATTCAAGGATATAATAAAAAAAATGGAAGCAAGTTTAAAAACATTTGCAAAGAAAGAAGATTTAAAAGTCCTTGAAAAATACATAGAATTATGGAATCCAATAAAGTTTGTTACAGAAGAAGATGTTGCCAGAATGATTTCTAGGAGTAAAAATGGATGAAACACCCTTAGATGAAGCCTTAGATATGAAGAAAAAAGGTTATGATAAAAAAAATATAGCTGATGATCTAAAGAACAAGGGTTATGATTCCAATCAAGTTTCAAATGCATTAAATCAAATGGATATTAAAAATTCTGTTGATTCATTTAATCCTGGTTTTGATAATATGCAGCCCTCAATAATGGACCAAGATATCCCAGTCCCAGAACCCCCAGAAGAATATCAAGAAAGGCCTAGAGCAATTTCCCCCCAACAGGTATATCAGCCATCAAGGCAAGCTAATTACTATTCCAATCAAGAAGAATTGATTGAGTCAGTTGTTGATGAAAAATGGCAGCAGATAGTAGATAGTATCGGAGATATTGAAATATGGAAGTCTAATATTAATGATGAATTGACTTCTATAAAACAAGAAATATTAAGGTTAAGCGGCAGATTAGATAATTTGCAAAGAGCCGTTCTAGGAAAAGTAAACGAATATAATCAAAACATATCTGATGTAGGCGTAGAAATAAAAGCCCTTGAAAGGGTAATGCAAAATATTCTTCAGCCATTGACATCCAATATAAGAGAATTATCGAAAGTAACAGAAGATATTAAGAGAGGAAAAAACCTATGAACCTTTTGTAGGAATCATTCTTACAGCAGTAGAGGCTATAGCCAATATCAATAACATCCCTAAAAGCCTTGGATGAAATAATGTTCTTCCAAGTTCTCCCTGAAAAGATTTATCGCCTGTTGTTTCATTTCCATATATCCCTTGTATTGAAGGCCCAAAAACCTTGCTTACAGAAAATCCAAATATTCCTACAACGGTTATTATTAAAATTATCCACACAACCCAATTGTCGCTAAAAGCATTTACAATGCTTTCTTCCTTGATTCCGACCATCATAAAAGTCAAGACTATAAATATTATCAAGAAAAAAAGTATGAAAAACCATGGCGTTGCAGTTTCAATAACTTCTGCAACCCCTGGAGTCAAAATAAATAAAAACCCAACAAACAAAGAAATTATTCCATTGACTCCTGCATTCCCAAATATTTTAGTTTTCTCAAGAATTGCAAACATTACAAATGTTACAAAGATAAGAGTAAAAACAGGCTTAACTACCTGCAATAAAGTAATATCAACTATAGTTGCCATTTTAGGATTTTTTTACCCCTTGTCCAACCCATTCTAAAAATTTATTTAATCCCCCGCCCTTTTCTTTCTTTTCTTCTTTGGTTACCAGCCATATTAGGAAGATAAAAATGCCTAAAAATACAATTGTAGTTTTAGCCTCATCGCTTATGCTTGTCCAATAATCTGGAATTCCAAAATTTGTGCTTATGAAATCAGAGCTTAAGGCATATATAACAAATATTAATGAAAATATCGCTGCTACCCCCAATAATCCCCCGCTCCATGCACTCCCACCTCCAAAGATTCCTACAAGCAGTAAAAACATCAATATAACAACCATAAACAAAGAAACGTTTGGTAAAAATCTATTTACTAATCCAACAAGATATGTATTCCTGACAAAAAGAAGTGAAGCAACTATGGAAATAACAATGTCAAAATTTTTCTTGCCACCAAGTATTCCAGACTTATTTAATATGGCAAATGTAATTGTAAATATTAACAAGAAAGGAAGCACTACATCAAAAACTCCTATTTCTTCCCATGATTGAATCACTGTTGTAAAGTCTAAAGCCATTATTTGCCTCCCTTATTTTTGCCTGATCCAACAACGAAAAATATTATTCCGATTATTAGTCCCAAAAATATTAAAGATACAATAAAAGTATCTGTCCATTTCTCAGTTATATATTTAATTATTGGTTCTAGCCAGTCTACAGAATTTAAAAATATTGCGACTATGCCGAAAAAAACAACCAATGTTAAAAAAACCCTCCAGCCGCTGTCTTTAAAGCTAAATTCTTCATCAGCCATGAAAGACCCTGCAAGCATAAGGAATGCCACAATAACAACTAATACCAAAGCAACTTGTGGCAGTGAAACCTGAATAGACTTAACTACTTTTGGGGTTACAATAACAAAGAACGCAGTTACCAAAGCAATCATTGCATTTATGTTTTTTGATTTTACTTCATCCTTTCCAAAAATCTTTGTTTTTTCAAGGATTGCAAACATTATTGTAAAAACAAAAATAAAAGGTAAGATTACATCAAAGAAACCAAAGGCTACAAGAAAATCTAATGCATTCTGTAAGGGTGATACCATCTTTTTTTACTTGATTATATTTAAGTTCAAATATAAAAGCTTATTCTTTTTCTTCGTCTTTTTCCTCATATGTAGGTATTGCTGCCTTGTTTATCACCATCACATCTCCAACAGCCTTTACCAATTGATGTGGTACAATTACTCCTTTAGCTCCGCCCAAGGTTTTAGTCAAAAAAGAATTTTTTGTAGCTCTTACCCTCCATCCAAAGATCTTGTTTAAAGACAATATTGCTTCCTCTACATCTCCAAAATATTCTCCATTGTCTGTGAAAACCTTCATATTGTATATTTCTGTTATAGTCTTTATTTTTAACATTTTGACCTCCTTTGATAAAAAACAAAAGTTTTTATAGATTTATAAAGATTTCTCATAAAATGGCTTTGCGCATAAATTAAGTTCTGCATATAAATAAAAGCCTTTTGCACATTAATTCCTATATAATTTCATAAAAATCAGTAATATTTCTGGGTTACTAAATAGTGTAAATAAAAGATTAAATAACACAAAAATATGTATTATATATGCCTCTAATAAAGGTAATAAAGGCTTCTGTTATTGAGTTAACTAAGTCAAAAAAAGAGCTTCTTGATAATGATTACTTTAATTACCAATGGTGGATGATATTTGGAATAGATAATGGATTATTAAGCTGTTTTAAGGCAAGTAAGGGGTACAAGCAAGAAATAATCAAATATAAGGAATATCCATTGCCTTTATGGTCTAAATTAATAAAAGATTGGTTTAGGGTTAGAGATACAAAACTAACTAAAAACTGGATTAAAATACCTAATAGCAAGAAAAAAGGCATAGGTCTATGGCTTCCCTTAAAGTTTCATCAAGAACTACCAAAAAAGTTTAAGTTAAAAGATTCTTTTTTAGTTAGGAAAAATAACAAATATTACATTCATTTCTATGTAGAAGTTGAATGTGGTGAACAATATATTCCTAAGAATATAGTTG
>JACQNI010000053.1 GCA_016203135.1 Candidatus Woesearchaeota archaeon
AAAATTATATAATATTAATAACATAAATGCACTAAAGTCAAAATACTGCGATAATAAAGTTATTATGGCTAAATACGGAGCCCCAGTGCATGGCAATTCAACAGCAGAAACAAAAGCCCCTAGTAAAATTATGCCAGGAATAGTTGTTTTTTTAGATAAATTTTGAATTTTTTTTGCAAATCTAACAGGAATATGCAAAGAAAACCCCTTGCCATACCAAAAATAATCCTTTATTTCTAAGATTCCAGCAAATACAATTAATAATCCAACAGATATTGAAATGTATTGCGTTAAATACAATGGCAGTGTTGCTAGACCATACATTAATCCAATTCCAGCCAGTAAATAGACAATGAAAACACTAGAGATATAAAGCAGCCCTAATAGCAGCATTCTTTTAACAGACTTTTTTCCAACAACCAAAACCGATAGCATTAAGATTAAAACACCTATTGCACAAGGGTTTATGGAATCTATTAATCCAGTTATTACAATAGTCCCCAATGCAGGCAAGTAAGCCTCAACTGCCAATTAAATCACCATCTTTAATTGCTATTTCATAAGTCTCGCATATTTTATCTGTTCTATCCTTATCTTGGTCAAATTCTATAATTATACAGTCTCCAGAAGGAACATTTGAATAAGGAGATAAAACATATTCATCAAAATTCTGAAGTTTTACTTGTTCATATATCCAGTTTTTATTATCTTCTGGATTTTTTACTTTATATAAAAAAACCTGAAGCTTTCCTTCTACATTATTGCATCTATCTCCATTTTTTACAGAAACAATCCCTTGATTAGTTTCAACAATTAACATATCTTTGTTGAGCTCAGAGCCAAAAGTTTCAAAGAATTCATGAAGATTTACATCATCCTTGTTTATAATAACCCCCTCAACATGAATCCTATTGTCATTATGTTCATGAAAAACAGACGTTCCAATCCTGTTTGACATACCTTCTGGATCCATCAAGTTTATCTTTTCCCCACAATTCCATATCTCAAAGTCAGCATGCCAGTGAACAGGCCCATTATAATCAGATTTTAAATTTAAGGAAATAGTTGAATAAACAAGATAAAAGCTGACAACAAGTATTGGGATTACTATTAGTGTAAACATAATAGCCTTATTGATTTTTTTCGAGATTAATGATATTACAACAAAAACAAATATAGCTAAAGATCCAATAGCAATATACCATAGAGATATAGAACTTTCAGGACTTTCCTCATGGGCATATACAACACTCGATAAAATTATAATAAATACAATTAATAAACCCCTTTTATTCATGAATCTATAGTCAATATTGTATATATTTAAATCTGTCTATAAGAAAAAAATAGCCTCTTTTAAATTGACGATTTTATCCTTCATCTGCTTCATTGTAGCCAATCATAAATCCAAGCTCACCTAAAGATATTTCATCATCTTCAGCCTTAATCTCTGCACCCTCATCTGTATAAATGTCATCATCATCAAAGTACTCATCCATCTCTACCACCCCCCAATTTTCTTCTATTATAGTATAGAAATACTTAAATATATATACTTACTCCATATATTATATATAGAATATATAGAAAGAGGGGGGTTATAATTTGGAAACTAGAAAATTAATAAAATTTGGTGGATCTTCTCATATAATAGCAATTCCAAATGAATGGATTAAAAAGAATTCTCTTGGCAAAGGAGATACAATCTATGTTGAAGAAAATGGCAATAATGAATTAATTTTACATCCCTCTTTTAAGGAAAAAAAATATGAAGAAAAACATATAAAAATAAATGCAAATAAATTAGTAGCAGATGTTAAGCGAGAGATTATATCAGCATACATTAACAATTATAATGTAATTGAAATTTCTGGAGATAAATTAAAAAATAATAAAAAAGAGATTAATGAGCTTATAAATAATCTAGTGGCTATGGAAATAATAGAAGAAGGTTCTAACAGAATTGTTGCAAGGGATTTTCTTAACATAGAAGATGTTTCTATTGAAAATTTAATAAGAAGAATGGATACTGTAATAAGATTGATGATAGAAAAAATGGGAGAAAGTGATAAAGAGCTTGCATATCAAGAGATTAAGGATTTAGACAAAGGTATAAATAAACTTAGATTTTTGCTTTATAAAATTGTAAAATCTGGTCTAGAAGACCATAATCTGACAAGAAAGTTAAAATTATCTAATTACGAATTACTTACAACCTGGCTTATGACAAGTTATCTTGAAGAAATTGCAGATGAATCTAGAAGATTTACAAGATTTAGAAAAAATACAAAGCTAAGT
This sequence comes from Candidatus Woesearchaeota archaeon, assembly GCA_016203135.1. Taxonomy (GTDB): domain Archaea; phylum Nanobdellota; class Nanobdellia; order SCGC-AAA011-G17; family JACPNG01; genus JACQNI01. Next base: position 2,299 of record JACQNI010000053.1, read on the forward strand.
AAGGAAGATGAAAAAAAACTTGACAGTTGCCTTATAGATATAAAAGAAGGCTATATAGCTGTAATGGAAGCATTTTATAAAAAAAATATAGAAAAAGCCCATGAGATTGCATCACAAAAAGATATTCATCTTAATAAATGCAATGAAATATTCAAAAATAGCCCAAATAAAGGGATTGTTCCAATCATTGAAAAAGTTAAATCCATCCAAAGTTGGACAAGATGCATTGCAAGGGGGATAATAAATGATAAATAGTTTACAAAGACAGGGTATAGATGCTAAAGTAATTCAAAATAAGCTTAGAGAGAAATATGGACAAGATATATTTGTAACCGATTATTCAGCAAGTCTTTTACATTTAAGAAGGGACTATGAAAGCCGAAAGGATTATGAAATACATAGGATTAAAGTTGAATATAATAAGGGAAATGAATCAATTTTAAGGAGATTAATTGCCAAAACCTCATTTCATCCAGGAGAGGAACAGATATATGCCACAGGCATAAAAACAATCCCAGAGAAAGAAGCCTTAATAATTTATAAAAAAAATAGACGAAAAAAGGTGAAGAGAACTTTACTTATAGAGGATCTTGAATGCTTGGGATATGCAAACTTAAATCAATTAATTTTAAGAAATCATCCAAGAATAAAGGATATAATCTATTCAAGCATAGATGCCCTGGCTTATACCCATAAAAAAATATCAGACACACTAAGAAATCCAAATATAAAAGCAAATAAGAAAGAAGATTATATATCAAAATTTAAAAAACATATTTCCCAAATCCTTAACTTAACTGAGGTAAAATTTTCAAATGAAAAAGAAAAAAATGAATATATCAGGGATTTATCAGTGCATTTTAAGTTCATTGCGGAGGGATTTGAAAAAGGAACTTTAATTATGGATAAAAATTATGAAGACAGGTATAAAGGAACTCAATTAGTTATAGGCCATACTGACTTGCATCCTGGACATATTTATGTTAAAAATTATGATTCTAGTGAAAATAGCTATGAAGACATAAAGATAATAGATTTTCATCCAGAAATTACACCATGGTATCTTGATTTTGTAGACCAAGTTTCATACCCCTCTATTTTAAAAAATACCAGATTTACTATAGATGAAATAAAAGAATTATTAAATAGATATATAAGATTTAAAGCAAAAATGACTAACTTTGTTGAATCAGAAACAAAATTCTGGCTATTATATAAAGAAGATATTTTATCTATGTATCACTTAAGTAATTTTGCTAGAAGCATCAGAAGCGCCCCCAAAGCGCCTTTAATGAAAAAGCGCTTTGCCCATGAACCAGACATTTATGAAAGATTTTATCTGCAGGAAAATCCCTTATTTGAACATCACTTTAAGATCTATTTATTAAATGCAAGGGATCATCTTAGAGAGTATAGAGCTTTCGACAATAGGGGTGAACCCCTAGAAAAATTATTAGGAGAAAAGGTACCAGAATTCAGATCACATTTAACTTTAGAAGATTTTTTCATAAGTATTGATGCACCAGAAGAAAATCTTTCTTTAGTTTAACAAAATTTAAAAACCCTGATTCTTTGAAATTTAGATGAAGCATTCATTAAAAATAGTTCTAGTCTTGCTTGTTTTATTTCTTTTGGCCCAAGTAATCGGCTTATTCATAACAAAGTCATATCTAAAACAAGGTCTTCCCTATAATATAGAAAGGCCAGAAATCAATGAAGAAACATCTTATATACAGTTTACATTCATAATAATTATCGTAACAATTTTAGCTTTGATAATCACAAAGCTAAAGCTTAATACATTATGGAAAGTTTGGTTTTTCCTTAGTGTTTTGATAATATTATCTATTTCATTATCAAGTTTTTTAAACCAATATCTTGCCTTTTTAATAGCCTTGATCTTGACAATCTTGAAAATATTTAAAAACAATGTCTATACCCATAATATATCAGAGCTTTTTTTATACGGAGGCATAGCAGCAGTTTTTGTTCCATTGATGAATTTATTTTCTGTATCAATTTTTTTAATCATAATTTCAGTTTATGATCTAATTGCTGTTTATAAGACAAAGCACATGATTGCTTTGGCAGAGTTTCAGACTAAGATGAAATTATTTGCAGGATTATACATCCCATATAAAAAAAAGGAAGCAATTCTTGGGGGAGGAGACATTGCATTTCCATTGATGTTTGCAGGGGTTATATTGAAGCAATTTGGAAATATTGCCTTTATAGTTCCTGTTATAGCTACTTTGTCTTTATTCTGTTTATTTTTATTTACCAAAAAGAATAAGTTTTATCCAGCAATGCCTTTCTTGACAATAGGATGTTTTATAGCTTATGCTATTCTGCTTATTTTTAAATAAACTACAAGGAATTCAATCCCTTTCTTTGATTTAATTTAATTCAAAGATTCAAAATCATTTGAATTACAGAAGCATTTTATGCTTTTTGGAATATCGTTCCCAGAATATAATGCCCCGCAACTCTTGCATTTTATTTCTTTCATTTAGTATAACACTCCAACCAATATGTATTTTATGTCTGCAAAATTTACAGACTCTTCTTTATTATCATTGTCTCCCTTTAAGACAAAGGTTTTTTCACCATTTTCTTCCTTTATATATTTTACTCTATGTATTATTCTTTCATTATCTTTCTGATATGCAATTATATCCCCGATTTTTATCTCATCTTCAGTTTTTGGTACTATTTCTATTCCAGTAGAATATTGGTTTAAAACAGGGATCATAGATCCTGTATCCTTAAAATCTGCTAAAATAGAGTTATCTATGCTTAAAATCAAGAATTTATCTGTAATAATTATATCATCCCTAGTTATATGGTCTGAAGGAGAGGCTATTTCTTCTTTAGCAAGGTTATTATCAGAAAAAGGCAGAAGTACAAGTAAAATTACAATTAGTATAAGCTTTTTCATCACTTTAAAATGGTTATTTAGCTATATAAAGCTTGTTGTTTTTAATCATCTTAAAGAGGTAACAATAGAAAGTTTTAAAAATACAATTTTATTATCTTTTAAATGGATGAATATTTAGAACAAATGTTAAAAGCAGCCAAGTATAAAATTAGAAAAGATCAGATAGGATTACAAAAAGCCGCTAATGAGTACGCTAATGGTTTATTTGCCTTAACAGAAGAAGAAAGAAAGAGATTTAGTAATTTATCATCAAGCAAGATAATATCGTCCATTATTGAAAGGTATGATATAGATGACTCAAATACAAATCCAGAGTCAGTACTTTATCCAGATGGATTAGTCCATTTAATAGATAATGATGGCAGAGAATATCGTGATACCCTAGAAAGCCTTGGTTATAAATTGATAGATGGAGTTTATACTAAAAACGATTAGCTTTTTCTACATTAAATATCTTGCTTAATCCAGTTACATACTCCTTCACATTTATGTATTTTCCAGGAATGCCAAGATTGATTGTTCTTTCTTCATTGCCCATTCCTAATTCCAAAGCTGTTTCTAATTTTTTTAGTACTCCGTGTTTTATATATTCTAGTTCATCTCTCTTTCTATTAGCAACCAATCTTGCAACTATTTTATCTTCAAACTTTTTTAATTCTCTTTTAATGTCATTTTCCATTCCACTAATAATTTGAAGCTCACCTTCTATTTCCATGATCAATCCAATCTTATATTTATCAAATTCAGCAATAAACTCTAAAGGAATTTTTTCCTCATGTTTTAATAGTTTTAATGCTGATACATAAGAAATATCAAAATAATCCTTTGAAGAACCAATATTCCTTGAAGAAATAATAAGATCATTCATTCTCCTTTTACGTAATACTTCACTATCTTTAAGATAATCAAAAAATAAATGTCTATAAGGACTAAGTATTTTAAAATACAATCCAACATTTTCATCACCAATAACTATTTTAGTCATATCTGGCCCACAAAAATCTTTAACATGAACATTCTGACCCCTTTTTGCATTAATACAATTAATTTGATAAGTGTTTAATCTTATTGGACCATCTTTTAGTTCCCATCTATTTTTATCTTTTTCAGGATCTGTTGCATGAACATAAGATTCAGTTTGAATTACTACTTGATCATCTTTATCCACATAAACGCCATCAGTCAATATCCCAAGAGTCAAGTCAATAGAAGTTGAGTAATTTGAATGGATCCCAAATAAAGTACACCCAGAAAGATGATCATGTTCTTCATGTATTAATATCTGCTGACTTTCATGGTTTTTTACAAGATCTTCTAAAAAACCAACCTTTTCTTGAAAATCATATGGTTTTACTG
>JACQNI010000048.1 GCA_016203135.1 Candidatus Woesearchaeota archaeon
TAGAGATAATTCCAAATGGAATATCTAAAAAAGATTTGATAAAAAAGGATAGAAAAATAACTAAAGTCAAAAATGTTTTATCTCTTGGTAGGCAACATAAAAGCAAAGGGTTTGATCAAGTAATAAAAATAGCAAAGTTTTTTCCAGATATTAATTTTATAATCGCAGGAGCAAAAGACAATGATACTAAAAGGTTAAAAAATCTAGCATTAAAAAACACAAAGATTTTAACAAACATTTCTGAAAAAGAAAAAAAAGGTCTACTAAAAAAAGCAGATGTTTTTATTCATCCTAGTCATTATGAAGGCTTTGGTATAGTTGTTTTAGAAGCATTTGCAAACAAGATTCCAGTAATAGCATCAAATAAAGGCGGAATTCCTTGGGTTGTTGGTAAAGCAGGATTAATATTTGAAGATAATGATCTAAAAGATCTAAAAAATAAACTTGAATTATTAATAAAAAATAACAAGCTTAGAAATGAGCTATCAGAAAAAGGATATAAACAAGTCAAGAATTTTACTTGGGAAAAAATAGTTCTCGATCTAGAAAAAACCTATAACCACACCCTTTTTAAATTTTCTTGAATTCTTAGATATATGGTCAATATATCAATCGTAATTCCAGCGTATAATGAACAAGATTCAATAGCAAAAACAATACAAGAAATTAAAGAAGTTTTATCTAAATCAAAGAATAAATATGAAATAATAACAGTTAATGACGGAAGCAAAGATAATACAAGTGAGATATTAAAGTCTATTAAAAACATAATAATAATAAATCATCCCTACAACAAAGGATATGGTGCTTCTATAAAAACAGGAATAAAAAATTCTAAATATGATTGGATCTTAATCACAGATTCAGATAATACTTATCCAATAAAGGATATTCCAAAATTAATTTCGTACATAGAAAACTATGATATGATAATTGGGGCAAGAAAAAAAGATAATATTCCAATATTGAGAAAACCAGCAAAAGCGTTTTTATCACTATTGGCAAATTTTCTGACAAATAGAAAAATACCAGACCTAAACTCAGGTTTTAGAATATTCAAAAAAGATCTTGCATTAAGGTTTTTTAATATCTTTCCATCTGGATTTTCCTTTACAACAACTATAACTCTTGCCGCTTTAACAAATGAATACAATGTAAAATTTGTTCCAATAGACTATTATAAAAGGCAAGGAAGATCTAAAATAAAGCCAAAAGAATTCATCAATTTCTTTGTTTTGATCTTAAGAATAATTACTTACTTTGAACCAATAAAAATATTTTCTTTAATTAGTCTAATCTTGTTCTTTATAGCCACCATAATATTTATATATACAGCTTATTTCATTCATAGGATAGCTGACATAACAGTTATTGTCATACTGCTTGCGTCAATCCAAATTTTCCTTTTTGGTTTAATAGCAGATATGATCGCAAGAAAAAGGAGTTAAAATGAATATCTTACTTATAAACCCGCCATTCAAGAATGTTCTCACAGCTGAAACCCCAAAATTTGTGAATAAAAGCCGTGGTTATAATCCACCAATGGGTATTATCTCCATAGCTACTTGCATAAATGAAACAACTTCTCACAGGGCCCATGTCTTAGATGCACAATTATTAGAGATGAACTACAAGGATATAGAAAAAGAAATACAAAAAATAAAGCCAGAAGTAGTTGGAATGGCTGCCTTTACATTTACAATAATAGACACATTAACTTTGGCAAAAGTTATAAAAGAAATTGATAAAAATATAAAAATAGTTTTTGGCGGTCCACATGCTACTTTGTTTCCTTATGAAACTTTGCAGCAAGATGTAGTTGACATAGTTGTTGTTGGAGAAGGAGAAGCTACTTTTCCAGAATTAATTGAAAACATAGATAGTTATGAAAAACTAGCAAGAGTAAACGGCTTAATGTTTAAAGATCAATACAGAAAAGTAATAGTTACTCCCCCAAGAGATTTCATAGAAGACCTAGACAATATTCCAATACCAGACAGGACTTTAACACCTTACCATCAATACTCATCTGTTCTGGCTAAAAAAAATCCTTTGACAACTATGGTCACTTCACGAGGTTGTTCATTTAGATGCACTTTCTGTGATCGCCCTCAAGCAGGCGGCAAGACCTGGAGGGCAAATTCTGTAAATAGAGTAGTAGACGAAATGCAGCAGATAAAAGATCTTGGAATTAATGAAATTTTATTCTATGATGATACCTGGACAATGGACATGAACCGAGCAGAAAAAATATGCCGAGAGATTCTTGCAAGAAAACTAGATATTGGCTGGGACGTAAGAACAAGAGTCGACAGGGTTTCTCCAGAATTAATAAGGTTGATGAAAAAAGCCGGCTGTTTAAGAATAAACTTTGGGGTTGAATCTGGAACAGAAAAAGGACTTCAAATAGTAAAAAAAGATACAAATCTAGAAAAAGTAAAGCTTGCTTTTAAAGTATGCAAGGAAGAAAACATGGATTCATTGGCATACTTTATGTTTGGCTTGCCAGGAGAAAATAAAGAAGATATGATAAAAACCCTAGAATTTGCAAAACAGTTAGATGCAAACTTCTGCCATTTTACTGTTTTTACTCCTTTTCCAGATACAGAAGCATGGAGAAATCTTCTTGAAAAAGGAGATACCTCAGTAGCAGAAGCCTGGAGAAAATATGCTTTAAACCCTGCAGATTCTTTCGATCCCCCAACAGCAAACGAATTCATGACAAAAAAAGAATTGTTTGAATTCTGCAATCATGCCTATAAATCATTCTACTTCAGGCCAAAATATATTCTTAAAGAATTATCAAGAGTAAAATCCTTTGGAGAACTAACAAGAAAAGCAAAAGCTGGAATGAATATGCTTATTACTCAATAATTTTATTCTTTTAGTTTTATCAAAAGCTCGTCAACTAATTCATCAGTCATGCCACGTATTCTTTCAGCTACTCTTCTTAAATTTAATGTGTTGGATTCTATCATTCTTTCTAAGTCCCAGACGATCCTACTAAAATAGTTCCCACATTTATATTGATCTCCAGAATTTAATATAAGCCTATTAATTGTATTTATCCTTTCTTTTAATCTTGAAGCATAAAAAGGATGATCTTCTTGTTTTATTTTTCCTTCTTCTAATGCTACTTCAACTTCATAAGCTAAGGCACATAACTTTTGATCATATAAAAGCAACATACCAGCATAAGCATTTCCTTTAGAAAGTATTTCAGCCCATTTAGTCTCTATTCCATTCAAATATCCTTTTGGATGAGGGCTTTTATATTCAGATTTCATAATTTCATTTTTTCCATTTGGTTTAAATAGTTATTGGTGTTAATCTAGTTTATTTTTAAAATCTATTAGTTAATAGATTTATTAAGGACATACTACATTTCCCTTAGCTTTTTAATTCTAAGCTCCAAGGGGGGATGCGTTGAAAACAAATTAGTAACAAATCCAGTTTTTTTTCTAAATGGAGTTGAAATAAATAAGTGGGCAGTTGCTTTATTTGCCTTGTCAACCAAAGGATCTGGATCTTTGCTTATTTTTTCTAAAGCACTAGCCAAGCCTTCTGGATATCTAGTTAAGCTAGCACCAGAAGCATCTGCAAGATATTCTCTTTTTCTGCTGACTGCAAGTTTAATTAGCTCCCCAATTACAGGAGTTAATAAAGCAAGAACAAGACCAACAATTATCAATGCAGGATGAGATCCTTTACTATCTCTTCTTCCATATATAACAGATCTCAATAAAAAATCACTTAGCAAAACAGTTATTCCAACCAAAACTGCTGTCAACATCATAACCCTTATGTCGTAATTTTTAATATGACTTAATTCATGGGATATGACTCCCTCTAATTCTTCTCTATTTAATTTATTCAATAAGCCTGTTGTCACAACGACTATTGAGTCATTATGATTTCTTCCAGTAGCAAATGCGTTTAATGCAGAGTCATCAATTACATATGCTTTTGGTGTTGGAATCCCAGCTGCAATTGAAAGCCCTTCAACTGCATGATACAAATGTGGATATTCTTGTTTCGTAACTTGTCTTGCTCCTGTCATTGCCAAAATCATTGACTTGCCAGAATAGTATACAATTAATGAATAAAGAACTGCAGCAAATATTGCCAGGATTAAGCCTATGTAAATATTGTTGTATATAAATCCAATAAACCCACCCAAAAAACCAATTATTATAATAAACAAGAAGAGAATTAGAACTGACTTGATCTTATTGCCTCTGATCTGCTGAAACATTGTTTGAGACATATTAGATATTTATTAGCTCATGTAAATTTTGAAGATAACTTCTCATTTTTTTTGAAGAGGTATATTTTTCTCCTATAGAAAACCATCTAGGCATTGTTTCTGTTTTAGGAATATAGATATTAACCATTTTATGATCTTTTTTCCCTTGAGGGTTTATAAGCATATATTTTCTGTTGCTATTCTCTGTTATTATCTTTAATTGCCATCCAATGTTGTTTGCAGCTTGTGCAATTACTGATTCAAGTGATTGAATAGGAACCTTTTTACTTAACCTGACTATTGACATTTAAAACTGAACCTTTATATTTTTTCTTTCAGATTCAGCTGCTTGAAACAATTCCTTTTCCTTAAAGTTCAGCATACCTGCAAAAATATTGTTTGGAAATACCTGAATCTTGTTATTGAATTTCATAACAACATCATTGTAATGCTGCCTTGAATAAGAAACCTTGTTTTCTGTTCCTGTCAATTCTTCTTGCAATTGTATAAAATTCTCATTTGCCCTTAACTTTGGATAGTTTTCTGATACAGCAAATATTGTTTTTAATGCTTCAGAAATCTGATTCGAAGCTTTTGCTTTCTCACTTAGATTACTTGAAGTCATTATAGCAGACCTTGCTTTAGTTATGTTTTCAAGAACTGTTTTTTCATGCTTCATATATCCCTTAACTGATTCTATTAAATTAGGTATTAAATCATTTCTTCTTTTTAATTGAACGTCTATTTGAGAAAAACTGTTTTCAACCTCGTTATTAAGCCTGATAACACTATTGTACAACATTATAATAGCTAATATAACTATAACTAGAATTACAATAATGATTGTAAGTACTTGAACCATATTTTCATAATTTTTTTTCTATTTATAAGGTTTTTGAATAACTTTATAAATCTAAGAATAAAAAATGGTTCAAAGTGTCATTATTAAAAAATCTGATTGATTTTGTCTTGCATGTTGACAGATACCTAGGAATTTTAATACAAAACTACGGGATAGGAATTTACCTTATATTATTTATTGTAGTTTTCCTTGAAACTGGTCTAGTCTTAACTCCATTTTTGCCAGGAGATTCATTGATTTTTATTGCTGGAACCTACGCTGCCAATAAGGCTTTGAATGTTTTTATATTATTCTTGATATTTACTTCTGCTGCTATTTTAGGGGATACTTTAAATTATTGGATGGGGAGTTATTTTGGGGAAAAGGTTTTTTCAAGATCAAGGTTTTTCAAGCAAGAATATCTTGATAAAACAAAAGAATTTTACAGAAAACATGGCGGAAAAACAATCATCATGGCAAGATTCATACCAATAATAAGAACCTTTGCCCCTTTTGTTGCAGGCATAGGAAAGATGAATTATTACAAGTTTTTATTTTATAATGTTATCGGAGGATTATTATGGGTTTTAGTATTTTTGTTTGGAGGATATTATTTTGGAAGAATTCCTTTGATTAAAGAAAATTTAACAATTGTGACTTATATAATTGTAGTCTTGTCAATTTTACCTTTAATATGGCATTTGATAAAGAAAAAAAATTATGTTAGAATATGAGGAGAAACCGTTAAATCGCTTGTTAGTTTCTTATCAATTACGAAGTTCTGATGTATTTCGTCCGAAAAGTCAGGAAAGGGAAAATTTTAGAAAATGCAAATCGCTCTCTATTATTGATTTGAACATTCAATATTATTCACAAAGTCCTCAGGGTCGTCGCACATACCTTTCTCTCTCTTCCCTTCAGTATCATTTATTCCAACTCCAATGTAAACGTCTTGTTCTTCAATAGGTATTAGCTCAATACTCATGCGACGCATTTCAAAATAAGGTGGATTGTCAAAAAAGCTAGGGCCGCCTTCTTCAAATTTACATGGATGCACAAGACGATATTCTTTTGAAATAATCATATCCTCGCGACTCTGCAGTCCTGGTATAGCTTCCTGATATTCAGCAAAAACTTCATCTGTCATATAATTAAATACTGAATCAAGTTTCTTAAATGGTTCTCCATTCCCATTCTTAAACATTGGGGGAATGGCGATTACACCAACTCTTACTTGAGTACCAACCCCCCTCTGGCCATAACGACCTAAACTATTAGCATAGCCGACAATATCGCCAGCCTTAACTTCATGGATTGGAGGATTTTGAAACTCCGGCAAGACATGAGTATGGGGAAGATTTATACGCCACTGATTAAAAGGCCACCAAGGAATGCCTGATTTAGGAATCATAGTAATACCGTCAGCCATTGTATTAGGAGCATCACCTAAAACATAGCCGTCAAAAGGAGCATAAATTCTGACTTGACCAGTATCGATTCTTGGATCAGTAGTAATATAATGCTGCATGTTGCTTACCGGTTCGTCGCTCCATTGATCTACTGTTTGATGTCCAGCGCAGGCCCTATATTTACTAAGTCTAAGAATATCAGAAAGGTCAACAAAATTATGAGTAATTAAAAAATCTTTTGGTGGTTTATCTGGAGCAAACTGACTAACAAAACTAAGAAGTACTAGAAGAGCTAATGGTGTAAAGACTATCCACCGCAAAACTTTTAGTAGTAAACTATGCTTGATAAGAGATTGGTATAATAAAGAGGAGACAACATACGAAGGAATTAGCACCAATAGCCATATAGACTTGACAGTTTCAGGACTGGTAAAAAGAACAAAAAAGAAAGAAGTCAGAAGAAACAGAAGAACTGTAATTCCTATTTTATCTAAATTTAGTTTTAATAGTTCTTTGGTATTCATTTTCTTAAACAAGATTACATTATCCTTATTATATAAATTTTACCATGAAGCATAATCGCTTGACATTTATTTTTTAAGTGTGTTGTACTAGTGCCGGAATTATTCTCCCTTTCCTGATTGAAACTAGGTCTTTAGATATAGGATAGGCTATCATAGGGCTTATATAAAATTAAAAGACATAAAAAGTCCGCTAGATTTATAAATCATCCTAGAATTTTATTTTTATGAAAAGAAAATGCAATCTATGTAATTCTACAATGAATATAGTTTTTGAAAAAGACATGTATAATATTGGAAAGGCTAAATTTAATCTTGTTAAGTGCTTGAATTGTAAGCTAATTTTTGTCGATCCTTTGCCTAATTCAACACAAAGAAAAGAAATGTATAGTAAAGATTATTTTGAAACAAATAAATTAAGCGGCACAAGAGAAAAAGGTTATATGGAAGATCAAGAATATTATGAACAAGATTTTAAGAATATTTTAAGGATTGTAAAAAAATACAAAAGAAATGGCAGATTTCTAGATATAGGTTGTGCTGCTGGCTATTTTCTAAACCTGGCTAGAAAATATGGATACCAAGTTCATGGAGTTGAGATTTCAAAATTCGCAAGTGAATTTGCAAGAAAAAAGTTTAAGCTGGATGTTTTCAATGGAGAGCTAGAAAATGCTAAATTCAAAGATAATTTCTTTGATATCGTTGTTGCTGCAAATGTCTTAGAGCATGTTGAAGATCCGAATAAATTTTTACTTGAAATAAAAAGGATATTAAAGCCAAATGGAATATTAGTTATAGACATTCCAACATATGTTAACTCTCCATACTATAAAATTGTAAAGTTAATATCTGGAATGTTCAAGAAAGATAAAGACGTGGCAAAGATGTTTAAAGTAAACCAAGAAAAAATGCCTTATCACCTTTATGAATTTTCTCCAAGAAACTTGAAAATGATGCTAAAAAAGCTTGGATTTAAGCTATTAGAAACAAAAGCTGATGTTCCTTATCCAGAAGTAATATTCTCAAAGAAAGGGTTTAAATATAGGTTAATACAATTACATTTTATAATCTTAAACATGCTAGCTAGGACTTTAAACATAAAATTTAATCATATGGTAGCTTATTTTAAAAAATGAAGGTTTTACTTTTAAATCCACCAGGGAAGAAGGTTTATGTTAGAGACTATTATTGTAGCAAGGTATCTAAGTCTAATTATATATTGCATCCTGTAGATCTGACAATTCAAAGCGGGATATTATCTGAAAAGTATGATATAGCTGTTATTGATGCCATAGCAGATAAATTAAGTCCTGAAGAATGCTTGAATAAAATACTTGAAATAAAACCAGGTGCAATATTTTTCTTATCTGGATCTATTTCTTATGAAGAAGACATGCCATTTATGAAAGAAGTCAAAGAAAAACTTAGAGATGTAAAATTAATTGTTTCTGGAGACTTGTTTATGGAAGATCCTGTCAAGCACATGGAAAAGCATAAAATAATTGATGCTGCAATGCTTGATTTTACAAATCAAGACATAATACATTTCTTAGAAAATGAGAAAGACAAGATTGAATTTTTAGTTTATAGAGATGGTGATAAAATAATAAAACCAGAAATTAACAGAAACAAATACAGAAATTATGAAATTCCTATCCCTAAGTATGAATTATTTCCGAATGAAAAATATAGGTTTCCTTTTGTTAAGAAATATCCAATGGCTACTTTATTGAGTGACTATGGATGCCCTTATACTTGTACATTTTGTATTATGGCTACTATTGGTTTTAAACTAAGAAGCGTTGACAAGGTAATTGAGGAATTAAAATACTTGAAAGATCTTGGAACAAAAGAGGTTTTCTTTATAGACCAGACTTTTGCTGTTAACAGGCCTAGGGCAAAAGAATTATTAAATAAGATGATTGATGAAAACCTAGATCTAGGATGGAGCTGTTTTTCAAGGGTAGATGTTGTCAATGAAGAAATTTTATCTTTGATGAAGAAAGCTGGCTGCCATACAATAATGTTTGGAGTTGAATCTGGAAGCCAAGAGATACTAAACAATGTTGACAAGAGAACTACATTAGATATTATAAAAAGGACTTTTAATCTATGTAGAAGGCTTGGAATAAAGACTTTAGGAACTTTTATTTTAGGATTGCCTGGAGAAACAGAAGAAACAATAAACCAAACAATCAAATTTGCTAAAAGCATAGAACCAGATTATGTTGCATTTAATGTTGCTATTCCTAGGATGAATACTGCCTTGAGAAGAGAGGCATTAAATAAAAAATTAATATCTGATGATCTAGATGTAATGGATCAATCTGGGACATATGCTGTAATGGGCACTGGTGAGTTGACTGTAGAAAGGGTAATAGAGCTGAAAAGAAAGGCAGTAAAACAATTCTATTTCAGGCCTTCTTATGTTGTTAATAGATTAGTTAATATTGAGACATTTGCTGAGTTTAAGTCAAATGTGAAAGATGCTATTGCTATTGTCCAGAATATGTGAATATAAAAAATTAATTTGTTAAAATGACAAAGTTAAAACTACTTGCTGTGGGAAAATCTTCAAAACATAATTATTATATTTTTCCAAAAGAACAAGTATTTTTTAAGTTAGCTAGACAATTATTAGATGGTTTAGGATTTGAAAAACATGATTATTCTGCTTTTGGAATACCAATAGATAAGAAATGGGGAGAGCCAATTCCTAATAAAGAAGAAAATATTAAAAATTATATAGACAGTAGATATTCATTTAAAAACAAGGAATATTATGTAGATATCATTTTTGGGAAAGAAAAAATATTTTTAATGATTCATACAGAAAAAGATGAGCAGCAAAAATTGGCTAGATTAATAAAAAGGTTAAGATAATGAACTATAAAAAAATGAATAGAGATAAAAAACTAAAGGAAGATCTAGAATTTGCTAGAAGAACTGAAGAAGCATTGAAAAGAATAGAAAGAGGAGAAGGGATAACTAGGAGTTTTGAAGAGTTTCTAAAAGAGCTAGAAGAATGGTAAAATTTGATATTAATTTTTATTGATAGTTCTTCAAGACCATTTCTGATAACTTCGGCTCTATCATGGCTTTAAAGAACATATTTTTCATTCTGAATTTAGCAATAGGCTCATACATTTTTTTAGCAGCTAAAAATATAGGAGAACTTGCATAGGAACTTTCATATCCTGTCAAGAACAATGACAAGAAGAATGTTGATTTTACTAGCTTCTGATGTTCTTTTGGAAGCCACATTGGCTCAACAGACTCAAAAGAGTGATTTCCCCATCCCTCTAAAGTTTTTGGTTCTTTAAAGCCCATTTTTAGAACATCATCATATAATTCAGTTCCTGGATAAGGAGTATACATGTTTACTGCAGATGTTTGAGCCTTAGGATTGTCTTTTTTTAATTTAAACATCATGTTTATTGTTGCTTGTAAATCTTCTTTTGTTTCATAAGGGAAACCGCACATGAAATTATACAAAGGAGAAGTATCAAACTTTGCTAGCTTTCTATTTGCCCTATAAACCTGATCAATATTTATATCTTTTTTAATCAAGTCTAGTATTTTTTGTGATCCTGACTCAACACCTATTTTTATCTGCAAACAATTACTTTCAACAAGCAGTTTTAAGTAATCTTCATTAACCAAATCTATTGTATCAATTCTTATTCCATTTACAATCCAATGCATATCATTTAATTCTGTTTTTATGCCTTCCATTATATCTTTTGCCCTTTTAAGATTTACAAAGAAGTTTTCATCCTGGAAATGAACTAGCTCAACTCCAAATTCATCTCGAACATATCTCATATAATCAATAGTTGTTTTTGGTGACCAAGCTCGCCATCTTCTGTAATCTGTTTCCTTAACTGTGTTCTTGCAGAAAGTACATCTAAAAGGGCAACCCCTAGAACTTTCTAGGTTTATTGTTTTTAATCCAAAATAACTTGGCATGTAATCTTTTATATTTACCAAGTGAAAAGGCAGCATTGGAAATTTATCTGGATCTCCATAATGTCTTTGGCCTGTAAACCTTACATTTCCATTTTCTTTATACCAAATTCCAGTAACCTCTTTTAAGGGCTTGTCTTTTTCAAGGGCCTTTGCTAAATCATAAAATGTTTCTTCTCCTTCTCCCTGAACAACTATATCAGCTCTTTGATCTTTTATTGTTTGCAAAGGCATTATAGTTGGATGTGGACCGCCCCAGACTATTTTAGTATCCTTAGATTCTTGTCTTATGAATTCAGCTGTTTCCAAGGCTTTTAGAATTTGACCTCCAGTCATTGCAGAAACAGCAACAAGTATTGGATTTTGGTCTAACTCCTTTTTCACTTTTTCTTTCCAGTTTTGCTCTAATTGCTGGTCTATAAATTTAACATCATATTCTTGGTCTATTAAAGTAGCTGCAGAAAGAATTCCTAAAGGCAAGTCAAGGTGTGATTTAATTGAATCATACCAGCCAGTGCTTGGTTTTATTAATAACACCTCAGCCATTTTAATCAAGTTAACTATATTGAAGATTCTTTATAAACATTATGGTGCAACTGATAAAAACAAAGGTTTTAAATAAAAAATCCAGTTTTTTTCTTTATGGCTTATATAGTTGTTTTATGTGCATTAATCAGTTTTTTAGTAGTTTTACTAATAATGCCTTGGCTTATTAATTACTTGAAACAAATAGGCTTAGAAGTCTTAGATATGAACAAGGAAAAAAAGCCTTTGGTTCCTATTTCTGGAGGCTTGGCTGTTGTAGCTGGAATAATATCTGGCTTATTGGTATTTGTCTTCTTTGGCACTTTTTTTAAAACTAATGTTAATTTAACTCTAGATCTTAATTCTTTAGGTTTTTTATTTGCAGGAATAATTTCTATTTTATTAATAACCTTAGTTGGGTTCATAGATGACTTAGTAATAAAACAGGGCAATGAGGGAAGCATAGGTCTAAAACAATGGCAAAAGCCTTTACTAACAGTAATAGCTGCAATTCCATTAATGGTTGTTGGAGCTGGATTTACAGAAATGAATTTTCCTTTTATTGGGGATGTTAATTTTGGAATTTTATATCCTTTATTGTTGATACCGATTGGGGTTGTTGGAGCAAGCAACATGGTAAATTTGTTAGCTGGCTTTAATGGAATGGAAGCTGGAATGGGAATAATATACATAGGAATGCTATCTTCTTACGCTTATGTGAATGAAAGACATATCGCTGCTTTAATAGGATTAATGACTTTTGCTGCTTTAATAGGCTTTTATTTATTCAATAAATATCCAGCAAAAATACTGCCTGGAGATTCGTTAACTTATTTATTAGGGGGAGTTCTAGCTGTGATGGCAATTATTGGAAATATAGAAAAGGCTGCTTTAATAATTTCTATACCATTCTTTATTGAGTTTTTCTTAAAGTTAAGGGGAAAATTTAAACCACAAAGTTACGGCTATTATGAAAATGGAAAAGTAAAATCAATGTATAAAAAAGTTTATTCTATCCCGCATATATTTACAAGAACAGGCAAATTTACAGAAAAGCAAGTTGTCTATTTTATGATCTTGATTCAATTAATATTTTCAAGTCTAATTTGGTTTGTAAAATGAAAAAGATAGCAAGTTACATTTTTAATGATAAGAGATTACTAAAAGACAATGCAATATTATTCATTGCAACATTTTTAATGAATGTCTTGGCTTATGTTTTCCATATTTATGTAGGAAGATTTTTAGGACCAGAAGACTATGGAATTTTTGGGTCTTTATTGTCTTTAATATACATAATGATAATTCCCTTTACAACAATACAAACAGGAATTGCAAAATTTGTTTCTGAATTCAAGGCAAAGAATGAATATGGGAAAATATCGTTTTTATTCTCAAGATCTTTAAAGAAGATGCTCGTTTATGGAATAATTTTTGTAGCAGTTTTTTTATTGATAAGCCCTTTAATCGCTAAATTCCTGAAAATTGATGATGTAAAGCCGGTTATGCTGCTTGCACCATTTTTCTTCTTTGCATTATTATTGCATGTTACTAGGGGAGTTTTACAAGGGCTTCAAGACTTCAAGAAATTAGGCATAAATATCGTTAGCGAAGGAATAATAAAATTAATAGTTGGGATAATCTTATTATATGTTGGCTTCAGGGTCAATGGCGCTATATTTGCTTTTGTTATAAGCTATACAATCCCATTTTTTGTTTTTCTATATATAATGAGAAATTATTTCAAAGAAAAAAAAGAGCAGTTTAACACTAAATTGATTTATAATTATTCATTGCCTGTTTTGCTGTTATTGATAAGTCTTACTGCTTTTTATACATTTGATGTCTTGCTTGTCAAGCATTTTTTTAATAACATAGATGCAGGACATTATGCAGCCTTGGCATTACTTGGAAAAGTTGTGTTATTCGGAAGCATTAGTGTTCCAATGGTTATGTTTCCAAAGGTATCTGAGAGCTATGTAAAAAACCAAGATCATAAACATCTTTTGTATAAATCTAGCCTATTTGTTTTGATTTTTGGAAGTTTCGTTACTTTGTTTTATTTTTTATTTTCAAACTTTGCAATAAGAATTTTATTTGGAGAAAGATATCTAGATATTGCTAATCTGTTGGGGTGGTTTGGAATAGCAATGACTATTTTTTCCTTGATTTATGTAATTTCCTTTTATAAAATATCAATAAAGAAAACTAAATTTTTATATCTACTCGGAGTTTTTAATGTTTTAGAGATTATTTTAATATATTTATTCCATGACAGTTTATTGCAGATAATTCAAATACTAATTGGATTGATGATGCTTTTGTTTATACTTTTACTGCCGACTTATAAAAATGAAACTTTCAATAGTAATCCCAGCATATAATGAAGAAAAAAGGATAAAGCCAACCTTGAATGATTATGCTAGTTTTTTTAATAAAAAATATAAAAAAAATTTTGAAATCTTAGTTGTACTAAATGGCTGCAAAGACAAAACTTTAGATGTAGTAAGGGAAACATCAAAGAGATATCATCAAGTAAAATACATTGACATTAAAGAAAAAATTGGAAAAGGAGGAGCCATAATACATGGCTTTAGATTAGCTAAAGGAGAATTGATTGGATATGCTGATGCAGACAATGCTACAAAAGTTAAAGCCTTTAATGACTTAGTAGAAAAAATAAATGGCTTTGATGGAATTGTTGCTTCAAGATGGATCAAGGGAGCAAAGATAAATAAAAAACAGCCTTTAACAAGAAGAATTGCAAGCAGGGTTTTTAATATTTTTACTAGAATTTTATTTGGAATTAAAATCAGAGATACTCAATGTGGAGCAAAGTTATTCAAGAAAAAGCCCATTGAAAAGGTTTTGAATCAATTAGGAACTACTCAGTGGGCTTTTGATATAGATTTACTATATAGGTTAAAGAAGAATGGTTTTAAAGTTTTAGAGATACCAACTGAATGGCATGATCAAAAAGACAGCAAGCTTAAAATTGGAAAAACAAGCCTGGAGATGTTTTTAGCAATTATAAGGTTAAGGTTAATCTATTCTCCGTTCAAGTTTATAGTTATATTTTATAACAAAGCATATGATCTTTTTGTAAAATGAGAATCTTGGTTTTAAACTGGCGTGATATGAAGCATCCAGAAGCTGGCGGAGCTGAATTAGTTATCTTTAAGGTCATGGAGCAGCTTAAGAAAAAAGGCCATGAAATTACTTTTTTCGTTGGCAATTTTAAGAATGCTAAAAGATCTGACAGCTATAAAGGAATGAAGATAATTAGATCTGGAAATAGGTTTTTAACTTATATTAATGCAGCCTTTTTTTATCTGTTTGATTCAAAAAAATATGATGTTGTCTTTGACTGCGTAAATGGGGTTCCTTACTGGACTCCATTATATGTAAGAAAAAAAAGAATTGTTTATTTTCACCATGTTGTTGGAAAGATAGCCTTTAAAAAATTACATTTTCCAATGAGCTTGATTGCATATGTTGCAGAACAAGTTTTTTTGCCTTTATTTTATAAAAATGAACAATTTATAGCTGTTTCCAAGATCACAAAAAAAGAGCTTATTGAACTAGGAATTAATAATAAAAACATAAAAGTTATTTACAATGGTCTAGATCATGAAACATATAAGCCTGGAGAAAAAAGTAAAAAACCAAGAGTTATTTTTGTTGGCAGGCTCGAAAGATATAAAAGAACTCTAATGTTGATTGATATATTTAAAAAAATAAAAAAAAACATTGATCTAGAAATGTTTATCATAGGTTCTGGAAGGGATTTTTCAGAGCTGAAAAAAAGATCAAAGGATCTAAAGGATTTTCATGTTCTTGGATTCATAGACGAAAAGGAAAAGCTAAAGCTCATGAAAAGCGCATGGCTAGCTTTAACCCCTTCTATGAAAGAGGGCTGGGGTTTAACAGTTCTTGAAAGCAACGCATGTAAGGTTCCAGTTGTCTGCTTTGATGTTCCTGGATTAAACGAGGCTGTCTTAAATGGGAAAACAGGATTTTTAGTGAAAACTGAAAAAGAATTCGTTGAAAAATGCATAGAAATTTTAAGGGATGAAAAATTAAGGCATAAATTATCTAAAAATGCTATTGAATGGGCAAAGAAATTTACATGGGAAAAAACCGCTGAAGAAAACTTAAAGTTAATTAATCAAAAGGTTTAATATTACAAGAGTTTTATTTAATCGAGTAATTTAACGGAGGTAAACATGGCTACAATAATACAATTAAGTGCTGTTTTAAGCATCATATTAGGAGTTTTGATTCTGCTGTTTCCAAAATTCCTCAGAGTTGTTGTAGGAATTTATTTCATAGCAGCAGGCTTACTGGCTTTATTTCTTTAGCCAATATTTTCTTTTTTTATTTCATAGATAATAATTGCTGGCTTCCCATCTAAATTAAATCCAGCCTTGGCTTCTACATTGTTTGGATAATCTTGGGCATAACTATAGATCCAATTAGGAGGCTTCTCATAAATTGAAACCACCATGTATTTTGCATTTGTTTTTTTAACTTGTTGATGAAATTCTTCTATTGTAGCAGGAAATCCCAAAACATCTACTTCAGCATAATAAGTAAATTGTGGGTCTTCTGAAGCAAATATAATATCCCCTTCTCTTGTATTTTCTTTTAGCCAATCTCCAGCCAATCTTTGTGGCTGAAAAGCATTCATCTTTGACTTTGTTAAAGAATCTGCCATTTTAAACTGCTGATAAGATCCAACAAGAAGCAAGGCTATTATAATTATGAAAGCATATTTTGTATAAGGTTTTATATAATCCTCAAGCTTAACCAAGCCCTTGGCAGTTATGATAAAAATTGGCAGGAATGAATATATAAGGTATCTTTCTTCAAAATGATTTACAAAGAATCCAAAGTAAATCAACGGAATCAACATTAAGATTAAGATAATAAAGTCATGCAGAAGCCTTAGATTTTGCCTTTTTAATATTAAATCAAAGCCAAGGAAAACATCAATCATTGTAAATAAGCCAAGAATAAATGTAATAAAAAACACCCATTGCAAGTATGTCGGCATGTAGGTTATATATGAGAAAAAAACTCCAAACTTTTGGCTTAATGGAAGGGAAGCGGCTGATGTCCCAGCTTCAAAAATTCCAGCTAGTATTCTTCTATTTGATAATATGTAAATTATAAATGGTACTATCGCTAAAATACCAGTAATGCCAGCCATCAAAATCTTTTTTTCTTTTAGCAATGAAAAACCCTTTAATAAAAATAATGAAATTATTGTCGCTAATATAAAAAGAACCCCTGTATATTTTAATAATGTAGCTGCTATTAAGGAAATTGAACCAATAATTAGATAAAAATTATTTTTATTGTGTATTAAACTTTTAAGGATCAAATAAAATCCTAAAAAACCTAAAACCGAACTTGGAATATCTACCATGTTTCTATTTGAATAAAAAAAATCCAAATAAAAAAACGATGCTATAAACGCAGCAATAATCCCTATTTTTTTATTGGAAAACA
>JACQNI010000001.1 GCA_016203135.1 Candidatus Woesearchaeota archaeon
ATTATAGCTTCTATTAAAGATATTTCTGAAAAAACAAAAACAGAGATGAAAGGCCCAATACCATTGCCTACTCAAAGACTAAAAATAACAACAAGAAAAAGCCCTTGTGGGGACGGAAAAGCCAGTTTTGATAATTTTGAGATGAGAATTCATAAAAGATTAATCGATCTAGGTGTTGATGAAAGGGCTTTAAGGCTTGTAATGAGAGTTCCTATTCCAAATATCCCTGAAGGGGTATCAATTGAAATGGAAATAAAAGAGTAAAGATTTAAATACAAAACTTCTAATTTTTAACATGCCGGGGTCGCCTAATCTGGTATGGCACAGAATATTTTCCTAGGAGTTGATAAGAACCTAGGTTCTTATGTGCAAGCCTGGAAAGCCTGGCCCTTCGGGGCATCAGGGTTCAAATCCCTGTCCCGGCGTATATTATGTTAGTTTCTTAAAAGTAGTAACAAAATAGAAAGTTTTATAAATGTGGGGATACAATTAGATTATAACAATTTATAGAAAAATGTCAAAACAATCAAAGTTACCAAATCATCCAGAATTAAAAGGATTGTCTAGAGAATACCCTATTCATAAAGTAATGGGAGATCATTATGAATTCTGGAGAGATGATGAAAATTGGAAAGACCCAGATAAAAACGATTTAATCTCTTTAGGAGTTTTTATGGGTTCTCCTGCACAAGATGCTGATGCTGAGAAAGGACTATTCCAATTGATATTAAGAGCATCTGTTAAAGAAGGTCAATGGGTTGGTTATCCTGCAATACAATATTACCAAGAAAGATGCTTATTTGATGATGTTTCAAGGGCTGTGTTAAAATCAGCACAAGGTAGTATGATTTCTGTTAGAGGTGTTGATGAAGGAGAACCATATATACTTCCAACAAAAAAATTCGTAGAATTTGTATATAATAAAACACATAAAATCAAGGAATAATCTCCTCGGCTTATGGAAGTAACATAATACTCTCTGTCTCAGCGTTATAAGATTTAAACCCGAAAATCTTTCAGTTTTTTCTAGAAAACAAATATAAAGCAATGTATCTTTTCTAGTTTATGTTGAGAAAAATAATCAAAATTTTAAGAAAAAATTCAAGAATTAATATAAAAGACATAGCACATAAACTAAAAATAAACCAAAGTACATTTTACGGTCATTTCAAGTCTATTCCAAGGCTAAAATTCGTATCATTAATAGACTTTTCAAAGTTTCATTATATAACCTGTATGTTCATAACAGAAAAAAATCAAGTTTTCCTTGAAGAAGCATCAATAAACAATGTCTTTGAATTGAAAAACAATTATTTAATAGAAGCAGTCTTCAAGAACAACATTGAAAGATATGATTTCATTGAAAAATATAATAATCTCATAGTCTACAACTCTCAAGTTCTTGAAATAATAAAAAAAGAATCATTTCTAAGCAAGTAATTTTCCGGACAATCCGAAATATTTCCGATTTTTTCTCGCAAATTAATATTAATAACCATGGTTTATTACATTTATGAAAAAATTAATGGTGTTGGCCTTAGCGTCTTCATTGTCTTTGTCATGTGCAAAAACAATAGAAGAAAAAAAAGCAGATATTTCAGATAAATTAACAAAGATAGAAACAACAATCAGGGAAAATCCAAAAGCCTACGAAGACATAATAGATAATATATCTCTTAGTTCATATCAATTAAAACTAGAAGCCTTAAAAGATTATAAAGTAAGACAAGGATATATTGATCCAAAAGATTTTCTGCTTAAATTCAACAAATACAACAATTCAGTTTATCTTTCAATATACAACAGGAAAACAAGTGAAAATCATGACTTGGTTTATGTAAACAGCAAAACAAATCTTGGATCATTCAATCATCGCTTTTCCAGCATTAAAGATGAAAGTCAATTTATAATTTACAATAAAACCAAGGGTCTTGGAAATATCGCTGATAAAATTTCAGAAAAATGGAGCGAGTTAAGATTTATCTTGACCGATGCTTTCTAAAATGCATAAAGGAATAATAAAATACGGTTTGGCATTGTTGCTAGCTTATAATCTTGGAAGCTGCCACTATAAATATAAAGCCTTGGAAAAAGCAGGCCTGGAAAAAGAATTCTACAATAAAAATCTTGAGGTGATAATTAAAAATGAAGAACATAAATAAACAGCTTGTTAAAGCAGGAGCATTACCAGTATCTCTTGAAAGAATAGTCCAGCATACTAAATCTCCTGAATTCTACTCAAGGTTAATAGACGATTACCAAGAAACAGGAAGTTACTTAAAAGATCTTCAGTATCTTGGAAGAAAAATAGAAACAAGGGTTAAAAAATCACTTTATTCAAAAAATGCAATAGCTTCTGCTTACATAGAGTTTAAAGATTTTCTCTCAGAAAAAATCTATGGAAGTATTACAACAACAGAAGATCTCTATAGACAATTGCTTTATACATTAGATCTTATGAGATTAAACTTTGATTCAATGATATTAAGATGCGACAAGCAGATATTGAATCTTGAAAACTATGCCTATTACTTGCATTCTAAATCATTAGACAGCCATGATAGGATTAATAATTCAAAACAATTGTTCATTGAAACAAGCAATTTAACAGTTCAAGTAGAAAAGCTCTCAAAAAAATCAAAGGTTTTTAAGGACAGGGAAAACTATGCTTTTGCAAGCCTAAACCTTAGAAGAAAACTTAAGAATAATCAATATGATATAGAAATGACAGAAACAGGATTTGCTTATGAAAACACTGGAAAACATGCAATGATAAACCTTGTAAATTATCTATCAGACATAAATAATTGCTGCAAAAGACTATCTCAAGAAAACAGATATTGCATAGAAATATCAAAAAACATTATTGGTCCATATTTGCAATTCATAAAGGCAAATGAAGCATTCAAGGATTATAATGGGGCAATGCAAAAACTCCAGGCTACAAACTCAAGAATGTTGCAATTATTTAATCAAAGCTCTATGGAGTTGTTAAGAGCAAGAGAAAACAAGACATTTGATAAGTTAATAGCTGGAATTGAGTCAAGCGTAGTTTAAAATTATAATTTTTTTAATTAAGAAGTAAAAATAGGGTTTAATATTTGCTAAGTCCAATAATTTTTAGGAACTTGGTTAGAATGGAAATGACTTAATCTCAGAAATTTTGTAAGAAACCAAAACCGTTTATTGTATTAGGATTATTTGAATATGACAATAAATAATATGCATAATCGGCTCCAAACCAAGTTTTATTTTTCTGCATAGCTAATCTTACTATTTTTTCTCTGACCTCTGCATCATGAGGAATATATTTTAGCACATTTCCATTAATTTCTGTGGCAACATATAAACCACTTTTAACTAATTTTGTTGCAATTGCATCTAAATCTCTTGTAGAAACATTTTCATTCATTTTAACAGAACACATTGGGTTGAATCCTATTCTTTTTGCTAAATTTTCGCTTTGTTTGGATTCAAGATCATAATACTTATGTTTTGGTTCTTGAATTGAATTTTTGTCTATATCTTCAATTAATGTTTCTGCTTCAAATGCATCCGTTGTAACATATAAATTCAGTCTCTAATACACA
>JACQNI010000009.1 GCA_016203135.1 Candidatus Woesearchaeota archaeon
GCTACTGTATCTAGCACAATACAATTAACAGCTGCTGCATCTGATAATGTTGCTGTTGCAAATGTGCAATTTAAACTAGATGGAAGTAATTTAGGAACCTTAGATACAACTTCTCCTTATTCAATAACTTGGGATACTACTTTAACAAGCAATGGACAACATGTTTTAACTGCTGTTGCTACAGATACATCTGGAAATACAGCAACTTCAACTAGTGTTACTGTTACTGTGAATAATGTTGTTCAACCAGCAAATGCCTTTACTGGACAATATTTTAATAATATGGATTTTACAAGCCTTGCATTGACAAGGACAGACAACCAAATAAATTTTGATTGGAGCACTAATTCGCCAGATCCAAACATTGGTGTTGATACTTTTTCTGTAAGATGGCAGGGGGATTTTAGTTTTACAGGCAAGGTTTACACATTTACTGCTAGGACTGATGATGGCATGAGGATATGGATAGATAACCAGCTTGTTTTGGATAAATGGATTGATCAAGCTCCAACCACTTATACATTTACTAATACTATGACATCTGGAGCCCATAATATCAAGGTTGAGTATTATGAAAATGGTGGGTTGGCTGTAGCACAGGTATCTTGGGCGTAAGAGATTAGGGTAAACCTTGATAATTTTTCTATTTAAAATAAATCTTAACTCAGCAAGAGATTCAGAATATAATGAATAATAGACTTCTACTTTGGAATAAGGAAGTAATTGATATAGAAAGCTATTTAATATAATTTCTTACTTTTAATTAATGGAAGATTGGAATAAGGCTGGAAAAATAGCTGCAAATGCATTGGACTATGGAAAAAGTTTAGTAAAAGTTGATGCTTCTATATTGGAAATAGTTAAAAAAATAGAAGATAAAATAATCAAAGAAAAAGGAGATCTAGCATTTCCAGTTAATATTTCTATTAATAATGTTGCTGCACATCACACTGCTGATTTTAATGACCAAGATTTATTTAAAAAGGGAGACTTAGTAAAATTAGATGTTGGGGTTAATGTTAATGGAGCAATAGGAGATAATGCATTAACTGTAGATCTTGGGGACAATAAAAAACTTTTAGAGGCAAGCAAAAAAGCCTTGGAAAATGCATTGAAGATTATAGCTATTGGGGTTGAAGCAAGAAAAATTGGAAAAGAAATACAAGAAACAATTCAAAGCTTTGGTTTTTCTCCAATACAAAATTTGTCTGGGCATAAGATAGAAAGATATAAACTTCATGCTGGACTAACAATTCCAAATTATGATAACGGCGACAAAAACAAATTAAGTAAAGGCATGATAATAGCGATAGAGCCATTTGCAACCAATGGAGAAGGCAAGGTTATTGAAGGAAAATTATCTGGGATTTATAGATTAGAAAATAAAAAGCAAAGCAGAAATTTAACCGCAAGAAAAATTGTTGAGTTTGTAGATAAAAAATACAATGGTTTGCCTTTTTCCAAAAGGGAAATATTTGAAAAATTTGGAAATTCAAATTTTTATCTGAGAATGCTTGAAAATGAAAAAATATTTTACCAGTATCCTGAATTAGTTGAAAAATCTAAGGGATTGGTAAGCCAATTCGAGAATACTGTTTTGGTTGAGGAAAAGATAAAAATCCTAACTAGCCAAAGTAACTAGGAACTTCTTTTACTAATCCTGCTTTTGCATTTTTTAGATATGCTTTTTCAATTTCTTCATATCTATCAAGTGTTTCCTTGTCTACAGAAGGATTTACCTTCTTTAAGGCTTCATCAAAATGTTTTTTTCCAACTTCTTTTGCATCTAGGTCTTCTCTTAAAGCAAGCAAAGCTGCTTCTCTGCATAATGCCTCTATATCTGCTCCGACGAAACCAGGAGTTTGGTCTGCTAACTTAGATAGACTTACATCTTCGCTTAAAGGCATCTTTCTTTTTATTGTATGAATCTCAAGTATTTTTTCTCTTGATTTTTTATCTGGTGGGGTTGTAAGCAATATCTTATCAAATCTTCCTGGCCTTAATAAGGCTGGATCAATTATATCTGGCCTGTTTGTTGCTGCTATAACCAAGACATCTGTCAAATCTTCCAAGCCATCCATCTCTGCTAATAAAGTATTAACCACTCTTTCAGTAACTCTTGTGCCATCTGAACCAAGACCTCTTCTTGGAGCTAAGGCATCTATTTCATCAAAAAAGATTATTGTTGGGGATACTTGCCTGGCTTTTTCAAATATTTGGCGAACACCCTTCTCCGACTCGCCAATAAATTTGTCTAACAATTCTGGACCTTTAACCAATATAAAATTTGATTCTGAAACTGAAGCTATAGCTTTGGCTAATAAAGTCTTGCCTGTTCCCGGGGGGCCATAAAGCAATATTCCTCTTGTTGGCCTAATTCCTAATCTCTTAAAAACTTCAGGGCTTTTCAATGGCAATTCGACGCTTTCTTTTAATTCTTGTTTTATATTATCCAAGCCCCCAATTTCTTCCCAAGAAACATTTGGAGACTCAACCATTATTTCTCTTAATGCTGAAGGCCTTACGGATTTTAATGCTTCTTTAAAATCCTTGTCATTAATCACAAGCTTATTCAACAAATCTTCTGGAATATTTTGGCCTTCTTTTAATTTTTTTAAATCTGGAAGCACTTTTCTAAGAACATTTATTGCTGCTTCTCTACATAATGCTGCAAGGTCTGCTCCGACAAAACCATGAGTTATTTCTGCTAGTCTATTTAATTTAACATCTTTTTTAAGTGGCATATTTCTTGTATGAATCTTTAATATTTCTTCTCTTGCTCTTCTTCCTGGAACTCCTATAGTTATTTCTCTATCAAATCTTCCTGGTCTTCTTAAGGCTGGGTCTAAAGAATTTGGTCTATTGGTTGCTGCTATTACAACGACTTTTCCTCGAGATTTTAATCCGTCTAAGGCAGTTAATAAGGTTGAAACTACTCTTCTTTCTACTTCTCCATGTACAGCTTCTCTTTTAGGAGCTATAGCATCTATTTCATCTATGAAAATAATGCTTGGAGCATTTTTTTCAGCCTCTTCGAAAATTTCTCTGACTTTCCTCTCACTTTCTCCATAAAATTTATTTATAATTTCTGGACCATTTAATAATATAAAATTTGCTTCTGATTCTGAAGCAACAGCTTTTGCAATCAATGTTTTTCCAGTTCCTGGAGGACCAAATAATAAGACTCCTTTTGGTGGTTCAATTCCAAGTCTTGAGAAAACTTCTGGGTATTTTAATGGTATTTCAACCATTTCCCTTATTTTTTTTACTTCTTCACTTAAACCGCCTATATCTTCATAGTTGACATCTGGCACTTTTTCTTCTTCTGAAACAGAAACAGCTTTTGGATTTAATGAGATGCTTGTTTCTTCTGTTATTATTACAGGAATCTTAGGATTTGTATTTACAACAACAAATTTCAGGGCTCCAAAACCAAAACTGCCCATAAAGCCTTCTTCAAAAACATCAAAAATTTCTTCAAATGGAGAGCCAGTCATTGTTCTTCTTCTTCGTCTTGCTCCGCCCATTGCAACAACATCGCCTTTTACAACTGGCCTTCCTAGCAAACCTCTTTTAAAGATATAAGGATCGGCTTGTATTGTAACTCCTTCCTGGACTGGAGCTATTGTAATGTTTTTAGCTTCCTTAATTTCTGCCCTTCTTACTTTGACTGCCTCACCTATACCGGTCTTGGCATTTCTTCTTATTATACCATCCATTCTTATTACAGATTGGCCTATATCTGTTGGATAAGATCTATCAGCTACTGCTACAGTAATCCTATTGCCTTCTATTTCGACTATGTCTCCAGGATGGACATTTATGTCCTTCATAGTTTGTGAGTCTATTCTTACTATACCTTTATAGGCTTCTTCCTGGAATGCTTCAAGGACCTTTAATTTGACTTCTTTAGCCATAGTAAATTATATAATTTAGTAGATTACCCCAGAATCATTAATAAAGGTTTTGGTTGAAATGGGGTTAAATAGTTTTTTAAAAGATATGTCTAGCAACAGGTTGTATTTCTTGTATGGGGAGGCTGCTTCTGGCAAGACAACAATTATAAAAATAGCATGTATTGATCAAATTAAAAGGGGGAAAAGGGTTTTGTTTATAGACGCTGAAAGGGGTTTTTCTATTGATAGGTTTAAACAATTAGCTGGAGAGAATTATAAAGACTACTTAAAAAATTTATTATTGATTAAAGTAAACAGCTTTAAGGATCAGCAAATAAAAATAAAAAATTTAGAAGATTTTATTAAAAAACAAGATATTTCTTTAGTTGCCTTGGATACAATGAGTTATTATTATAGGACTTTGTTTAAAAGCAAGCCTGATTTAGCAAAGGCAATGTTAATAAGTCAATTAAAAATATTAAAGAATCTATCAAAAAAAATGCCTGTTTTAATAACAAGCCAGGTATACAAAGATATTAAGAAAAATAAAATAAGGGCTGTTGCTTATGATTTAATTAATAATTATCCAGACAGAGTTATAAGACTGGAGAAAAATCCAAGGATGTTTATTATGGAAAAGCCAAAAGATGAAAAAATAACTTTTGATATTGTGGATCAAGGAATATTATTTAGTTAATTTTGCTATTGTTATTTCAAGCGAAATGAATGATTGTTTTGGCTGGTAAGATGCCTTCCCTGTAATTTTAATTTTTTGTAAAAAATTTTAAGATATGTAGGATTAAATTTAGTCATAAGAAAAATAAGCAACAATAGAAATCTTTATAAGAATGGCAACTTATTTTAAATAATAAAATCATGGTAAAAAAAGAGCTGGACAAAGTTGTATGGATTTCTATTTTTTTATTAGTTATTGTTTTATTTTTTGCAATTTCTACAAGCAATAAATTTCATAGCAAGGACGTTGTTAAAGTTAATTTTGGAGAAAAAATTGTAGGTAATTCAGTAACTATTACAGCTGATGTGTCTGAAGAAGAAGGGGTTTCTGTATTAACTCCTTCTGGAATGATTGTTGCTAATGCCATAGACTTAATAACTGGAAATGCTGTCAGCGATATAGAAAAGGTTGAATTTAAGATTGATGGAATAATCATTGGAGATCCTGTAACTACTGCCCCATATTCTATTCAATGGGATACAACCAAGTTTTCTAATGGGGAACATGAGATAACTGCTGTTGTTACATATAAATCTGGAAACAAAGAAAGTTCTAGTCCTGTTAAAGTAACTGTTGACAATGGTGTTCAAGTTACTACAACATGTGGAAATAATATAAAAGAAACTGGTGAAATATGTGATGGAACTGACTTGGATAATAAGCAATGCACTTCCTTTAGCGGGTATACCAGCGGGAGTTTAAGATGCAGATCTGATTGTACTGGCTTTGACTTTAGCCAATGCATATCTACTACTACTACAACTACAGTTTCACTCTGGTCTAACTCTTTTGTTCCTGATCAAACATCACAAGGAAGTCCTTCCAATCCTGTTGAACTTGGGGTTAAGTTTAAATCGGATGTAGATGGAAGCATTAAGGGGATTAAATTTTATAAATCCAGCCTTGATATTGGCAATCATATTGTCAGCCTTTGGGATAGCAATGGCAATTTATTAGCTCAAGCTACATCTACAAGCGAGACTGCATCTGGCTGGCAACAAGTTAATTTTATCAATCCAGTCAATATTAATGCCAATAATGTTTATACTGCTTCCTATCATAGCCTTGGATATTGGGCAGTTAACATTAATTATTTTGCATCACAATATGATAATCCACCATTACATGCCTTGGTTAATGGGGGGGTTTATCAATATGGTGCAACACCATCTTTTCCTAGCAATGTTTATTCAGCAAGCAATTATTGGGTAGATGTTGCATTTACTACTAGTACAACTACTAGTACAACTACTACTACAACTGGAAATACTTACTATG
The DNA here is from genome assembly GCA_016203135.1 of Candidatus Woesearchaeota archaeon. Classification (GTDB taxonomy): domain Archaea; phylum Nanobdellota; class Nanobdellia; order SCGC-AAA011-G17; family JACPNG01; genus JACQNI01. The sequence continues at coordinate 5,911 of JACQNI010000009.1, forward strand.
TATCTACTACTGGGAATGATATTACCGGTATAGGTTCTATAGGAAATCCTTGGAAGACTATAAAATATGGTTATGCACATATTGCTAGCGGTGATACACTTTACATAAGAGGTGGGACATACGATGAAAATGTTGATATAGATCCACCAAGCGGTAAGTCTGAAAGTGCTAGGACTATTATATCTGCGTATCCTTCTGAAATTGTTATCATTCTACCTACTAAATTCACAAAAGATTCTGTGGCTGGGGTTTCTGGCTCATACATCACTTTCAGAAATCTTATTTTTGATGCTGGTGGCTATCCAGCAGGAACCTGGAACGTACCAACTGGAGGGTTCGCCCTAAGTATCAGTAGTAGCTATGTAACCTTTGAAGGCAGTACCTTCAGAAATGCTACACTAAGCGGTATTCAGTTTTCAAAAACTATTCAGAATCCGCACCACAATTTGTTTCTGAATTCTATATCTTATAATAATGGGAGGTCTACTGGCCGTGGGCATGGTATTTACATGTTCGGCGATAACAACACAGTTGACGGCGGATCATGGTACGACAATGCTGGTTTTGGGATTCATATCTACAATTCCGACTCAACCACTGAGGACGATAATATTGTTCGCAATGCGCTGGTTTATGGAAATGGAGGCGGACCCATCCCTGGTGGAGGCATAATTCTTAGTAGTGGTCATAGGAATCTGGCCTATAATAATCTTGTCTACGACAACGATGGTTCTGGAATTAGCCCATGTTGCGGCGGAACACTTAGCACAGTTGCAAATAATATTATAGATAATAATCGTGGAAGTGGTGTTGATGCACAAGGTGGTGTATCCACTATCAAGAATAACATCATTAGCAATAACGACGCTGCAGTTACTCTCTGGTATGGAAACGGTGGTAATGTAATTCAATATAATGACTTTAGTGGAAATGGTCAAGGTAATGATGTTGTTGATAACACTGAAAAAGTAAATACAATATCAAATAATATTGCATCAACTCCATTATATGTTGATCGTGCAGCTAAGAACTTCAGAATACAAACTGGCAGTCCTACCATCGATGTAGGTACAACTTTAACAGAATTCAATAAAGACTTTGATGGAAAATCAAGACCTCAAGGAAGCGCTTGGGACATTGGGGCTTATGAATATGGGACGAGTACCAGTACAATAATAGGAAACTCTTTTTACATCTCACCAAGTGGATCTGACTCAAATAAAGGAACATCTGCTTTACCTTGGAAAACTTTTACTTATGCAATTCCAAAACTAAATTCTGGAGATACTTTGATCTTGAAAGATGGTACTTATGCCAGAGCCACAACTGGATTCCCTAACATTGACTGCTCATCAAATTCCAAAAGCGGAACTGCTTCACAACCAATAACACTCAAAGCAGAAAATGAAAGAAAAGCATTTCTACAGACTGATGGAACAGTCCATGCGATAAAAGTGGCCAATTGCCAGTACTGGCAATTTGAGGGGTTGCGCATGGAAGGTACGGATAATCCTTCTGCAGGCGCAGAGATTATGATTGTATATAAAAGTGACTACCTAACAATCCGCCGCAATATATTCAGATTCAACAACAGGTATTTCAATGTGCATCTGCTTACCTTTTATCAAGGGTCAGAATCCGGGCATCTTATTGAAGAAAACGAATTTTATGATTTCCACAGACATGCAATGGATGGAAGCCCAGTTAACAATGCAATAATACGAAGAAATTACTGCAATTCACACAATCGTGCTGATATTCCCGGCGGTTATGGTCCTTCCGGTCCCTCCACTTCTGGCGATGGGTGCTTTACACTTTACCCTGGAGCAAATAATGTACTTGAAAATAATATTGCCGAAAATTCAGGTGCAAGCTTTGAGATGGAGGCTACTGGCATATCCAACAATAATAAATTCTTCGGGAATGTTGCTCTAAATGCAGGAGTGGCAATGACTGCCCGCGGAACTACCATTGATTCCATGCCAAGAGACACTCTTTTCAAGGATTTTGTTTCAATTAATCACCCAAGTTATGGAATTTATGCCCGTAGCTCGAAGAACACTCGCTGTGACAGTTGTACTTTTATTGGAAATTCCGTTTCTGGGGGTGGAATCGGTGCCGACAAAAATGGAGAACCCACTTATTCAGGAGACGGCTCTTACTCTTTCTTTGGAGACAATATACTGACAATTGGCCATACAGGAGGCTATGGAATCAACATTGTTACAAATAAGGGAAGTTGGGCATATGGACTTGATTATGTTAATAGCTTCAACAATGCTATCGCATTTTCTCCCAGCGGTTCAGACCAGTACATCACAAATGAAAAGAATATTGATCCCCAACTTGGGACATGCAAGGTCTGGGTTCCTGATAACTCGCCAATGAAACGAGCTGGGAAGGATCTTAATGGTGATGGAATTAGGGAAGATATTGGAGCTAATATATTGTATAGATATGAAAATGGTGTTTTAACCAATAAACCATTATGGGATAAAACTACTGGACAATTCCCTTGCGGGGCTATAATTCCTGGGGTAAATGACATTGCTGGATCTTCTTGTTTTGATGTCAATAAAAGATTGAATGTCAATACAAATGGGTGTAGTTTCCCTGCTGGATATTAAAGTTGGTTTAAATAATTTTAAATATATTTCTAAGTTATTGATCTTATGGAAATGAGTTTTTATCCTATAGATATAGATTATATAGATAGAGAAATTAAGGCAGAGATAAGGATATTTGGAAAGACTGATGATGGAAAAAGAATATGTGCTATAGACAAAACCTATTGGTTATTATTTTTATCCCATGATTCTTTTGACTTGCAATTATAAACCAGGCACATTTCAAAGGGTCTTTTGGCTTTTCTTATCACTTTAATTATCGGGGTTTTGCAATACTGGCAGACTTTTTCTGTTGGTATTATTGCGCCTTGAGGCAGGCTATAGGTGTTCTTGCAATTAGGATAGTTGGAACAGGCAACAAATTTTTTCTTGGTTTTTCTAGAGAATAATATTTTTAAGTCTCCATTACATTCTGGACATATGCCAAGAAGACTTTCCTTGCTTCTTGTTTCTTTTAATGCTTCAAGCAGGAATTTTCCTATTTCTTTTTCATTCTTTTTTATTTTTTCAAGAATCTTTGTCAGGATTTCTTTTGCTTCTTCTAAGATCTCTTCCTTAGTTTTCTTTTTATCTATTATCTGTTCCAGCTCGTTTTCGAAATGCCTTGTTAATTTTTCTGAAACCAAATCTGGAGAGTATTTTTCTAATGTTTCTGCAACCGCCATTCCAATGTCTGTAACCTCGATGCTTTTTTCCTTGATATAATTCCTGTCATAAAGTATTTGCAATATCTGAGCTCTTGTAGAGTTATGAACTATAACTCCATTTCCTAATGTAAAATTTGGCATGTATTTATAATTCGTAATATCATAGACATAACCACCATAGTCTATTTTCCTTATTGATTTGATTGTTTTTGTATTAAAATCTTTATTTATTACAGTTTCCCCTAATAAAGGATAGAAGGTTTGATCTATTGGTTTCATAAGTTTATATAAAATTTTTTTCCTGGGTTGTTTACTAATGCCTATGGTCTTTACTGAAATGTAGTTATTCCTAATTAAATGCCTTAAACTATTCCTTATATTAACTTGGTTTAAGTTTAATCTATTGGCTAATTGTGTGGAAGTTAGCCCTTTATTTTTTGTTTTATTTAGTTCAAATAATATCTGCCATTCATAAAAAGTTGAAGATTTATTTCTACCAAATTTATAAAAGTTAGTTAAGTGATTTATTAATCTTTGTTTCTTTTTAGTATGAATAATTGGAATCTTTTCTAAAAATTTTTGAAGATTGTACCTACCCCTTATATATAATTTATAAGATTTTTTCCAGTGTTTTTTTTTGTATTTTTCTTTTTCTTGTGTGATTGTGGAGTCTATGTTTAATTTTTTAAGCATTGATCTAACCGATTCTAAAAGTTCTAAATTTGTATTGGAAATAAATATCTTGGGCTCATTTTTGTAAGTATGTCCTTCATCGTCAAATAAAGCGCCAATAAAATCATTATAAAATTCTTGAGTTATTAGTTTACTAACTTTCTTGTCGATTATTTCATTTGAAATTGTGAATAAAATCCTTCCAAGGACCGCAGGCAATCTAACGTAATACTTTGGTTTATCTTTTTTTCTTTTTTTAGTTTTTTTAATATATAAATTTAAGTTTTGTCCAAAAACCTTATTTAAAATTTCAATAAAATTCTCTAGTAAATCATAATTAGTATTGTGGTACCTAAAGTCATAACAATTTTCTCTTTGAATCTTAACTTTATCTATAGAACCATCCCCAACCAAATAAGCCAATGTTTTGGATAAAGCGCTGGAAAGTTTTAATGGGAAAGGATTTGTAATAAATCTTTTTTTATTTAGACTTGTAATATATTTTGGTTTCCTTAAATTAATCTTTTTAAATGCCCATAAAGGAATTATTTTTTGGATTTCATAAGCAGATATCCTTGATTGGCTTATGTTAAGCTTATTGGCTAGATCATATTGGGTTAATTTAAATTTTTCTCTATATTTTTTCAATTCTTCTGAAATTGCGTATAAACAAGTTTTTTTGTTAGTTAGACTTATAAAATCTTTCCAAGGTAAAATTACTTCTCCAACTTTATCTTCATAAAAATAAAGTGAGGTAGCCTTATCTTTTTCATTTAATTCTCCGACCCTTTTATAATTCATGCTATTCTTAGAATATATAAGAATTGGATGTTCTTCTGTTAATTTTATGCTTGTACCATCATTAAATCCTACTTCATAAACGTTTTCATTTTTGTCTAATCTTCTTCTTGTAATTAAGGTGAAAGGTGACGCTACCTTAGAATTATTATATGTCGAAATACAATTATACTTCCTATCGTTAACAGCAAAGTGGACATTATTAATTTTCCCTATTTTCTTACTACTCTTAAAAATATCTGAAATTTTAATATTTTTAACTGGGCTATTTGTGATTTTTACTTTTGTGTCTCCTACCAAACATCTTGTTCCGAGATTTTTCTTTTCCATTTCAGATATTATTGATCCTTGAGTAAATCTGTTTGGGGGTTTTGTTTTATCTTCGTGTTTAATTAGTTCATTAACAGAAAACTCTTGATTTTCTTTTAGGTCGGGCAAAGAAATTTCTTCAAACCTTATATAGGGTTCATAAAAAGACATCCAACCAGAATTTATTGTTCTTTTTCCATTGACTTTAAACTTTTCTTTGTTGATATCAAACAAAATATCCATGGATTCCCTTTTTGCTGGATCTGAAAATGCAGCCAAGAATCTTTTAACAATCAACGAATAGATATTTTTTCCTTCCTTACTTAGGCTTTCTAAATCAGGAATTTCTTTTGTTGGGTATATAGCAATATGTGCAGGATCTGTTTTATTTCCTTGTATTGGTTTTAGAGAAGGTTTTGATAAAATTTTCTGAGATAGTATTTTGAAATTATCTATTTTAGTTAAAGAATTAAGAATTTCTTTGTAGTTTACTCTTGAATCTAATTTCTCGCTGGATGTTCTTGGATAAGAAATATGGGCCTTTATATAAAGTGATTGTGCAATATCCAAAGTCATTTTTGGGGAATATCTAAAGTTTTTGTATGCTTCTGTTTGCAAGGACGTTATGTTAAATGCTGGATAGGGATTTACAAGATATTCTTTTCTTGCTACTTTTATGACTTTTGCTTTTTTGTTTAAACAATTTTTATATATTGAATCTGCTTTTTCATGATCAAAAATCTTTCCATCTTCATGGAAGATTTCTAATTCATCATTATCAATCTGAAGTCTTGCAATTATTTCCCAATATGGCTTTGATTTGAAATTTAATATTTCTTTTTCTCTGTCTGCAAGTATTGCCAATATAGGACTTTGGACTCTTCCAGAACTTAGAAGCTTGAACATGCCTGCATTTTGAAGGGATTTTGTTAACGCCCGGCTAGATGAAATACCCCAATAAAAATCTGCGAAATGTCTTGCTTCTCCTGATTCAATCAACTCAAAATTTAAGTGGGGCTTTGCATTTTCAAATGAACTTATTATCTCATCTTTAGTCATAGTAGAAAATTCCATTCTTTTTGAATCTTTTTTTTCTATAACAAACCTTATTATATTGGCTCCTAGAAGCTCACCTTCAACATCCCAATCACAGCCAAGATAGAAATCATCGCAATTTTTTGATTGGGATTTTATTGTCTCTAGGTAAGGCTTTGTAAATTCCGATGATTTAGATAGTTCATGTGAAGGGCGCCATTCTAAATCAAAACTAATATAATCTTTTTTCGGCTTCTTTCTCTCGGTTAAATTATAAAGGTGGCCAACTGCACATACTATAACAATACTCTTTCCATTATGTTCAATTTCATAAAATCTTATTTTTTTATTTAATTTTGTAATAACCTTATCGTCAGCCAATGCGGTGGCTATGGTTTTTGCCTGACTTGGCTTTTCTGTTATAATCATAGTTTTTGACATAGATTAAACTTTTCAATAGATTTTAAAAAACTTGTGTTAGGTTGAGTATTAATATTTCGTAAGATTTTCGGTAATTTGCGAGTTAATTTTATTAAGAATAAGAAATTAGTTGATAGCATTAATTGCATTGGAGTCTCTACTACAAAAATCAAGTATAAAAAAGCTATAAGATTTTTGTTGTCTTTTTATTAATTTAAATCAACTTAACTTGCCATTTAATGACTTCAAATATCAATAATCTTTCCTTCCTTGCCAACATTTATTACTCTGGTATTGCCTATCTTTTCTTCTATGCCTTCTGCTTCGTGCAAATGACTGCATAACAAAATATCTGGCTTAAACTCTTTTATGGCCTTCTCAACACCCTGAGAAGCAACAACCAAGTTTTCGTTGCCTAAAAATTTCTTGGAAAAATTCTCCATTTTTGTTCCTGATGGAGGAGTATGAGTTATCATAACTCTTCTTTTTAGGGATTTTATATGATCAAAACCTGTTTTAAGAAGATCAAAAATTTCTTTTTCTGTTAACTGGTTTATTCCTATGTTTGAAGCGCTGCATCCAAAAAACCCTATATCTTTATATTTAACAGAATAGCCATGAATGTTTTTAATGCCGTATAACTCTGCTAAAAAATCTGCTGTTGCAATACTTTCATGATTTCCAGGAACTAAGATTACTTTTTTATTTACTTTTAAAAATGGGCCTATTATTCCTTCAACTTTTTCATCAGCAGTCAAGTCACCGCATAATATTACTAATTCAACGTTTTCTTTTTCAGCCTTCTTTGCTAGTTTTTTTACCAGCAAAGAATCCCCGTGAATATCGCCTGCAGCTAAGACTTTCATTTTCCAAATCTTCTTTCCCTTGAAGAATACTCATTTAAACAAGCAATAAAATGTTTCTTAGAAAATTCTGGCCATAATACTTTTGGCAGGAAGATTATTTCTGCATAAGCTCCTTGCCATAATAAAAAACCACTAAGTCTTGATTCACTTGTTCTTATTATTAGGTCTGGTTCTGACTCAAGATACAAGTTATGCTTAAAAACTTCTTCATTTATGGAGTCTATATCTAGTTTTTTTTGTTTAACTTGTTCTGCTATCTTCTTGGTTGCATCTATTATTTCTGCCCTACCCCCATAGGCCATTGCAAAGTTGACTATTCCTTTTTTGTAATTTTTTGTTAGCTTCATTAACTTTTCCATCTTTTCCTGAACTTTTTTAGGAAACATCCACAATCGACCTATAAAATTAATCTTTATTTTCTCTTTATGGAAACGTTTATCTTTAATTAAAGCCGCAAATTCTTTTTCAAATAAATTCATTAAATAATTAAATTCTTTTTTTGGCCTGTCAAAATTTTCTATAGAAAAGGTATATAGCGTTACTTCTTTTATTTTATATTCTTTGCACCATTTGAACAATTTTTTTATTTTTTTGGCGCCCCATTCATGCCCTTTATGTGGCTTTAACATTAATCTTTTGCTAAACCTACGATTACCATCAATGATTAGACCTATGCTTTTTGGGACCTTGTTATTTGTTGGTTTCATTTTTAAATTGAATTTATGAAAATTTAAAAGGTTTTCTATCAAAGCTTTTTTAGGCCATTCATATATTTCTGCAATATTGCTGGTATTTTTATGCTGCCGTCTTTCTGCTGGTAATTTTCTATTAAAAGAACCATAATTCTTGAAGTTGCCAAAGCAGTATTGTTTAATGTATGCAATAATATTTTATTTCCTTTCTTGTCATAATACTTAATGTTTAGTTTTCTTGTTTGGTAATCTGTGCAGTTTGAAAGAGACATAACTTCGCCATAGTCTTTAGTAGTTGGCCTGTAAACTTCTAAATCTGCACTTCTGTATTTCCAGTCTGCTAATGCTCCAGAACACATTTCTGAAATCCTATAAGGCAATTTAAGGCCTTTTAAAATACCTTCAGAATTGCTTAATAATTCTTCATATAATTTTTCAGATTGCTCTGGTTTGCAAAAAACAAACTGCTCTATTTTGTTAAATTGATGGGTTCTCCATAATCCTTTTTCATTTATTCCGTGGCTGCCTATTTCTTTTCTAAAGCAGATTGAATAAGAAAAATATTTTCTAGGTAGTTCATTTTCAGGAATTGTTTGGTTTGCATGCATTGCCAATAAAGATTGTTCTGATGTGCCTATTAAATGTAAATCATTTCCAAGAATCGAATAAACTGAATCTTCTATTGCCTTTTTATCCATTGAAGCGTAGATAGATTTTTCGTTCAGCATTAAAGGGGCTTCTATATAGGTATATTTTTTCTTTCTCATGAAGTCAATTGCAAACCTTATCAATGCCTGGTTTAACAATGCTAAGTTTCCTTTAAGATAATAAAAGCCATTTCCTGAAACTCTTGCTGAGGCATCAAAATCTACAAGGTTTAATTTTTCTAAAAGCTCAACATGATTTTTAATTGGAAATTTAAACTTTGGTATTTTGCCTACTTTCTTTATAATTTTGTTTTGTGATTCATCTTTTGCAATGGGTGTTTTTTTAGAGATTAGGTTTGGAATTTGCAATAATGAAGAATTAATATCTAACTCCAATTTTTTTTCTTGCTCTTCTAAATCCAGTATTTTTTTTGGAATATATTGGGCTTTATTTATCAAATCCTTTACCTTTTTAATATCATTATTTTTTTTAGCCTTGTTTATCTCTTCAGAAAGATTGTTTTTTTCATGCCTTAAACGATCTAATTCTTGCTTAACTTCTCTCCAATCAGAATCATTTTTTTTAATTTCATCTACTAAAGAAAGTTTATTGTTTTGAAACTTTTTTTTGAGATTATCCTTAACCAAACCTGGATTTTCCCTTATAATCTTTATATCAATCATATCAAAAACCTGAAAGGAATGATTTATATATACTTTGCGTTGATTTAAAAAGGTAATGTTAAAAAGTATATATAAAAATACAAACATTTAAATATTGGCTACGTATAATATACGAAACAAGCTTCAAAATTATTGTAGGCTAGTGGAGAGGGTGATAGGGGGGAAAATTGGTAAAAAAGAAAGACATCTTTGAGGTTTTCTTTAGAAGAAAGCCAGCTATGATCTTAGTTGCTTTAAGAAAAAATGGCAAAAATAGATATGGAAGCATATTAGCAAAAGAAGTTGATTGCACCTACTCCCATGCTGTAAAAATTTTACAGGAAATGGAGAAGGCTAACCTTGTTCAATTTGAGAAGCAAGGAAGAATAAAGATAATAAATTTAACAGAAAACGGAAATAAAATAGCAGAAAACATAGAAAGGATAAAAAACTTATTATAAATTTCCGGTTGGAACTGAAGAATTTTCGGTTTAGATTCAAAAAAATATATAAAAGAGGTTGATCCTAATTCTTTATGGTTTTCAGCAAAAGTTTTCCGAAGATTAAAGAAAAGCAGACTGTATGGGAAGAGACATTTCTTACAGAGGAAGAGGAAAAAGAAGTTGAGTTAAAGGCTAAAGAAGAAAACATTAGATTGATGAAAGAATGCATTGAAGATGCAAAGAAAATTATTGAAGAAAGCAATCTAAAGCCTTACCAAACTGATATTGTAAGTGTTGGAATTTCCTTGTTTGAAAAAGCAAGTTCCCATAATGTTTATTGGAAGGAAAATAAAGTCAAGGAAAAATCTATTCAAAGCAAGTAGCCTTTTTTGACATAACTTTTAATTCCTTCAATTTGGGTTAGCTTTGTATTTTTGAAAAGATATTCCCTGAAATAATTATCTATTTTTACTTTTCTTTTTTGTAAGTTATGCCTTAATATTGAATATAACTTTTTCCCTTGTGGATCTAAATCTGTTAAGATAATAACTTCTGAATTATTTGAGGATATTTCTTCTATGAATGAATATAAGGGCTTGTCTATTTGTTTTATGTTCTTAATTCCAAAACTTTCTAAAGCTAAAATGTCTTTTTTTCCTTCAACTATCTTTAGTTTATTAGAATTTCTTAATGCTTCTATCCAGGAGATCATTTACAGAATTTAATATTTTTCTTTATATATTTTCTTATTGTAAAACAAAGATTTATAAAGGATTTATGGATAAATAATTGTATGAAGATAAGGTTAAATTATAAACCAAGAAATCCAATAATAATCGAGGGCTTTCCAGGGTTTGGCCTGGTTTCTACAATTGCAACAGAGTTCTTGATAAAACATTTAGATGCAAAAAAAATAGGTTCTATTTGGAGCGATGAAATACAGCCAATTGCTGCGGTTCATGAAGGCAGTCCTTTAGACCCAATAGGTATTTTTTATTCAAGAAAAAAGAATATAGTTATTGTTCATGCCATAACAAATGTAAATGGCCTTGAATGGAAGATTTCTGACGCAATCTTGGAATTAAGTCAAATATTAAAAGCAAAAGAATTGATAAGTTTAGAGGGTATAGGATCTACTGAAAGCCTTTCAAGGACTTTTTATTATTCTACTGATGATAAAAATTTGAAAAGGTTTGACAAACTAGGAATTTTGCCTTTGAGAGAGGGGATAATTATTGGAGTGAGCGGTGCATTAATGCTTAAGGCAAAGAAATTAAATTCTTTCTTTGTTGAAACAAGTGTTGGGCTAGCAGATAGCAAGGCTGCAGCAAAAATAATTGAAATTCTCAATACTTATCTGAAGCTTGGGGTTGATGTTAAGCCTTTGATTAAGTCTGCAGAGAAATTTGAAGAAAAGTTAAGAGATGTTATTCAAAAATCTAAAGAAGCTACCCAGCATAAAGAGAAAAAAGATCTTGATTATTTTGGCTAATTTTTCCTTTTTTTAGTGTCTTTGTTCATTTTAATCTTAGATAAAAATGGTTCCTTAAAAACTTCTTCCCTTGCATCTATTTTTGCTTTTTCTTGTGTTAATTTTGTTTTTTCATCTTGAAATGATTTTATATATATCTCATTGTGAATATGCTTTTCTAATTTTTTTGCTTGTCTTTTTTCTTTTATTTTTGATAATAAATTTTTAAGCATAACTATGAGTAGATATTTTTATTTATATTTTTTATGTTTTAATATAGTAAAAACGGGCCTGATGGGATTTGAACCCACAACCCCTTGCTTAAGAGGATCACCATTTATTGATTCAAGTGCTCTAGCCAGGTTGAGCTACAGGCCCATTATCAAATTTTAGAAATAAATATTTATAATGGTTTTTATTTAAGATAGTCTTGCAGTGTTTTATTGCTTTTAGCTTCTTCAACGCTAACCTTTCTCCATCCTATTATTTCTAGTTTATGTTTTTTACATCTTGGACATACATCTGGGGCTTTTTCTGCTATATTCGACATCCATTCCCAATTGCAATTAGTGCATTTCATTGTATAACGAGACATTCCTTGCATAACTATGTTTTTTGGTATATTTGTCAAAAAATAGAAAAATAAAGTTATTATCAATGCTATTAAAAGAGAGATGATTAATGTATTTGTTATCCTTTGTTTGATAATTAAAACAAGATATATCAAAATTGCTGAAACAATGTAGATAATCGGAAACAAGAACCTATTTCTTGGGATTCTCATATATAATCATTGAATTTCGTTTTATTTAAGTATTTATATAATAGATTTTGTATATTTTTTGATGTTATTTTTGATTAAATCTTTTAATCGCAACAGAGATAATATTGTTTGTCCAATATATTGTATTACCTATAAATAGATCATCCAATATATCTGATAACCTATATATTGTAGAACCAATAAATATATAAACAAGCTTGTTATTTTAGTGTTATGGGTAGCCCAAGATATATCGATATGAAGGGATTTCTTAGCTTTCTGATACTTCATGAGCTAAACAACAAGAAAATTTGCGGGGAAGATTTAGCTGAGTGCATTGGAAACAGGAAAGGTGGAAAACTAACTCCCGGAACGATATATCCTGCTTTAAAGGTGTTAAGAGAACAAAGACTAGTAAAAATGCATCAAAATGGAAGGAAAAAAAATTACATTTTGACTAAAAAGGGTCAAATTGAGCTTAAGAGCAATTATAAAGAATTTAGCAAATTATTCAGGGGACTTAGAAGCAAAATAAAATAATCAAAGATTAAAAATTTTAATTGGGGTGAAAAAATGGAAAATGAAATCTTAGGGAGCATATATGGAAATGATGGCTTCTTGCATCTGGTTGTTGAAGAAGGATTTCCTATGTTAAGACTTCATGGAAACAATGAAGAATTAAAAGGGAAGATAAAATTTGAGGATGTCTGCATGCTAGACAACTTCATAATACAACTAGAAGACATGAAAAGGGCCTTATTTTTGAAGAGAAAGAAGTAGTTATAGATTATCTAAAGGATTTTTAATGTCTTTTAGATTTTTTATAGAAACTTTAGTATAGATTTCAGTGGTATCTATCCTTGAATGGCCTAAAAGAACTTGGATTTTCCTTATATCTAAGCCATCTTCATGTAAATGTGTTGCAAAACTATGCCTTAATGTATGGGGAGAAATGTCTTTGCTAATGCCTGCTTTTGGTTTTAATCTTTCTATAAGCTTTTGTATGTTTCTTGGAGACATTTTATTATCTCTAAGCCCTGGAAATAAATAGTCGCTTTTTATGTCTTTTAAGTATGTTTTAAGCTCTTCTGCGAGGTTTTTAGAGAATAAAATAATTCTATCTTTGTCTCCTTTTCCTGATTTAACAATGCCTTCATTTGCTTCTAGATTTAGATCGTTTTTTTTAAGGTTTGTTAATTCAGAAACTCTTAAGCCTGAAGAATATAAAAGGCTTAGGATTAATTTTGATTTTTTAGTTGGGGCTGCATTTATTAATGATTTTACTTCGTCTTTTGTCAAGACCGCTGGAATATGCCTTGTTATTTTTGGGCCTTTTATATCTGCCATTACTGGATTTTTAACGACTTTATTGAAGAAATATTTTAATGAAGATATTGATAAAGCATAAGAC
>JACQNI010000059.1 GCA_016203135.1 Candidatus Woesearchaeota archaeon
CCCAGTTGCTAAAGATATCACGAATAAAACTAAAAATAATACTGTTCCAAATCTCCATATAGTTAATTGATCAACTTCAATAGTAAGCTTCTTCTTTTCACTTTCCATTTTGGTCTGCCTCGTTTCTTTTCATTTTCTTTAAGAAGTCTATATTTATTTATAATTTTGGGCTAATACATAAGCTGTTTAAAGGATAAATTTTCTTTATTTATTAAAAATGGAGTTTAGCTATGTTCATGAGATAGGATAGGACATTAGAATCTTTCTGTTAGGTAAATAGAAAAGGTTTTTCCTTTATTTTTCCTTTTAATTAAGTTTTTACTCTCAAATCCTTTTATAACTTCACTTATCTTTGATCTAGACAAACCAGTTCTTATTGTTAAAGTAGATTGGGTTATACCATCTTGATCTTTAATGGCCCTTATAACTTTTTGTTCGTTTTCATCCATTGCTTTTAGCAATATATCAAATTTTTCTTTGCCCAAATTAGATTTTTTTTCTTGCTCCAATCTTTCTAGAATAACTTCTTCACTCTTGCTAAATAAAAGTAAATATACACCTAAAGATAAAATAAATGAAATAATGCCAATAGCACCATGAGATATAGAAAAAGAAGATTCAATGTAAGAACATTCTTCAGTTGGAAAGCAATTTAATTCTTTGCTAGTTGAGGATAATCTGTTCATAAAACTGAAAATTACTATTCCAACTAACAATGCGATTACTATAAGCAATATGCCTAATTTTCTATTTTTCAATTTGTCTTTGATGGTCGCTTTAAATTTAAAGGTTTGCTTTTAGCTTATTGTAGTAAAAATACTATAAATAAAAAATCAGAAAACAGGCAAAAGCCTTATAAATCCTAGTCTTTTCTAGGGCATACCCGTTATACTACTTAATGTAGGAGGGAGAGATGAAGAAGGAAGACATTTTAAAAGCAATCGAAGAGTTAAAGAAAACCCAGAAAAGGAATTTCTCTCAGAGTTATGATCTTGTTATAAATCTGAAAAGTTTTGATTTGAAAAAAGAAGGAAATAAAGTAGATAATTTTATTGTTCTGCCTTATGACAAGGGGAAAAAGGTCAGGATATGCGCTTTTGTTGATAAAGAACTTGTAAATACCAGCAAAGAAACTTTTGATCATGTTGTATTGAGCGATGATTTTGGAAAGCTAGATAAGATTGCTATAAAGAAGCTAGCTAAAAGCTATGATTTTTTTGTTGCCCAGGGAACAATTATGACAAATGTTGCTAAATATTTTGGTAAGATTTTAGGACCAAGGAATTTAATGCCCAATCCAAAAGGCGGGGGAGTAATAACTGCTGGAATGGATCTGAAGGCATTAAACAAGAGACTGCAGAAAACAATAAGGGCAACTGCAAGAACTGAGCCGACTGTAAAGGTATCTATTGGAAAGGAAGGAATGAAGGATGATGAGATAGCAGAAAATGTTTTGACAGTATATAATAGTGTTTTGCACTCTTTGCCTCAAGAAAAACAAAACATAAAAAATGTCATATTAAAACTAACAATGTCTAAGGGAGTAAAAATTGGAAGCTAAAGTTGCTCAATGGAAAAAGGAAGAAGTCAAGGAGATTAAAAGATTACTTGACGAATATAGTGTATTTGGAATTATAAATGTGGAGAATCTTCCTTCTTTGCAATTGCAGAGATTAAAACATAATTTGAAAGATAAGATATATGTCAAGATGAGCAAGAAGAGGTTGATAAACAGGGCTTTAGATGAAATGAAAAAAGAAAATTTTGATAAGGTTAAAGAAGAGATAAAGGGAATACCTGCATTAATATTCACTAAAGAAAATCCTTTTAGATTAGCTAAACTATTAAGACAAAATAAGTCTAATGCTCCTGCAAAACCTGGACAAATTGCTCCTATTGACATTTATGTAAAGGCAGGGCCAACTCCGTTTCCTCCTGGGCCTATAATTGGAGAGCTAGGACAACTTGGAATTAAAACAGAAGTCAAGGAAGGAAAGGTAAACATAAGGGATGATAAACTGCTTGTAAAGGAAAATGAGGTTATAAATGCAAAGCAGGCTGATCTATTATCGAAGTTAAAAATAGAGCCGATGAAGATAGGAATAAATCTTATTTTGACTTATGAAAATGGAGAGATATTAACTAAAGCTGTTTTAGAAATAGATGACGAGCTTTATGTAAACAGCATTAAGATTGCCCATCAAGAGGGATTAAACTTGGCTTTGGCAATAGGATATGTATCAAAAGATACAATATCTTATTTGATAAAAAAAGCTTCTAGAGAGATAAGCGCTCTTGAGAACTTAGAGAAGATTAAAAACATTGAAGTTATAAACAAAGATGTTGAAAAAAAAGAAGAGAAAAAAGAAGAAATAAAAAGGGAAGAAAAGCAAGAGCCGAGAACTGAAGAAATAAAAGAAGCAAAAAAAGAACCTAAAAAGATAGAAGATAAAAGCAGCTATTTAAAAAGAGAAAGGGTTATAAATACAAAACCAAATGCACAAGATTTGATTGAAGAGGCTGATAAAACTCCTAAGACAAAAAAGGAGATTAAGGAAATAGAAGATAAAAAAATGAAAGAAGTGGAAGAAATAACTAAAAAGATCTTATGGGGAGAAAATTAAAATGGAACTTGTTTATGTTGCATTATTACTGCATAAAAGTGGAAAGGAAATAAATGAAAGCAATGTTAAAAAGGTAGTTGATTCTATAGGTTTAAAGGCTAATGATCAGGAAATAAAAGCCTTGGTAAATGCATTAGACGGAGTTGACATAGATAATGAGATTAAACAGTCTGCTGCAATGCCTGTTGCTGTAGCAAGCGCAACTACTGAAAAGAAGGCTGAAAAGAAAGAAGACGAAGGCAAGAAAAATGAAGCTGATGCAGCTCAAGGTTTAGCTTCACTCTTTGGTTAGATTTTCTTTTTTTAAAATTTAGGCTAATAGAAAACTTTATATGTTTAATAAAATATAGATTTTATACTTTGGTAACTTTGGATCGATGTTGGATATGTAAAAAAAAGTTTAAGCGAGGAGATTTAGTTGTCTCTTTTGGTGAATTTCCTGGATTTTTTTTCTTTTGGTACACTCTCGCTTTAAAAAATCCTAAATTATATCATAAGAATTGCTTAAATAAAAAGCGTTCTTGAAACTAAAAAGTAAAACTATATAAAGTCCAATTTCTATAAAAATATTAATAAAATAAAGGGGTGATTTAATGCCTGTTGGAAAGACAAGTATGATGGGTGGAAAAAGCAGCGACTGCATGGGAGGATACTGCAGCAAATGCTACGGCGCTAAATGTTTAGTGCTTGGAATTCTAGTATTATTGAATCTTTATTTTAGAATTGATTGGGTTGTATTTATAGGTGTAATACTAGTGATTTTAGGACTTGGCAGATTGTTAATGCCTAGATGCTCACACTGCTAATTCTTTTTTCTTTTTCTTTTTATCTAACAACGATAAACTTATATATCTAAATTAGACTTTAAAAATATATGTTTAAGAAGAAGCATGAGCTAAAAGAGGTTAAAGAATACAGCAAATTATTTTCTGAAGTAAGAAATGAAATCTCAAAAGTGGTTGTAGGACAAGAGAAGGTTATTGATGGCTTGTTGAGGGCATTGGTTTCTAGGGGGCATGTAATAGTTGAAGGAGTTCCTGGAATTGCAAAAACATTGGTAATAATGACTTTGGCATCAACAACTGGTTGTAAATTTTCAAGAATACAATTTACGGTTGACTTATTGCCAACAGACATTGTTGGAATAACAACATATGATAAAAATAAGGGTTTTGCAACTGTAAAAGGACCGATATTTGCTAATTTTGTAATTGCTGATGAGATAAACAGGGCTGGTCCAAGAACTCAGTCAGCTTTGCTTGAAGCTATGCAGGAAGGAAAAGTGACAATTGGAAAAACTACATATGAAATTGAGAAGCCGTTTTTTGTAATGGCAACACAAAATCCAATTGAGTCTGAAGGAGTATTTAGACTGCCTGAAGCTCAGATAGACAGATTCTTGTTTAAGCTAAACATGATCTATCCTGAGAGACATGAAGAAAAGGCCATATTAAACCAGAACATAACTTTGAAGGATTTTGATGATTATATCCTTAAAAAGATTTTGTCACCAAAGAAAATAATAGAAATACAAAATTTTGTTCATAAGATATACTTAAGCAAGGACATAGAGGATTACATAGTATCGATAGTAAAGGCTTCAAGAGAAAAAAACAAATTAAAATCTGGAAAATATATAGAGTATGGGGCTTCTCCAAGGGCTTCGATAGGATTATTTATCGCTTCTAAGGCTGATGCTCTTTTAAGGGGAAATAGTTATGTAACTCCTCAAAATGTGAAAAATGTTGCTTATGAGGTTTTGAGGCATAGAATATTGCTGAACTATGAGGGACAGGCTGAAAACGTAAAAACAGATGACATAATAAAAGAGATACTTGCAACTGTTCCTATACCTTAAATATGGCAAAAAAACAATTAAAGGTAAATTTAATACCGGCTATAAGAAAATTAGAAGCTACAATAAAGGGACTTGTTACAACATCAATTGTTGGAACTTATAAGAGTGCATTTAAAGGAAAAGGACTTGAGTTTGAAGATTATAGGGAATATAATTTTGGAGATGATGCTTCTAAGATAGACTGGAAAGCGAGTGCTAGGACAAATAAACTTCTAATCAAGGAATATATTGAAGAAAGGAACTTAAATGTTTTTTTTATTGTAGATGTAAGCGACAATATGATATTTGGAAGCACTGAAAAACTGAAGAATGAGTATGCTGCTGAGTTGGTTGCTTCTATTGCTTATGTAACATTAAGGAGCGGGGATAGGATTGGATTTGCAATGTTCAATAACAAGCCTGTAAAGAAATCTTTTCCTGAAGGTGGCATGGATCAATTTTATATTTTGTCTAGAGACTTATTAAATCCTAATAATTATGGCGGGGAATTTGACTTTGATGAAGCACTAAAATTCTTGCTAAGTTTTATGAAAGAAAAAGGCTTGGTTATAATTGTAAGCGATTTTATAGGGCTGAAAAAGGGGTGGGAAGAAAGATTAAACATTGCTTCTAAGAAATTTGACATAATTGCAATGGTAATAAGGGATCTAAGGGATGAAAACATGCCTGATGAAGACATTCAAGTTGTTTTATCTAATCCTTATGAGAATAAACAATTAATAGTAAATACAAGGGAAATAAAAACTGACTATGAAAAAATAGCAAAGGAAGAAACAAATAAATTCAAGCAAAAACTTACTGAATTAAATGTTGATTTCATTGAATTAATAACAAATAAGTCATTTGTAAATCCAATAATGACTTTTTTCAAGAGGAGACATGATAAATGGCGTTAGTATTTGACATTCCGTTTTACCTTTGGTTCTTGTTTTCTATTCCATTGGTAATTGTGATACATATATACTCTATGAGGGCCATGAAGAAAAAGGCCTTGAAGTTTGCTAATTTTGAAGCCATCTCAAGGGTCACAGGACAACAAGTGCTGCCTAGAAATGTTGCATTACTTTTTGTAAGAGTCTTGATTGTATTTTTTATAGTTCTTGCTGTTTCAAAGACTTCAATACAATATACTGGGCAAAGCAATGATTTTGATTTTGTTATTGCTTTAGATTCAAGCTCAAGCATGGCTGCTAAAGATTTTTTTCCAAATAGATTAGAAGCTGCCAAAGAAGAAGCAATAAATTTTCTAAACAGCTTAAACTCTAAGACAAATGTTGGGGTTATTTCTTTTTCTGGAACTTCAAGGATTGAAAGGTCTATAACAGATGATCTTGCTTTAGCAAGGAGCGCTATAAGGGATATTGAGATAAGCAATACTGGGGGAACAGATCTTGGAGAGGCAATACAAACCGGAACAAATATGTTAATCCCACAAGGTAAAGGCAAGGTTTTAGTATTGATAACTGATGGGAGAAACAATGCCGGGATTCCGATAAGCCAGGCAATAGATTATGCAACAAAGAATGATGTTGTTGTTTATACAATAGGAATGGGCACTGAAGAAGGGGGAAAAATTGAGGGATTGGAAGAAGCTGTTTTTAGATTGGATGAAGAGACTTTAGTTGCCATAGCTATAGGGACTGACGGGGAATATTTTAAAGTTATCGATCCAGGATCATTAAGACAGGCTTATCAAAACATAGCTTCATCAACTACAAGGAGGGTAACAACTGACTTGTCTTTATTGTTATTGATACTTGCGTTGCTGTTATTAATATTGGAATGGTTTTTGTCAAGCACTAAATATAGAATATTACCTTGACTTGTATTTCTTGAGAAAAATTCTTAACTTATGTTCATTTATTTTAATTCCTTTTTTATTTAAAATCAATGAAACCTTTTTGCTTGTTAGAAATTGGCAGAATTGAGTCAAGTTTTTTGGTTTCTTTGAAAACTTTGATCTTTCAAAGTCTATAAACCTTGGATTATTTTTATAGATTAAGATATGCTTTACTGGCTTGTGCATTTCTTGCTTTGTTATGTTTAATTTGTCTAGGGTTTTACAAATATCTATTATTTTTGATATTACTTTTAATGAATCTGATTTATTTGCTTTTTCTAAAAAATCTAGAATTCTTTCTCCCTGAATAAACTCCATGACAACATAATCTTTTCCTTGCTTTGTTAATTTTGGAGCAAACTTGTATTTTTCTAGTTTTTTTAACCAATAGGCTTCATTTTTAATTGTGTTTACTGCCTTAATATTCGGCTTTAATTTCTTGATTATTACTTTTTTTTTGTTTAAAGTTCCTAGATATACAAGAGATCTTTTGCCTTGGGAATAAAATTTCTTGTTTTTTATTTTTAACATTCTATTATCCAAATAAAATTAATTTATATAGGTTTGTTCAGAAAGGTTTTTAAACGTAAAGGCAGTAAAATAATTGGAGAAAAGGGGTTTCATGAGATATACTAAAATTTATCTTTTAATAATTTTGCTTATTTTATTAAGTTCATCTACATATGCTGAATTTTCTTCTGATAGGGCATATCAATGGCTGATTTCTAAGGGAGCAAATGGAAATTACGGGACTATCTATGATACTGCCCTAGCAACCTTGGCTTTAAATGCTGTTGGAAGGGATACATCTAAAGAGATAAGTTACTTGATGAGCCAAAAGAATCAGAATCAATTTTGTTGGCCTAAGGATAATTGCAGGGTAAAAGAAACTGCATTGGTTGTAAAGGCATTAATGGACCAAGGAATAAATGCAGATCAAGGCTTAAAATGGCTGGAAGATTCAAGAAAAGCAACTGATTCTGGGGGAAATTGGTTTTTACAAGTAAAAACAGAAGATTCAGGAATATGTGAGATAATATATACAAAAAATACAGATCTAAGAAAAGATATAACCATAGAAAATGGAAAATTTACACAATGCAACAACAGCACTTGGCTGAACTTAAAGAGCTGTTTTGATGCTGCTTTGATAACAGATATACCGAACCCAAAGTTTTTGGTTGACTGCAATTCATTAGACTCTGGGGTTATATCATTGATATTTAATAAAGGTACAGATTATTACTTAATAGAAAATGTACAGGCAAGACAAGCAGACATAAACCTAAGAAATGATTGCTTTGGAATAAGCTTTAAATCAGAATGCAATTATGAATCTAGCTTATATGCAAGCTGGATTTTAAAAGAGGGAAAAGACAGAGAAATACCTTTTTACCTAGAAAAGGAATATAACAATGCAAATAATTTACATAATGCATTTCTTAGTTTAGTAGTTGAAGAAGATCCTTACTTAAAAGAACTTGTTTCAAGGCAAGGATTAGATGGAAGCTGGAACTTTAATGTTTTTAATACTGCACTTGCATCTTTGGCTTTGAAAAGTACACAATATCATGATAATTTTGCTAAGGCAAGCAATTGGCTAAAAGGGAAACAATTAGCAGATGGAAGCTGGAGTGGAAAAATTGATGAAACTTCCTTGGCTTTGTATGCTGCTTTTGCTGAATTAGGCATACAACAGCAATGCTTTGAAAACGAGAAAACTTTATGTGAAAAACAAATTGGGGTTTGCAAAAGAGCAACTCAAACATGCCAAGATGGAGGTTTTATTGGATGCGATGATGAAAATTATTTAGCTAATAATGCAACATTTTATCAAACAAATGAAACAAAATGCGACTTAGTTGACAATGACTGCGATGGAACAATAGATGAAGGATGTGCCTGTAAGATTGGACAAGAAAGACTCTGCGGGAATCAAGTCGGGGTTTGTAAAAACAGCAAGCAGCAATGCACTACTGGAAACTGGCTGGAATGCAATTATCTAGAGATTGCTAATTATCAAGCAAATGAGACCAAATGTTTGGATGGATTAGATAATGATTGTGATGGCTTAGTTGATTTACAAGATAAGGTTGATTGTAAAAAAACTGATATAGTTGACACTCCTCCTTGTAAAGAGGGTTTTGTTTTATGCGGGGATGGATTATGTAGATTAGATTGTGGGAATAGTTCTGCATTATGCAACAGCAATGGTGTTTGCAACAGTGGAGAAAGCTGCAATTGCCAAGACTGTGAAAATAAAGAAGATTCTTGTGCTGCTGGATTGAAATGTGATTTCTTGTCAGAAGTTTGCCTAGAGTCTGATTCTGGATGTGCAAAGGGAACTTTATTATGCAATGATGGAACTTGCAAAGCAAATTGCGGAAATTCAACATTAAGCTGCAACAATAATAATATATGCGATAGTTCAGAAAGTTGCAATTGCAAGGATTGTGATTTAAAAAGAGATAACTGTGGATTTGGATTGTATTGTGACTTTGAAAATAAGATCTGTGAAGTGCCTACTGAAGCATGTGATGAAGGATTAATTTTATGCCAAGATGGAGTTTGCAGAACAACTTGTACTGTTGTATGCAATTTAGATGATAAATGTGATGTTGATGAAGGAGAGGATTCAGAAAATTGTAAAGAAGATTGTGTATGCGGGGATAATACTTGTGATGACAGAGAGGATTATTTTGATAGCTGCTCTGAAGATTGCGAGACAGATGAAGATTTCTGCGGAGATGGAACATGCCAGGACTTTGAGAAAGATCAAGGAGTATGTGAGCTAGACTGTAAAGAAGAAGGAATTAAAATAGATGCTTTATGCGAGAACAATGAAATAGATCCTGAAACATTTGAAGAAGGAATTGATTGTGGTGGGGCTTGTCCTAATGAATGTCCTGAAGGAGATTGTACTATTAATAATATTTGTGAGACAGAATTTTATGAAGATTCTGATAATTGTAAAGAAGATTGTACTTGTGGAGATGGAATATGCGATGGATATGAAAACAGCCATAGAAGCTGTGTACAAGACTGTCCTGGAGCTGGCTTAACTGAAGCAGAATGTGGAAATAGCATATGCGAGACAAATGAAGAATTAACTTGTCCTAGTGATTGCGAAGCTTCTCAAGAAAAAACTCCTGAAGAAAAGGGATCTACTGCATGGATACTATTAGTACTTTTATTGCTTATTGGAATTGGAGGATTTGTTTACTGGAAATACAAGAAACCAAAGAAGCAAAAATTCAATTATTTTGATTATGAAAATAAAAACAGGGAAAAACCAGAGTACAAGGCATTTGGAGGGGAGAAAAAGGAAACTAAATCTCCCTTGCTAAAGCTTCCAAGAGAACCATCAAAGGGATCTGCAATTGACAAAGAACTTGAAAAGTCAATTGAAGAAGCCAAGAAATTAATAAAGGGAAAATAATTATTTTTTCTTTTCTTCCTGAAGAAGCTTGTTTTGAGCGGTTAAATTCTTAACAACCATGTCATATTGATGAAGCCTTGCCAGTAAGTCATTGAATAGATTAGCTATTTCAGATGTTTTGATACTAAGCTTATTTGGCTCTACTATTTCTATTGATGAAGGCATAAAATCAAAGCAAAATCCTATCAAGTCATCTATTTTTTTTATTTTTAACTCTAATTCAACAAAAGTGCTCCAGAATTTATCAAGTTCTTTTGGCTCATGTATTTTTGAATCTTCAAGCCTATAGTCTTTTTTAACTATTTCAACTACTCTTTGCATTGTTTCTTGAACATGTTCTTTTGGATAGCCAAGTATTTCTATTATTGCTTTAATCGTTAGTATTTCGTTTTCCATTTTCCGTTTTTATTTTTATTATGAACAAAATAAGCAAACCACAAAAAAGCAATAAAGCTGACCTTGTTGATTTTTCTTGTTTTGACTCATAGATTATTTTATCTTTTGAATATGTGATATTTAAATTGGTTTCGGTGTTTACTGGAAGATAAATTCTTGGCTGTTTTTCTGTTTTATCTTCATCTGACTCTTCTAATGAAAATGAACTGCCTACAAGCAATATAAATATGACAAGTAAAAAAACCTTCATAAATGCTGTTTATTTAATTGATTAAATAATCTTTGGCTTGAAAAACCGGAAGATTTTCGGCTAGACTATTAATTCCTCGAATTTTACTCCTATTGATTCTGCAAATTTTAATGAGACTACATACATTTTACCTGATTTTTTTAAATCATCTGGGGATATAAAGTACCAGCCTATGTTGTCAAAACGTATGCCAACCCATGGCTCTGCCCCAAACTTTTTTGCAAAGAATATTAAATCATCTATCTCTTGCTTTGTTAAATATTTTGAATCATTTTTTACTGACTTACATTCTATTGCAAGATATCTATGGCCGTTTCCTGCCAATAAATCTGGGGAAGGGATTGGAATACTACCAGATCCAGGGGCTCTTAAACAAATCCAAGATTTTGTATCATAAAATTTATGTAGAAGTTCTCTTTCTGCTCTAGTACCTTTATTTTTTGACGCCATAACTATTAAAATATAAATTTTAATTATATTTAAAAGAAAAAAAGAAGAGACTTATAAGTCTCTTGGCTTTATTGTTGATCTGCCGTTATCTTTTGCTCTTCTAGCAGCATCCTTAATCAACATTTCTACTTTTTGACTAAGAGCGTCAGCAAAATCTCCAGCTACATTCATGCCTTTTGCAGCATCTTTTATCTTACTTCTTACTACTAATAATTCAGACATTTTTAGTTCCTCCTTTAATATTTTGGTTTATTACGGCTTCTATTAGCCTTATATGAACACTTCAATATTTTGTTATTTATAAAGTTTTTGCTTATTTTTTGCTAAAATGGCTAAATTTTAGCATTTTAGACTATTTTTTTAGGATAAAAATTGAGTATTTTATGTTATTACTTTCTATTTTTTTCTCTTGAATTTTTAGCTTTTCGTTTATGGCAATTAACTTGGCTAGCTTTGGTTTTTGGGTTAAAACTATTGATTCTTTTGATATATATTTTAATTGGTGGAAAAATTCCTTTAATATTGGCTTTATTTCTTCAATGGATTTTCTTTTTGATTCAAAGGGAATAGAAGTTACTATTTTAACTGAATTTTTCTTGAATTTTGTATCAAGCCAGTCTATTTCTGAAACTGAAAACTTTATTTTTGCCTTTGCAAGCTTTGAATTTATTTTTGAATTTCTTATATTATTTTTTTCTGGATCTGAAGCGTAAATATTTTTTATATTTTGAATAGAAGCTTCTATTGGAATCACTGAATCTCGACAAAATGGATCAAGTAAAATTTCATCTTTTATGTTTGCAAGCTTTATCAATGAAGCTGCCAAGCATGCGTTTATGCTTTGGTTGTGATTATAAAAACGATAAGGTCTTTTACACAAGTCTTTTGCGATTAATCTGCCAAGAAAACAGGTTTTATCCTCTATATCTAAATAAATAACTTCATTGCTGTCAAGATTTACTTTAAATCCCTTTTTATATATTATTTCTCCTGCTTGCTTTTCTATTTCTATGCTTTTGAAATCATGAATTCCTTTTCTTGAACATCTTACGACGAAGTCTTTTTTAATTTCAAATTTAATTTTTTTTATTTCATTTAACAATGATTTTTTGTCCTTGAAACTGAATTTTTTTATCAATGAATAGACTTCAGATGAGATTCTTGTATTTTTTATAAAATCTTTTATTGAGTTTGTTTTGAATGAAACTCTAGCTTTGAAAACCTTTTTTGATTTTACTTTTAAAATTTCATTTATTTCTTTAATTGCTATATTTTCTAAGCCCTTAATTGTTTTTGCTATGTATTCCATGGTCTATTGATTTATTATTACGTTAAAAAGGTTGTTATTGATCTTGATAAATTATATAAATATTGGAAAGTTGCAAGACTTATGGCTATTATATCTGTTGATGATGTTTGTGAAAGTGAAAGAGATCTATTTTCTAAATCAGCAGTATTTAATGGATACTTGTCAAACTTAAACAGAAAGGACTTGTTTTTATCTCCTGGTTGTTATCTTTGTTTTTCAAGCATATGGGCTAATGAAGCCAAACATTGGGCTCCTTATTCGCCTGAGACGCCAGATGCAATAGTTAATGGAAATGGTGAAATGGAAATATTTGATAGAAATCACAAAAAGAGAAAAAAAGAATCAGGAGTTGATTGGGCTTTATTTCCTGATCAAATATCATTAATCAATGCTGGTTTGGAGATATTTGATTTTATGAAAGAAGTTAGAAACTTGCCTTATCAAGAAATCTTAACTACAAGATATCAAGGGTTTTATAATGGGATCCATAAAAAATATAATTTAGGCATTGGACTTAATAAAAATAGATTGCCACTCTACCAGGATTTAATAATTGGAGAAGTCATTAATCCATTATATTGTCACATGAATTACCATATAAATTGCTCTGAAAAATAAATTTATGTTATTTTTTCCTATTTTTATAGGCTTCCCAACCTTGTTTTCTGTAAAGCTTGGCTAACTTGTATGGGTCATTTGATTGATAAATTCCCCTGCCAGTTATGACTATGTCTGATCCAGA
Organism: Candidatus Woesearchaeota archaeon; assembly: GCA_016203135.1. GTDB lineage: Archaea > Nanobdellota > Nanobdellia > SCGC-AAA011-G17 > JACPNG01 > JACQNI01. Next base: position 12,909 of record JACQNI010000059.1, read on the forward strand.
GTTAATGGCTAAGGCTGGTGTTGAGTATAATTGGCCTAAAGAATCTGAAGAAGAATCTATTCTAATTCCTGGGGTAAATATAATAAATTCTGGCTCTGCTAAATTTGCTAATTCTTCAAGTTCTTCTGGGTTGCTGCCATTACCTATAAATCCAACTACAAAATCCTTATTTCTTTTTGCCATTTCTACAACATTTTTTGTATAGTCTCCTGTAGCAAGGGTTCCTTTTGAAGACATTTGGGCTAATAAAATTAAACCTCTTGGAATATTATTTTTTATTTTGTCTTTTGCTGCGATATTTAAACTCTTTATTATATCTTCACCGGAAATAACATGACAATTTACAAAATCAGCCCAGTCTATTATCTTGTAAATTCCTTTTGTATATTGAATTTGGCTAGTGTTTCCTATGTCGGCTAGTTTTCTATCTTCAAATATCATAAAATTGTAATCTTTTGCTAATTGCTTTAATTCATTGGTCAAATCTTTGTCAAAGTCTTCTATGATGTCTATATGGGTTTTAAGAATGACTATTTCATCCTTCAGTTTCTTTACTAGCTTAAGCACCTCTTCTTTTTTAGTCAAATCGCAGCCTACTGCTAAATTTGTTTTTTTATCTTCCATAAGGTTAAGTAGTTTTTTAGCTGCTGAATTTTTAGTTAAATCAGACCTTTCTTTATAGCTTAGTTTTAATCTACTTTTTAGATGCATTTTTCTTATCACTCCAGTTTTTAGGATCTTTACTCCATTCTAAAACTTCATTTAAATCTTGATTACTTAAATATTTATTTTTTACAGCAATTTTTAATAAGGCGTTAAGATTACATAAAAATAATAGATTACATTTATTGTCTTTGAAATTATCACTTGCTTCCTTTAGATTATAAGTAAAAATAGATATACAATAGTTTACTATGCCTCCCGAATTCCTAATTGAATTTATTGTTTCTATTGAACTTTTCCCAGTGCTAATTAAATCTTCAATTACTAGAACTTTTTGACTACTTTTTAAAACACCTTCTATTTGATTTTGTTTGCCATGTTTTTTTTCTGAGTTTCTTACATATATCATTGGCTTATTTAGTTTAGAGGATAACCATGCCGCGTGAGGAATCCCTGCTGTTGCTGTCCCTGCTATTATATCAAATTGTAAGTTTTTTTCTTTAATCAAATTAATGAAAAACTCAATTATTTTATCTCTTTCTTTAGGATAAGACATCAGAAGCCTATTATCTGTGTAAATTGGCGATAATATGCCCGAAGCATACTTATATGGCTTTTTTATATTAAAAGTAATTGCCTTTATTTTTAACAATATGTTTGCTACTTTTTCTTGCATATTATCCTTTATTGGCTTTAGTTTAAATTGTTTTTTGTTTTTTAATATCTAATTTCAAAGCCATTAAATTCATTTTTATATAACTCTTCTTTGATTTTTATGTCTATCACTTTGGATGCTAAAGGGCCTTTTTTACAATCATTTAAAATTTCTTGTATTGCTTTTTCTTCACCTTGGAAAACAGCTTCTATTTCTCCTGATGATAAATTCTTAACATAGCCTTTTAAGTTAAGTGAAATTGCTTTATGTTTAATAAATGCCCTAAAAGAAACTCCCTGAACTTTACCAGAAATCAAAACTTTAACTTGTTTCATAAAAATAAAAGAAAAAAAGAAGACATTTAAAATAATTGTTTATCTGCTTTTTGCGTAGCCGAATACTGTTTTTACAGCAACTACAACTGTAGCTGGCACAAACAATATCATTAGTGCACCGAAGACATTGCCTAATATGGTTATTGAACCAAAGGCATTTCCGCTTAATGCGCTGACAACTACTAATATTGCGCCTGCCATCATAAATGGCGTTGCTTCTTTTTCAGTAATGTTTATCAGGCCTACGATTAATCCTATTATCACTAGAATCCAGGTTGTAGTATTGTTCATTCTGCCTAGAACTCCTAGAATAACAGCTAAAATTACTCCGATTAAAAAGGCCCATCCGCCTATTTTTTCCATTACACATCAACCTCCCTAAGTTGTTTTGTTTATCTAAAGGGTATTTAGTGATATTTAAAGTTTTCTAGAATAAATCAGCTATGTAGATATTGTTTTTATTTTCAACGATCTTAGCTTTTACTAATCCTGAGTCTTTATTGCAGTTGTTTATAGTAATACATCTATTTTTAGCGACTGCAACTACTTGATTTGAAATCCAGCCAGGCATTTTTATTTCTGCGTGTAATTTTTCTCCTATCTTAAACTTTATTGGCAAGGACTTTGATGGTTTTACATAGGACTTATCAATCTTTAGACTTATATTGAATTTTTTCTCCCATGATCTTAGTTGATTATAGAACTTGTACCAATTTTGGGCTTTAGCTTCTTTTAATTTTCTACTATATTTATAGATTTCATATTTTTGTATTCCAATCAAGGACTTAAGCTCTTTTGAGAGTTGAATTACATCTTCTATGTCTTTATCATTTACATTAGGCAGGTAAACAGGAGCAAGTAAAAGCTTGATGTCTGTTTCTGAGATGTATCTAGCAAGATCTGTTATGTTTTCAATGTCAAAATTGCCTTGCCTTAGATATTTCCATTTTTCCTTGTTTAATGTATCCAGGGAAAGATTTAATTGAGACAAGCCAGCTTTTTCTAAGGCATTTATTTTTTGTTTGTTCAATAAAGTGCCATTGGTTTGCATTGAGATGAATGAAACATTTTCAAGTTCTTTTATTTTCTTAACTAATTCTATAAGATAGGGATAAGCTGTTGGTTCTCCGACTGAATCAATGTTTATTAGAGTATTTTCTTCTTTAAAATCAACTGTTGCTTTAACCCAGTCAAGTAAATAGTCTAGGTCAACTTCATAGTTATATGGGTGAATGTTAAATGAATTAGCTGCTGTGCTACAAAATTGGCATAAAAGGTTACAAACAGTTGTAGCTCTTACTTGGATCATATTAGTACCTCGGTCTAAGACTCCTATAAAGACAGTTCCTACTAAAGGGATTCCTGAATCTTTGGTAATCCTTATCAAACGATTTTTGGTTTCTAGGGTTTGCATATGTGTTTTTATGAGCAAAACTTAATAAATATTGTTTATTTATAGCAAGAATATGATACTTGGCAATATAATTGGAAAAGCCAATACAAAAGAGTTCAAGTTCTTGGTAAAGGGCAATGCCAGGAAGTTTGAATATGTACAAGTGATGCATAGGGATAATTACTATGTTTTAGCTCAGATTCTTGAGATAGAAAAGGACTTAGAGCAAGAAATAGCTATTTGCGGCATAATTGGCTTCAGAGATAATAAAAAATTAAAGCCGTTAAATATTCCGTTGGAGATAGGATCTGAGGTTTTGTATGCACAAGATGATTTTGTCAAGGAGGTTTTAGGATTAATAGAAGAGAAAGGGGCTTATATTGGGGTTGTAGATGGAAGGGAAAATATCAAGGTTTTTTTAGACATAAACAAGATGCTGACAAAACACCTATCGGTAATAGCAAAGACAGGAACTGGCAAGAGTTTTTTTTCAGGAGTTATAGTTGAAGAATTGATTGATAAAAATGTGCCTATATTGATAATAGATCCTCATGGGGAGTATTCTAGTTTAAAGGAAGCAAGCAAAGAAATTGAAGAATTAAATAAATTTGGAATAAAAGCAAAGGGATATTTGAACAAAATCCAGGAATTTTCTCCTGATATAAGCATAAATAGGGAAGCAAAACCTTTAAAACTAAATAATAAAAATTTGAGCGCTACTGAATTGATACATCTATTGCCTGCAAAATTATCCAATGCACAAAAGACTGGATTGTATGCTGCTTTGAGGAATGTTCAAGGCAATTTAGATTTTAACTCTGTGGTTTTTGCTTTAGAGCAAGAAGAAAGTTCTGTAAAATGGACATTGATGAGTGTTATTGAATATATACAAAAATTAAATCTTTTTTCAGATTCATATACAAGGCCTTTGGAATTGATAAAGCCTGGGACTGCTACAATAATAAATCTAAAAGGGATAGATCCAGAGGTACAAGAGGTTGTTGTTTACAAGCTTGTAAAAGACTTGTTTGAAGAGAGAAAAAAAGGAAATATTCCTCCGTTCTTTTTGTTGATTGAAGAAACACATAATTTTGTTCCTGAAAGGGGCTTTGGAGAGGCAAAGAGCTCTGGGATATTAAGACAGATAAGCAGCGAGGGAAGAAAATTTGGGCTTGGAGTCGGATTTGTTTCACAGAGGGCTGCTAAAGTTGACAAGAATGTTTTATCACAATGTGGAACTCAGGTTATTTTTAAGATAACAAATCCGAATGACATAAAGGCTGTTGTAAATTCTGTTGAGGGAATAACAATGCATACTGAAAATGAGATAAGCAATATTCCTATTGGAACAGCAATGATAACTGGTGTTGTTGACTTGCCTTTGTTTGTAAAAATAAGGGCAAGAAAAACAAAACATGGGGGAGAGGCTATAAAAATATTTGATGAAGAAAGAGAAGAAGAAAAAAATTTAGAAGAAGAGATAAAAGAATTTACTAGAGAAGTTTTGCCATTAGTAAAGCCAAGCTTTTCTTCTAAGGATTTTAAGATAATTAACAATGTTGAGCCAGAGGTTGTTTTAGTTCCCTGCTTGTTTTTAACTTGTGAGAAGAATAAAAATGAGTTTAATATTTTAATAGACCTTGCTAAAGGAAGAATAATAACAAATACTGACTCTGGAGAGGGTGTAGACATAAGCTTTCAAGACTTAAATTTATCTAATAGCCAAAGAAGGATTTTTGATATAGCCTTGACAATGGATGAGTTTAAGCCAGGAGAGTTGTTTGCCAAGTCACAAGTTAATTTTTCTGAGGTTTATGATGTTATATTGAACTTGGCAAATAAAGGAATATTTGTCAAGGTTGGAGACAAATATAGATTAAATGACAAATTAACTATGTATTCAAGACTGGAAAAATATGCATGCTATAAAAACATGGATTATGACAATGCTGTTTACGACAAGAAACTTGAGAAAAAATTTCAGACTTCAGAAATAATAAACTTTTTGAATAAATTTTTTAATATTAAGGAAGAAAAGGAATGCTTTTTAGTTAGGTATGTTTAAGAAAGTAAATTACCTATTTCTTTAAGTTTTTCTTTCAAAGAAGCATTATTATTTTGTATTCTTTGAATCTTCTTTAAATTGCTTAAGTCCAGGTAATTATAATCCTTTAATA
>JACQNI010000060.1 GCA_016203135.1 Candidatus Woesearchaeota archaeon
ATGTTTGGCTTTTCAATTGGAGTTTTGCTATACCTTGCAATAAATACTTTTTATTTTAAAAGAAGTGAATTTTTGTCTTCTATATTTGCAATTTTAACTACTTTATTTATTGCAACAATGCTCGGTTCAATAGATGATTTATTGGGATGGAAAAAAGGGCTGGGCAAAAAAATGAGAATTGTTATGATGCTGTTTGCAGCCATCCCTTTAATGGCAATAAATGCGGGAGAATCAATGCTCTTAGGAATAAATTTTGGATTAGTATTCCCATTATTTTTAATTCCTCTCGGAATTGTCGGAGCTGCAACAACTTTCAATTTTTTAGCAGGATATAATGGTCTGGAAGCAAGTCAGGGAATTTTAATTTTATCCGCGCTTTCTATTGCAACATTTTTGACTGGAAATTCCTGGTTAAGCGTGATTGCATTATGCATGGTTGCGGCCTTAATGGCTTTTTATATCTTTAATAAATACCCCGCAGAGATTTTTCCCGGAGATACTTTAACTTATCCTGTTGGAGCGCTGATTGCAGTAATTGCTATCTTTGGAAATATTGAAAAAATTGCAATTTTCTTTTTTATCCCATACATTCTTGAAACAATTTTAAAATTAAGGGGCGGACTTAAAAAAGAAAGTTTTGCAAAAATAAATAAAGACGGAAGTTTAGAAGTGCCTTATACTAAAATTTATGGGCTTGAACATTTAGCAATAAAAATTTTGAAAAAAATAAAACCTTCAAAAAAAGTTTATGAAACAGATGTTGTTTATTTAATTAATGGGTTTCAGATAATAATTATTCTGCTGGGATTTTGGATTTTTGCCGTATAACAAAGCTTTAAATATAAAATTATTCTAATTTAAAAATGGAAAGTTTAGCTGAAAGTCCCAACGTAAATAAAGAAAATAGCGAAGATGAATTGATTAAAATAAGAAAAGACAAAATAATAAATTTTCTTAAAAAACCGGAAGTCTGGGTGATTGGTCTTTTAATAATTGCTTTAATCCTTGGAATATATATTAGAAGTTTGCCTATGAGTGATCATGGCGGAAATCCGGGACTTTGGGATGTTGCAGCAAATGCCTGGACACTTGGGCCTGATTTAGATCCCTGGCTATTTACAAGAATGGCAAAATTAATTGTGAATGACGGGGCAATGCCTGAAATAGACACTCTGAGAAATGTTCCATTAGGTTTTAGGACTTCTGAAGAAACGGTCTTGCTTCCGTATATGATTTCTTGGGCTTACAAACTCTCAAAAATTTTCTATCCGTCAGCGAATGTTGAATTTGGAGCCGCGCTATTTCCAGTAATAATGTTTGCGCTGACAATAATTGTTTTTTTCTTATTTGTAAGAGAACTTTTTGCAGGAGAGTCTAAATTAAGCAAGATTCGCGCAAATATAATTTCTTTAATTTCCACATTTTTAATGATTGTAATTCCTATTTTATTATCAAGAACGGTTGCCGGAATTCCTGAAAAAGAATCTGCAATGTTTTTCTTTTTATTCTTAGCCTTATTTTTGTTTTTAAAAGCTTGGAAATCTGAAAAAATAAAATCTGCTTTAATTTTCGGAATTCTTGCAGGAGCCGCGACTGCAGGGATGGGGCTTGTATCAGGATTAACTATGTATTTATATTGGGCAATTTTTGCCGCCAGCTTTGTTGCATTTATTTTAAATAAATTCCAGAAAAAAGAAATAATCGTCTATGCTTCATGGTGGATTTCTGCAAGGTTGCTTTTATCTATTTTTCCTGGAAAAGGGCACGTTGAATTCATTTCCTCTTCTTTAATGAACAGCGCCACCTTTATTTTATTAATGCTGTTATTTTTGCATTTTCTGTTGTGGAATACAAAAATTTCTGAGAATAAATTTTTAAAAAAAATAAATCTTCCAAAAAACATAATTTCAATATTGGTTTTGATTTTAGCGCTTTTAATAGCCGTTTTTATTATAAATCCTTCAATGCTTTCTGATAAAATAAAGCAAATCGGCAATACTCTTTTCAAACCCACAACCGGAAGATGGAACCAGACAGTTGCTGAGAATAAACAGCC
>JACQNI010000065.1 GCA_016203135.1 Candidatus Woesearchaeota archaeon
TGGCAACATTTCCTTTCTTGTCCAGGAAATACAGGTATCCTTTTTCCCTTTTAACGCCTGTTTTTGCTATTACTTTTCCCATTTTACCACCCTTTAAATGTTTTTAAGACTACAATATCGAGCTTATTTAAATAGTTTTGGTTTTTTGAGACGGAGAAAGACGATTGTAAAACTAGAAAAGTTTATATTGTGGTTTGTTCAGTGTTGGCTTATGGTTGCTATAAAGGTTAATGAAGGGGCAACAGATACACTACCATTGGAAAATGCTGTTGTATTTCCAGTGAAAAAAATTGAAGACCGCCAAACAGCGAATGAGTTGATGCTTGAGCGTGTTTGCGCAGGTATAGATTTGGGACATCACATTCTGCTCTACCAATATCCTCTATTTTTTCCTGAAGCCGCTCAGAGGTATGGGCCTTACTTTTGCTCAAAGGGGAAGATTGGCAGGGAATTTCTGGATTAGGGATTATCTCTTTAGCTTTGAGATTAAGGGGCCGATAAGGTAGTAGATTGTAAAGTAATTTTAACAAATACCTACTTTTGGCATTTTTTATTAGGTGACTACATTTTGGGTTGATTGTAGACACCTTAACAATTACACCCGTTAAATTTCCGGCTTATAATCGTTAAAGTGTCTTATGCAGAAATTGATTAGCTTGTTTAATTGCTAGAGTTATTAAAAGCAAATTTGAGTTTTATCTCACTGCAATTTTAATATGTCGGAGGCCCTCAAAATTTTGATTCCCTTATAATTTTTTAAATCCAATAGATGGGCATCTCCAGACACTATATAATCGACTTTGCCGGTTTCAGCGCATTCAAGTATTCTATTGTCAGCAGGATCCTCTTTAATTACGCTGATGCTTATTGATGGCGCAACTATGGTGCATATGCCCAATATATGCTTAAAAATTCTGCTTGTCTGCTCTTCAGAAAAACCGAATTTCGGCCTTGAAGCAACCTCCTTAAATTCCTTAAGAATCTGCATTGATAAAATTAAATTAATTTTTCCTAATTCAGCAAGCCTTAAGATTTCAAATTCATTGCCCTTGGCTATTGCAGCAGAAATAAATATGTTTGTGTCAGCTGTAATCTTAAGCATTTTCCTTTCTATAGGCTTTGATTTCCTCCGTTACATCCTTTTTAGTAATGCCTTTGGTTTTAGCTGTTTTCCACATAGAAGAAAATGTTTTTTCAAATTCTTCTATATCCTTGGCTTTTTGCAGGTTTTTTACCCTCTTTAGGACTATGCTGTCCCCTGTATCATAAACCAGGAATTTTTCCCCTTCCTTAAGGCCCCTGCTTTGCCTTATATCCTGCGGTATTACAACCTGCCCTCTTGAGGTCATTTTAGTAATCTCAACATCCATTTTAATCACCTTAGTAAGAATAATAAGATTAATCTTATATTTAAAGGTTTCGGTTGAATGCTATAGGTATTCAGTTTTTAATAAACATTTATTTTTGGGGTTGTAATTGTTGAAATGCCTTATGCAGAAATTGATTAGCATTTGTTTTAGCTTATTGTCTTCTATTTCTCCCCATTCTTCATCTATTACTTCCCAATAATCCCTATTGTTTAACCCGAGAATCTGGCCGTCTGAGTTTAGGTAATCAATGTAATAGGTTTTGTTTTTGTGCTTTATTGTAAAATTCCTTTGCAAGACATTTTGGGTTATTTTGATTTTAATCGCCTTTATAGATGAAGTGTTTTAGGTCCTTAAACCAGGAATGAGCATCATTTTTTATTTCCCTTAAGTTTATTTTTTCTTCCCTGTCTTCTTTGATTGCTTGTATATTTGCTTCTAGAAATGTCTTTATTCTGTCTCTTGTGCCGTAGACAACGACTATTCTTTGGACATGTCTGAATATTTCATAAATTAAGAAAAGCATAAGATATATTTAAAGATCACTATTTGTTACCAAATTCCGTAACATTATTTATTTGTAAAAGTAGCTGCGCTTACAACAGAAAAAATATCTCCTTTCTCTCTAAATTTTTGGAATAAATTAAGGTTAAACGTTCCATTTGGATAATTTGTCTTTTCTTGTATCATAATTAATTCGAAAGCAGCAAAAATAAATTCTATTGAATACTCACCATACCTATTTAATTCTTCAAAATTTACTAATTCACTTTTGTTAAATATTTGCAGTTTTGGTGGATAAGACTCAACTGGTTTTACATTTTTAATTACATTAATTATATAATCCACTAATTTTAGAGTAAGTTCTTCATTCTTTGTCAATTTTATATATAAATCAATAATAAAATGTATGTGCTTAGGTTGCCTTTCCCTTTTACCAGGTTGTTTGTATTTTACTCTGAAATCATTTGTTGATTTTTCACCTGGAAGAACATATATAATAATATCCTCTTCAGTTACATAAACTACACTTCCACCCTTCTTTCCTATTTTTTCTTTTTCCGCTTCTAAATCCATAAATTACACTTCAAAAAACCAGAATTATAACCTTATGTTACAAAATTATGTAACATATCTATTTATATCGTAACTCGATACATAATTCTATGAAGCTTAGGTTCGAATTAGCTTTAGAAAAAGTGGGGGAATTGTCAAAGACTTTCTTGATACTTTCAAATATAAAGCGTTTAAAGTTATTATTACTATTAGGCAAAATAAATCCAACCTCTTCAGCCGAAATTCATAGACTAGCAAAAAAAGAAGGTTTGTATAACAATAGGGAAACGACTTATCGGGCTTTAGAGGATTTGGTAAAAGCAAAACTGGTTTCTAAAATTTATGATGAAGAAAAAAAAGAGTTAGTTTACTTTGTGAAAAACAAAAAATGAAAACAGCTCATAAGCTAATAATCGGGGATGCTCTGGACGAATTGCCTAAACTTCCTGCTGAATCAGTTGATTTAGTATTTGCTGATCCACCTTATAATATGTCAAAAAAAAGAGGTTTGGGTTGGAAGTACAGCAAGCATATAACTATGCAGGAAGAATGGGATATGTTTTCTAAAGATGAATATTTTCAGTTTAATCAAAAATGGATTAAAGAATGTTTAAGAACTTTGAAACATGGCGGCAGTTTATGGATTTGTGGTTCTTTTCATAACATATACCAAGTGGGCTTTATATTGCAGCATTTAGAGGATGTTAAAATCAATAATAGCATAGTGTGGTTCAAGCCAAATGCCCAGCCAAACATAACATGCAGGATGTTTACAGAAAGTACAGAGCATTTAATATGGGCATCAAAGAATGGAAAAGGAAAGAAATGGAAATTTAATTACGAGCTTATGAAAAAATTAAATGAGGGAAAGCAAATGAGAAATGTTTGGAATATACCCTTAACTCCAAAAAGCGAAAAATGGGCTGGAGCACATCCAACACAGAAGCCTATGGAATTATTGAGAAGAGTTATTTTAGCCTGCACTGCTGAAGGAGATACTGTTTTGGATCCATTTGTGGGCTCTGGAACAACGAGTGTTGTAGCTAAAATGCTGAATAGGAATTCTATTGGGATTGAGAAAGAGAAAAAATATTTGCCTATCATAGAAAAGAGATTAAATCCGCCGCAGAGGAAGATTGGAGAAGAAACCATAGTAGAGATTGTTTAAAATGGTCAAAATGAATCAATCGTGGTTATTGTGGATATTATTACCTTTATCTCCAATAGGATTAAACCTAATTTTTTGGGTACTGACTGGGTTCACGAGGTTTGACTTGTTATTAACTAGTTTAGAAACTATATTATTCTATAATCTAACCATATCATCAATTAATATAATATCTTTAGCGGATACAGAACAAAATAATTTAAAAAATAAACTTTCACCTCAGATATGGACCCTCCTCTTAGCCGCAGTAATGTACTTAGCATTTTATTTTAATAAATATGTTAAAGACTACACGGATATCTTTTCTTTTTCAGTCCCTTTTATAGCAATAATCTTTTCAATTGCTGCAATGACATTATCATATAAAATAGTTAGGTTAAATCAAAAACTTGATTACTCAAAAGTTATGAGTAATATACTACAATCAGACAAAAAACAGCAAACTAAATATCAAGAAACTAAAAAAATGAAGGCTTTTACTATTAAAAATAAAAAAATAAAAATTTAAAATGAAACAATTTATTGAGATAAATGCATTATCAGTAAAACAACCACTTGGTAATTTTTATGTAGGCATTATTAGTGCTAGGGATTTGTTAGATATATCTCATGCTGATGTAAGAAGAATAGAAAAAGATGATATAGAAAGGCATATTGGCATTCAAAGGCCACTAAATCTGTCAAGAGTTAAGGAAATTAAAGAGTATGTTAAGACCTTTGATGCATCCTTTCCGAATTCCATAATAATATCGATTGGTAAGGAGTATATATCTTTTAAAAATATGTCAGAGAATAAATTAATTATTGAAAGAAACAAAAATGCTGCTACAATAATAGATGGGCAACATAGATTAGCAGGTTTTGAGAATAATCCTATTGACAATTTTGATTTAATTATCACTATATTCTTAGATTTAGAACGAGAGGAACAAGCTCTTTTATTTTCAATTATAAATACAAAACATACCAAAGTTAATCCTTCCTTAGCGGCAGATTTATTGGAATTCTCATCTATAATTACTCCCGCAAAAATTGCACATAACATTGCTAAAACTATGAATAGTGATAGAGATGGTCCATGGTACAAACTGATTAGGATGCTAGGAACAAGAAGTGAATTATATGAAGGAATAATAACGCAAAGCACATTTACTAAAGAAATAATAAATTTAATCTGTAGAAATGAAGATCTGTATAAAATTAGAGACATTATCAAAAAAGAAGGAAGAAAATCACTAATACACCATTTTAATCGTAATTATGAAAAATATATTTTCTGGAATTTTTATGTTGATAATAAAGATGAATTTATATTTAAGATATTAAATAATTATTTTACCGCAATTAAAAATGTATTTAAAAATGAATGGGCTAATAAAAAATACATTTTAACAAAAACGACAGGTTATATAGCACTAATGAAATTATTTCCAGAATTATTCATAAAAGGTAAAAATGATGAAGATTTATCAATAAATTTTTTTCAAACCTATTTTGAAAAAGTAAAAAATTCTTTAAAAGAATTGGTTTCGGATAACTATGAATCTGGTTTAAAGGGTACTAACAGGTTATACAAAGACCTATCTAAAGAATTGTAAAAAGTCTAACTATATATTCACATCTTACTTCTTTTTAATCTTATAAATTAGAAACCCGATTAAAGAGCCGAGAAGAAACCAGAAGATTAAACTAACGACAATAGAAATCAATCCCGTTAAATTTAACATTATTCCAGGGAATAGAGGAATAAAAGTGTAAAGCAAGCAACCAACATTATCTATGCATTTTTGATAGCCTACTATCCCAATTATACCCATCAACAAACTTAATATTGCTCCAGAAACCCAGATTATATTCTTTTTAACCATCTTTTTATATTTAACCGCTTTGATTTATTAAATTTATTGTTCTCTCATAAAAACTAAGTTTTTCCTTATTTAATGTTTTCCTTATTATACTCTTTGTTCTTTCTTTGTCATCAAGACCTATGTGTGAAGCAAAAATGTTGAAATGATTTTTATTATTTAAATCCTTATTCACATTTTGATAAATTTTCCTTTCATCTTCTATTGTAACTACACCATCACTCGATCCAAATTCATTTCCTTGGATTATTGTAAAATTAAAAATACTTATATTCCCTGGTTGAGTATCATTATTTAAAATAATTTTATCTTCATAAAATTTCCATAGATTCAATGATATTTTATTTGTGATATCGCTAGATATAAGATTTCTATCTAGTGCTCCTATAAGAATAATTTCTTTTAATGACATATGACTTAGATTTCTTGACTCTAATCTCTGTGAAATCTGTCTATCTTTAGATGCTATAATATTTGCAATGGGGCTATTCCCCTCAAACGCCCCCGGACACCCAACCGCAACAAAAGTCTCAACTTTATTAGAATCAAACTTATTCCTTTCCAGGCTGTCCAATGCAGCTCTGCACCCATTGCTAAATCCAACATATTGTAAATTATTTTTATTTGTTAAATCCAAAACTTCATTTAGCAATGTTGGAACAAAGTCATCTGTTAAATTATAAAAAGTGTAATCAACACAATCCTCGCAATCCTGCCCTGGGCCTCCTGTTATTTCGATAAGCCAGGTATCCCTTCCTGTGTTGGAAATTTCAGAAGCTAATGTCTGCCATGTTGACAAATTACTAAATAGCCCATGCGCCAAAACTACAGGCAAGTCAACAGGCATTCCTGTAGAATTTAAATATAATAAATAAGTATTGCTGGCATTCGGCTTTAAATTCCTTAATCTTAAATTAACGCCGGAAGCGGAATTCACTGTGTAATCTTTCTCTGTAAACATCTCGTCCCTTAATGCATTCCTTACAATATTTTTAAATTCAGTATTGTCCAATAAATAATTTTCCTCATTTCCGGTATTATGCAGAAAATCAAA
>JACQNI010000051.1 GCA_016203135.1 Candidatus Woesearchaeota archaeon
GGTGCATCCCTATTATATGTTGTATTTAGAGAAATACTTAAACACAAGACATGGTATGTTCAGACCATGGTTGCACCAACGCCAAAAATAGAAACCTTTTTTAACCATAAAAATATTCTAGCTTTAAATGATAGAATTAGGCGGTAACATAAAGCTTGTTGGTTTTAAGGACTTGGACCCTTCACAGTTAATTGTAGTAAAAAAGATGATTGGAACTTATGCAAAAAAGATTTCTCAATCCAATGAATTTCAAGAATTAAGTTTACATTTAAAGGCAATACATAAAAACCCAGAAAAAGACAGCAATGTTAAATATGAACTACAAGCAAAAGTCATCATTGATGGAAAGCCATATAATTCAGAAATAACAGACTTTAACTTGTTCTATGCAATGGACAGGGTTTTAACAAAACTTATAGATTCCTGCAAGGAACAATAAGTTTTATAAACCTATTAGCTTAGTTCTAAAAAATGAGAAGAATTGGCGGAAATAGAAGGAAAACAAGGTCTAAATTCAGAAAAAATATCTCTGAAAAAGGCAAGACAGATATATCAAAATATCTCCAAAAATATACTAACGGAGACAAAGTAATATTAAAAGCTGATCCAGGATATCAAAAAGGCATATACTTTAGAAGATTTCATGGCAAGTCAGGAATTATAGAAAAAAAGCAAGGTAATTGCTATTATGTTTCAATAAAAGACGGCAATAAAGAAAAAAGCATACTTGTTCACCCAATTCATCTTGTAAGGATATAAAATGGAAATTAAAATAATAGAAGAACAGCCAATAACATTGCTTGAAATGAAGGAAAATCTAGAAGCCATAGAAAAAAGAGACAAATCCTTGAATTTTAGAAGCAATAAAACAAATGAATACTTGAATTTGCTTGTTACAAATAAAAAAAAAGATCAGGAAGATATTAAGAAAAAAATAGCTTCTTTAAACCTACAAAGGCTTAAAGAAAGGCACATTGTAAAGCTGCTTGACTTGATGCCTGAAGACCTAGATAGTTTAAAAGTGATAATCTCTGGCGAAAACATGACCCTTACAGATGAAGACTTAAAAAAATTACTGGAGTCTTTAAGGTAACATATTCCCAAGCTAAAGCAGGGGGTATTTATCCATAGCTTCGCACTCAGTTGCTATTGAGCCTTTGTGTTCATTAGCTTGGATGTAAGGCATTGTTACAGATGCCAAAACACCATCAGACTTGCTGTTGTGTTTAGCAAGATTATAACTTGCATTTAGGTCAGCATTGAGAGAATAATTGCAATGGGAACAAATAAAAAAACCTTTGGATCTAAAACCAATATTTCCGCAGTTGGAACAGGCTTGGGAAGTAAGATAAGGACTAACCCTTATGACTTTAATTCCTTTTCTTTCAGCCTTATATTTAATAAACTCTTGCAGTTGATAGAAACTCCAACCATTAAGCCAAAAATTGAGTTTTCTCCCTCTTCTGACTTTTCTTATTCCCTTAAGGTTTTCCATGATGATAGTTCCAGCATCACAGTTGACAATCTCTTTGCTTATCTTATGATTCCAATAAGCCATAAACCGTTTTTCCCTTCCAGCAATCTTCTTCAAGAGTCTTTTACTGGAATGAGTGCCTTTGGCTTGAAGTCTTTTCCTGAGTCTCTGAAATCTGATCCTCTTTTGTTTTATTTGTTTAGCATTAAAGAATATTCTATCGGATGTTACTGCTATATTGTTTATGCCGACATCAATTCCAAGAACTCTGTTTTGGAAGTTAGAGCCTTTAGCTTTGATGTCTTTAGCAAAACAAAAAAGAAAGAAACATCTTCCTTTTTTATCTATTCTCAACAAGCTTTCTTTGATATTCCAAGAGAAATATTGTTTATAGCAATCAGGAACATTAAAGGGAATCTTGATTCTTCCTTTGATAGTAGCCAGACTCAACATATTGTTCTTAAAAGAGGCACTTCTTGGGAAATTATATCTCATGGAAGTTTTATTGATAATTGGCTTGGATTTAGCTTTTTTAACCATTCCACAAGCCTGTTTGATACAAGCAATAGCGAGTTGGGATTGGAGTCCTCTCTTTCTAAGAGAAGGATAAACAAAGGGATGGAGCTTGATGTTGTTATTGATTTTCCTTTTCCAAGCTTGGTTAATACAGAACTGCAAGCCTTTTTTATAGACTTTAATGGTTTTAATTATTTCAGGACTTGCTTTGATTTTGACTTTGGCAGTTGCTCTAACTTCCATACAAGCCATATTGTTTTTAACATTTATAAATACTTTGGAGGCGGTATTACTCCCAGTTCTAAAGAATTGGATATCTTACCAAGTTTGGAATGAGCCAAACATTTATAACTTTGAATTCTTATGGATTATTATTTAAAGAACTATTACACTAGTTTTAAGGTCAAAAATGAAAGAAGAACGAGCCATAGTGCTGGATTATTTGCCAAACGGGTATCCTTTTGATACTAGGCAGTCCCATAAAAAATCTCCAATAGTCCAAGCCCTTGGCAAGGATCACTTTGTTTTATTAGAATTAATACCAAAGAAAGATGTTTCCTTGCAAGTTCAAGAAGAAGTTTATATCGGAGAGGGAAAACGAGATAAGGTTCACCATATTCTTGGAAGAATTGACCTAGAAAAATTAACCCAAACAGCCAAAGGAGAACTAGACATAGTTGTAAATGATTTAGTAAACAAAAATGAAGAGAAATTTGTAAAGTTTTTTTCTACTGCTGGCCCTATAAATGCAAGAAGACATCAGATTGAATTATTGCCTGGAATAGGAAAAAAACACATGTGGGAAATATTAGAAGAGAGAAAAAACGGAGACTTTAAGAGTTTTGAAGACATAAAGAAGCGAGTAAAGCTAATGCCAGATCCAAAACAGGTTATTATAAAAAGAATTCTCATGGAAATAAACAACGAAGACAAGTATAAGATTTTCGTTGGAAATTAAAATAATTTGTTCTTTGCTCTTATTTTATGAACTAAAGAATTAACTTGTCTTTCTTCTATCTTCTTTTTTGCTTTCCTTAAAGGCTTTGTAATATCAGCAAAAGACCCAAAAGAAACTTTTTTTACTAATAAAGAATCATCTAATGATAATAAAATCTTGCTACCTTTTTTAAAACCCATGTTTTTTTCTTTTTTCTATAGTTTATATTTGTTATGTTATAATACATAAGTAACTTTTTTATACTTTAAAAATATTTAGATAATATGAAAGTTAATTACAGCTCTTTGTTCTTAAAAACAAACGATTTTAAAAAAGACTTTTATGGAACCTCTCCAAGTGTTTTTGTAGGCAGGTTTAACTATCCAAATATTAACGTTGGCATTCTAGCCCCTCCAGAAATAATTGAAGATGCTGTTGTCTATGACTCCCCAAAGCTCTGGTTTAACAATGAGTTTACCCAAAAAGAAATCCTAGACTTAAGGTTGAATTTAATAAACTCAAGATTTAACTCCCATGTTAAATCTTACAATAAATACCTAGATATTACAAAAGAAATAGCAATGTCTCTAAAAGGAGCAGATCTAGAAATTAACTTAAAAAACAAGCCAAGCAAAAAATTAACCCTATATAATTTTACAGCCCCAACCGGCCCTAAAGCTGAATTAATAAAAGCTAGGATTACTAGTAATGTTAAAGTTGATTCAAGGGTAGAAAAAGCAGTTGATGATACAGATCTAAAAGCTGATGAAGCAGTTTTATATCTCTATAAAAAAGGATTTGAAGAATCTTTTCTAACTAAGTTGATATCAACAGGCAATTTAGGATTGAAAAAAAACAGAAAACTTGTTCCTAGTCGCTGGTCTATTACTTTAATAGATGATGTAATTGGAAAAAAATTTATAGATGATATAAAAAATTATGAAGTCCTAGAAAAGCCAAGATTATACTATGGCGATTATTTTGGCAACTATTATTTTATATTATTGTTCCCAGATGTTTGGAACTATGAGTTATATGAAAAAAAGCATGATGAATTCTGGACAGATTTTGAGTTTTATCATGGAAGAAAAACATATGCAGAAGACACAGCTGGAGGCTATTATAGCAACAGGCTTGCAGTTCTTGAAAAACTATATGAATTAAAAAGACAAGCAACAGTTTTTTCTTTAAGAATAGTTACTGATGAATACAAAAATTCTTTAGGTGTCTGGGTTGTTAGAGAGTGTTCAAGAAAATCAATGCAAAACTATCTTGAATTTGAAAACAATGAACTGATGATTGATTATATAAAAACACTAGTAAAAAACAAGTTTAGCCTTGACGTATCAGAAATATTAAAACAAAGCAAAATTTTAGCCATGATAAAAAACCAAATTAAATTGACTAGTTTTTTATAATTATAAAAAATAAAAAAA
>JACQNI010000061.1 GCA_016203135.1 Candidatus Woesearchaeota archaeon
CTATAGTTTATGGATTGGGGGCTGTATGCTTGGGTTAATAGAGGCTCTAGAAGAAAGAGTGTATTAGAGTTACTTGCAAAATCGGATAAGCCTTTATCTACTAATTATATCAAGAAATCGCTGAAAATAGCCATTTCTCAGGCTTCTTTTACTTTAAAGGAACTTTCTAATAAAAAGTTGATAGAATGTGTTAATCCTAAAGATAAGATTGGAAAATTGTATGTTATAACAAAAAAAGGAGAGGTGCTTTCAACAAAATGAATGAATTTAATATTACTAAAGATATGGTAGTAGAAATTCTTGAAGGGGTTTCTTTTAGGATGCAGAAATTCAAAAAAGAACTTATGGACGAATACGACCTCAGTTTTAGTAATAAGAATTTATCTGAAATCATAGGCAAAATTATGGAAAAGGTGGCGTCTGATGTCTTTACAAAGAGATTAGGTTACAAAGTAAAAAGGGCATTGGCTGATAGAGAACCAGACCTTTTATTCACTAAAATAAATAAGCCTATGGAAATAAAAATGACCTCAACTGAAAACGCTTGGACAGGTGGTGAATTTAGTCAAAGACCATTTGATTATTTACTAATATCTTGGGGAGGGAATTTTGACGAATTTTTTTGTTGTTTAACCCAACTTAAAAATGTCGATTGGAAATCTAACATTAAAAAGAAATTTTATGGACCAACATTAACAGCAAAAGCAGTTTATGAGAAAAAAGATAAAATTGTTTTCTTTGGAGATTTTGAAATAACTCCTAGAAATACTGTAAAGCTAAAGCGAGAAAAAGTAAAATTATAGAAAGCTTGTAATTGCTGCCATGTTCTTTGCCTTTATTTCAGTAAATCTACTTAATGGTTTTTCAATTTTCGATAATCGTTCGTTGATTATTTTGCAATAATACTTATCGATTTCACAACCCAAATAATTCCTACCTAACTTTTTAGCTGCTACTGCCACAGTTCCAGAACCCATGAAAGGATCAAAAACTAAATCCCCTTCATTACTGCTTGCCCTAATGAGTGTTTCAACCAATTCAACAGGCAACTGGCAAACATGTTCAGTTTTATCTTTATTTACATTTTTGACAATATTATAATTAAAAACATCGTAAGGAGTTTTACCTGCACTTCCATTCTTTAGTCTATCCAAGATTCTCTTATCTGTCGGGTTCCTATATGGCTCTGCTATTGAATTTTTATTCCACGTTGCTTTTTCCGTTTTTGTGTAAAAAAGTATGCTGTGCTGTGATCTTGTATAGTTTGTTGGGGACATTCCAGTATTTGTAGGATAATGCCAAGTCATCCATCTTTTGAAAATCATGTTTTTGTCAAGAAAGGGCATTAAATAAGCATTATTTTCCGGATAATTGAATAAGTATAAACTGCCATGAGGTTTTAGAATTCTTATACATTCGGCAAGCCATTCTTCACACCACTTAATGTACCCTTCTTTTGTCATCCTATCTTTGTAGGTCTTGTAATTTTTGCCGATATTAAAAGGTGGATCAGTGACTATTAAATCAACAAACTCATCTGGGATTTTTTTAAATGTGTCCAAACAATCTCCTGGAATTATTTGGTTAATCTTGAGTTCCATTTTCTTTAATCACCTTTTTTCCTAAATCTGTAATTTGATATAATCTGCCTCTTTTGTCCTCATCATTTAGACACAATATTAATTTGCTATCTTTTAGGTCTTTTAAAAAGTTACTGACATGATTAAGTCTTATTTTTGTTTTTTGTGAAATTTCTGATGGGGTTAAATAGTTTATGTCACTTAAACTGATTAATATTCTTTTCCTGTAATCAGAGTTTTTGATAAGGCTTATACCTTTAATAATTTGTCTTTCCATGCATTCTATGAATGCACCAGCTTATATATATTTAACCACATAGAACGCACGAAGTAAACACATATATAAATGTTGCGGTTTTCAAAATCTTCTCCTACATTCCCTACAATAAGATTGAGGCCTCTTTTTACCCTTAATTATTCTCCAACCGAATTTATCTTCAATCTGTTCATAATTCTTTCCTTTTTTACCACATTTTGGGCATTCAGATTTTATTACGTTAGGCATTTTGGAATTTATTATAATAGTGGTCTATATAAACTTTATGTCTAATAATTAGTGATTAATACTTCGTTAATCTTAGTTCTCCCATTACCATTACAATTAATCATTCGTCTAGCATTTATTTTAAATATATTAAACTCATTATAAAGTTGATCTATAAATTGAGTATCACTATTACTTAATATCAATGATTTGTACCCTTTTGCATGAAGTTTTTTAAATAAATTTGCTAATAAAATTTGAGAATTTTGACTAAATTGGGGATTAGTATAGCTTATAAACCCATTTTTTTTGGGCCAATAAGGTGGGTCAAAATATATTGTTTCCTTTTTATAAAATTTGACATCTCTAAAATCTTTACATTCAAAATTTATGTCTTTAATTAAATTATTGGCTTCAATTAAATTTTCTTTATCAAACAGATTGACTTTTTCACACCCATTAAAGGGAACATTAAATTCGCCTAAAGAATTTACTCTATATAATCCATTATAACAAGTTTTATTTAAATATATAAAAATAGCTGCCTTTTTAATATCATTTTTCCTAAGATGTCTTTTATTTGATATTAAATGATTAAATTCTGTTCTTTTTGAATAATAGTATTTTAATGGGTCGTTTGTATTATTATGTTCGTTTTCTAGTATTTCAAGTTGTTTTATAAGTTCATCAATATTATTTTTAACTTGCAAATATACATTAATCAACTCTTTATTACTGTCAAATGCCCTTGCAGATTTTGGATGCTTGTACTTTAAGATATAGAAAAAAACTGCCCCCCCTCCCAAAAAAGGTTCTACATAGTAATCAACATTTGTTGGGAAATAGTTAGAGAATTGAGATAATAATTGTTGTTTACCACCAGCCCATTTTAAGAATGTTGGAGTTTTTACGTTCATAATCTACTCTTATAAATACTAGTATAAAAATGTATAGTTTATATCGGTTACAAAACATAAGATTTTTATATACTTGTTTTGTTGTTAATTAATGGGGTGGTAATATGCCTAAATCTTTGCCCAGTAGCGAAATAGATGCATCTCCAACTAAAAGTTTCTTTATCGCAACTCTTGTTAGAGATATACAACTAACTGATGCAGTACTCGATCTTATTGATAACTCCATAGATGGATATATTGAGAATAAGTTGAAAGGAAGAAAAAACATTTCAGTCAACTTTTCTAAAGATCAATTTGTTATAGAAGACGATTGTGGAGGTATAAAAAAAGAAAATATCTATGATAAGGTATTCAGATTTGGAATGCTAAAAGAGGTAAAAGTAAAAACTATCGGTGTATTTGGGGTAGGCATGAAGAGAGCAATATTCAAGATGGGTAAAAATATACTTATTGAATCTGATGATGGTCATGATTATTATTCTATTAGAATTAATGAAAAATGGATTATTGATGAAGAAAACTGGAAACTCAGTTTTGAGAAAGAAACAAAATCCAAGGGAAAACCGATGACAAGAATTACTATAACCGAGTTATATTCTGGGATTAGCAAGGAATTTGATACAGTTCATTTTGAAAATACTCTTAGAGAGAAGATAAAGAATACATATTCAATTTTAATAACTGAAAAAGTAACAATTAATGTAAAGAATATACCAGTAGAACCATATGAATTCAATTTTTTATCTGAGAATAAAAAATTTAAACCTTATCATAAAAAATTTAATTGGGGGGAAGTAGAAGTAGAAATTTATGCGGGTTTTACCCCAGGAGACATTTGGGAGGTTAAAACATACGGTTGGTATGTCTTTTGTAACGATCGATTGATTATTAGAAATGACACGACTACAAAAACAGGTTGGGGTGGGTCAGATGGTAAAATTTATCATTATGCCGAAGATAATAAGTTTTTAGGATTAGTTTTTTTTAGATCAGATAATCCAATCTCATTACCATGGCATACTACTAAAGAAGATATACAAGAAGATTCACCTATATATCGAAAAGCACAAGTTGAAATGAGATCGGTTACTAATCTTTTTGTTGAAGTAATACGACTTGCTGGTAGAACAAAAGATAAAGAAACTGGAGATACAATAGGTAGATCTCTTTTTAAAGGAATTACTGAAATTGCAAGAAAGGATATTAAAGAAGAATCAAAGGGTATTATACCTGTTGTTAAGGGTGATATTGTTTATAAAGATGCACCGATATCAAAATGGACAAATATATCTTACTCAAAAGAAAAAGAACTAGTAAAAAAGGTAAAAAAGAAACTTGGAGATTCCTCAATGTCCAATAGATCGGTTGGAGAAAAAACTTTTGACTATTATATTGAAATAGAGGAGATAACAAATGACTAATCTAGTAGAGTATAGTTATGAGAAAGTAAATTATTTATTACGTCTTAAAAAGCAAATTGAGCGTAAGCTTATCATTGAGGCATTATTACACCTAAGTGCTTCTATAAAAATTGAAATAGATAAATATCATTATATTGGGTTTGGTTCTGTTTACTTTGCAGATTTTATTATGTTCCATAAGTATCTTAACATAAATAAAATGACTTCGATTGAAAATAAAAAAGATGATAAGATTAGATTTAAATTTAATAAACCATTTGACTTTGTAAAGTTAAATATTTGCGATTCTCAAGAATATTTTCAAAGATTTGCACCTTGGAATGACAAATTATTTGTATGGTTAGATTATGATAAAGAAATAGATGAATCGATGATATCTGATGTGGAAATAATTTCATCACATGCTAAAGCGAATGACTTTCTTTTGGTGACTATTGAAGGTGAATCTCCAAGTAGTTTAGAAGCATTAAAAAATTTCAAGACGAAATATCAACAATACCTCCCTGGAGAAGTAATGCTAAAAGATATCAAAGACTTTCCAAAAATGTTAAATTCAATTTTAATAACCTCGATTCAAAATGGGTTAAGAAATCAAATAGAAGAGATTGCATATATACCTATGTTCAATTTATCCTATAAGGATACAAAAAGAATGTATACATTCGGTGTTATATTCTGTAAAGAGTTGGATATAGGAATATTAAAAAAAGAATTATCAAATTTCTATTTTTGCAGGAATACTCAAGAAATTCTAGATATAGATTGTCCTATAATCTCATTAAAAGAAAAAATGCATATAGATTCCCTTATCAAGCAAGATAAAAAACTAAGATCAAATCCAAGTAAAAAGATAGGTATAAAAACAGAAGTACTTAAAAAATATTGTATTTATTATAAATATTATCCACAATTCTTTGAGAGTATTTATTAAAAATATTTATTTTTTTACCTTATAAACCAAAAA
>JACQNI010000056.1 GCA_016203135.1 Candidatus Woesearchaeota archaeon
ATATAATACAGATATTAGAATTTATAAAAACAGCTTGAGATAGTTTTATAAATTTCGTTTTTCTTTATTATTTATCAATAACTAAAGGATTATTTTAAAAATTAAAATGAGGTGGAAGTTGAGAATATTTGTTTCTGTAATGTTTGCATTAATTTTAATATTTTTAAGCGTGAATGTAAGTGCTCTGCGATATATAAGCGGATGCCAGGAAATAACAATCCCCGACACTTATGTTTTAACAAGAAATATTGATTTAAGCAGTGGAGGTTTTGTGCCTGGAACAAGTAAATGCATAATAATCAGTTCTGATAATGTTGTTTTAGATGGCAATGGTTATATGATTAAAGGGAATCTCGGCATAAATTATGCTACCGGAATTTATGCAGATAATGTGAGAAGTGTAACAATAAGAAACATCAAAATAATAGATAATCAATATGGTTATGGAATTAGCTTTACCCGCGTGACTGATGGAGTAATTGAGAATAATGTGTTTTCCTCAAATAAATGGGGAGTTAGCGTAACTGTTAATTCTAATAATGTTCGGCTGGACAATAACAGAATGTGTGGAAATATTCAATATGATCTTCAATGTGATAGTTCTACAGGAACTTCCTTATTAAATAACAAATTCGCAACAGCTAATTATAATAATTGCGGAACTCTGCCAGCTCCAGATCCTAATTCATGCAATAATGTTCAAATAAATGCGTGTACAGATATAAATTCTCCAGGCACTTATGTATTAAAATCAAATATTATAAGTGATAAAAAAAGTGGAGCTTGTGTAAACATTAATTCGAATTTTGTTACTCTTGATGGCTTCAGTTACTCAATAATTGGGAATAACGATCTGAATGTTGACGGAATATATGCTTATGGCAAAAAAAACCTGGAAATAAAAAGGATTAAGATAATTAAATTTAGAAATGGTATTTATATGTCTGGAAATGAGCCTAGTGGGTATTTAACTGAATATTCTCTGATAGAAAATAATGAGTTTTCTTATAATAATAAAGGGATTTTTGTTATGGGAAATAGAAACAGTTTAGTAAGAAATAAAGCTCTAAATTCTTATGATGGCATATTTATTGATGGGAATGAAAATAATGTGACTAATAATGAAGCATGTGACAATTCTTATCATGACTTTTGGTGTTTTGATGGAGAAGGCAATTATGGCAATGGAAATAAACTTACAAAGGTTTCTAATTGCCGTTCAGGCTGGCCTCAGCAGGGAACTGATTATACTTTATGCCCCACATCTCCCCCTACTGGAATACCTGTAACTGGATGCATGATTCTCTCCAATCCTGGAACCTATTTCCTAACCCAGGATATTGGAACTCCTCAAAACCCATTTATTCCTTCTTTTGGATCAAGTTGTATTGTAATAGATGTTAATGGTGTTACTTTAGATGGAAGAGGGTATAAAATAACCTGTGATTCTAGGGCTGGAGCAAATGCAGTTTTTGCAGATAGGAGCATTAGCAATATAATTGTAAAAAATTTAAATATACAAAATTGCGCTGGAAGCGGCATAGAATTTAAAAGAGTATCTGGATTATCTGGATCAGCATCTATAGAAAAAAACACAATCATTTCAAGCGGATCGGGAGTGTTATTATCCAATACAAATAATGTTCAGGTAAAAGACACAACCTCTTGCGGCAATACCAAGGATTTTGCGTGCAATAGAGACACTAGTGGCTCTTCAGGAACAACTGGCACTGGAAATGAGTTTTCCAGTATTTTAAAAACCGGATGCACTGAAACCTGGCCAACAGCAACAGATTACATTTTATGTTATCAAATATCAGGCTGCAGAGACATAAAAATTCCTGGAATTTATAATTTAATGAATGATATAACAGGAAAAAGCGGCGAATCGTGCATTAGGATTCTATCAGATAATGTTATTCTAAATGGGAATGGAAAGAAAATTCAAGGAGTAAGCGGAAGCCTTGCAGGAATTGAAGCTATAAGCAGAAAAAATATAACAATCAATGGAACAATTATAAGAGAATTTGACAGAGGCATATTTTTTGATAATACTAATAATGCAACAATAATCAATAATACAATATCATTCAATAATGATGGGATATACGCAACTAATGCCTTTAATATTAGTATTAGAAGAAGCAATGTAAGTTACAATTATAACTATGGGATCTCATTATCAGCAGTTAGTAATAGTTCTCTTCTTTTTAATATATTGCGCAGTTCTTCAGGCGGAATTATTTTTAGCGGCCAGAATTTTTGGAATAACATAAGCCACAATAATATAACTAGCATGAATATTGGAATTGATATTTCAGGAGATAATAATTTTGTAAATAAAAACAATGTAAGCAATAATTTAGCCGGGATAATATTAAGAATTGGGGTAAAAAACACATTAAAAGATAATTTTGCGTGTGAAAACACTGATAAAGACTTCCAATGCATTAGTGGATCAAATACTTTTGGTAATGGAAATAAATTTACAAATGTACAGCCATGTGGCGGCGGATGGCCAATACCAAATTCACAATATACTTTATGCCCTTTTCCTGCAGGTATATGTATTGATGCAATTGATAATGATGGAGATACTTATATTGATATGGCAGATACAACTAATAACGGAGAATATTGCCCTCCAAATTTATGTTCTGCAGGCAAACAAGTAACTTACCCTGTTGCTGGCAATGTTAATTTATCTGATCCTGAAAAAGACACTTACGGAATTCCTTGGAACACTGGAGTAAATCCGAATAAGATTCCAAATATTGCTGGATGCTGTGGCTCTAGCCAGTGTTATTTTAATCCTGAAGGTTATTATATAATGGGGTGTGTTGGCGATGGAACAATATTTAATATTTCTTCTTATAATTTTACTTGTTCTGTTTCTGGAAGCAGCGCTGTATGGTGCAATACCACATTTGCAAATAATGGAAGTGGATATTGTGAATGTCCATTGGGAACGCTATATGATTCAGTTACAGGAAAATGTGTAACTAGTGGCGGAAACTGCAATATTAATAAGCAGTGCGAATATGGAGTTGAAACATGCGCTTGTGAAGATTGCAGTTCTTTGCAGAGATGTGTTGGAATAACTCCAAAATTAGGAATTCAAACATCTTGCTCGCAATTCACAACTCAAGAAGCTTGTGATAACTGGATTAACCTTCCTAAAGAAGAAAAAGAAGTTATATTATCCAGCATTCAGGAACACTCTCTAATTGAAAATAATTTCTGTTCTGACAAAAGCCTGACTTTTGAAGTCGGGCTTAATGGAAATCAAAATGATCCTGAAAGCTGCGGAACTTATACTCAATGCAGCTGTTACTGGGATGCTCCAGGA
>JACQNI010000062.1 GCA_016203135.1 Candidatus Woesearchaeota archaeon
ATATAATTCGTATATTTTTTCCTTTAAAATCTCATTATTTTCTTTTTTCATTTTTCTTAACTTTCTTGCTTTCATCAACTGATTTTTTTATCTTTATTTTCTTCGGCCTGACTTTTAACCCCTTATTTTTTGCCCTTGTTTTTTTCTCTATTATTTTAATTCCAGCCTGTTTCATGGCTTTAATCACATTTTCATGACCTTCATTCCTCTTTATTTTCAATACATCTTTTAAGGGCTCAAG
Organism: Candidatus Woesearchaeota archaeon; assembly: GCA_016203135.1. Lineage (GTDB taxonomy): Archaea > Nanobdellota > Nanobdellia > SCGC-AAA011-G17 > JACPNG01 > JACQNI01. The sequence goes on from JACQNI010000062.1 coordinate 242, forward strand.
ATGATTTATATTGCATTTTTTTCTTCGAACATTTCCATCTATCATAACATATTTTTCATCTAAAACATCTATGATAACGCAATAATTACTACTATCTCTTCCAGCTATTTTTACAGCTAGCCTTCCTATTTCAAAGATGCTCATTTTCTAACCCCTTGCAGGATCATTTTTCTTGAACATCTGCTGCATAAATACCCGCCAAATTTTCTGCTAGGCCTTTTTCTTGTCCTCGCAATATTTCTTATCTTAGAAGTTTTAAAATTCAAGATTCCAGGCAAGACTTTGCTGCAGTTAGCACAGGTTTTTTTGCCAGGCCTTTCTTTTCTAGTATATACACTAACTCGACTTGCTAATTTTTTTCTTATCTGTTTCATCTTAATAAACCTTCAAAACTTTTCTTAAGACTATGCTGAATATCATTGAAAAGATTATATAACTCCATATCCAACTTAACCCAAACAATACTTCTATGCCATTATAGGTTAATTTCAGCCACCCAAAAACCAATATCAAAGGAATAAAAGTTATTATCATTGGTTTTAAGCTATGCATAAAATATTTCATATTTTTTTCCATAGCCTTTCCCTGTATTTCCATCATTTTTTTTGGATCATCTTTATAGTTTTTCATTTCTTTTTGATGCTGTTTTAATTCATCCTTTAATGATTTCATCATAACTTGGTCTGTTGTCCATTTGTAAACCAAGGTTACTATCAAAGTCAAAAAAAATGATATTACAATCATCCCGATTAAAGGGCTTATATTTACAGCCCATCCAAAAATAAAATTAAAAAAATTGTTTAGTGCCATTTAACTCTCCATCATTTTCCTTAAAGCCGGATGCAGATCCATCATGTGCTGCTGGGCAATTTCCTCATACAATTTATAAATTATCATAACAGTTAATAATATTCCAGTTCCAGATGTCAAAGCCCCAAGTAAATCAGCGCTTGAAGCTAAAACCCCAACAACAATAGCCCCCATAACTGTTAAAGGCAATATATACCTATTTAAAATTTGTTCTACAACCCTTATGTCTCTTCTGAATCCAGGTATCTGCAATCCAGAATTCATTATCTGTTTTGCTTGGCTTTCAGCATCCATTCCAGATGTTTGAACCCAAAATATACTGAATATAACAGACCCAATAATAAAAAACAATACATAAACAAAGCTATGTCCTAATATATTAAAATTAAATGTTCCTTGAATTATTTCTTGAACTATATTCGGAGCAAAAAGCCAAGAAACCAATCCAGATACTGGCTGGTTTCCAACAAATGTTCCTAAGATTGGTCTACCCCAATTCTCAAGCAGCCTAGCCCATAACTGAATATTTGCTATCAAAGCAGCAATCAATATTACAGGAATATTACTTGTGTATATAAAATGCAAAGGCCATCTTATTCCATATCCCCTGACTCTGCCAAAACTTAATGGTATTTCAACCTTCATTGATTGTGCATAAACAGCAACAACAAATATTATCAATGTAGCAAGTATTGTTGATAATGCAATTCCAGCGCCAGCAGGATTTCCACTAGCTAAAGATCTAAATAAAACCCAGACTTGTCCGACAGGTGCTTGTGCTGTTCCGAATGCAAGTATTCCTGATGTTGTTAACGGGCTTAAAGCCCTTACAAATATCTGGCTTGAAACGCCAGCAGCAATAAACAGGCTTATTCCAGACCCAAATCCCCATTTGTTTATAACATCATCCATTAACATAACTAATATTCCCCCTAAAAATAACTGGAATATCAAGAAAAATTGCATCAATCTATAGGTTCCAGAAGCTAAAGCAGGATCAGGGGCTAGACCGCCCATAAAAACATATATGAATGCCTCAAATATTATGAAAAATATTGACAATAATTTTTGAATGCCTTGAAAATACATTCTGCCTTCATGGGTTGTTGTATCAAACTTGACAATCCCAGACCCATTTAATAATTGCAATACAATTGAAGCAGTTACTATAGGACCTATACCAAGTGATAATATGCTTCCAAAGCTTGCCCCAAGTATTATGCTTAACTGTTCAAACTGTTGTAATTGGTTTACTCCCAAGCCAAATAATGGGATTACAGATAAAACAAAGAATGCAACTAAAATTATTAAGGTCCATTTTAGTTTATCTTTAAAAGATAATTTTTTCTGCAGGGGCTTGGAAACCTCAGGAAGATTCATCAACAGGTCTTTGATTGCCATTTAATTTCACTTCCCCCCCGAGTTTTTTTATTTTTTCAATTGCACCCTTAGAAGCATGATCAACAGAAACTTTCACTTTTCTATTTAAATTTCCCTTTCCAAGAAGCTTGTCATATCCTAATTCCTTTAAATTTATATTATCAACTTTAAATTTATTTAATTCTTCAATATTTATTGTCTTTATCTTTTTTAATAATTTGCTTGGCCTGCTAAATCCATGCCTGCCAAAATAGTTGCTTCCATATAATTTTAAAATTGTCGGCTTTTTTTGGTCTGCTCTTTTACCACTTCCAGCCATTCCTCTGCCACCCCTATTTCCAGCACCCCTTCTCTTTTTAGTTCCAGCTCCGTGATTCCTGCTTCCCCTATATCTTGTAACCTTTCTTCTTTTGTTTATCATAACATTCTCCTTATCAAATCATTTATTTTTTCTTTCCTATACCCCAAAGCCCCGCCCATTGAAAATGGCTTCTTGATTCCATTTTTATCAAAGCCTTTGTTTGGCGGCTTTAATCTGAAAAATTGTTTCAGTCCAGGAATATCCTTCAAAGTTTTTTTTAGTTCAAAAAAATCATCTGTAAACTTGTCAAAGTTGCTGTTCAATTTTTCTTTCATATAATTTTCATCAACAAATTTTCCAGCAGCTAATTTGCCTCGTTTCATAAGTAATAATTTAAAAGTTTCTTTGTCAATCTCCCCCCAGGTTACAACATCCTTTACTTTTTTTAACATTCCAACAAAACCTTCTGTATTTTTAACAACAACACAGCTATTTTTTTTAAATAGTTTTAACATCTGCAATGTATCTCTAACTTCTTGAGACTTTTTTAAATCTCCCCTGACCCTTATTATTGCAATCTGCTTGCTTTCCATATTACCTTCCCTTAATCTCTGCTAATTTTCTTAATGCATTAAAACAAGCATAGATCATATTCAACTTTGTTTTTGTATGGCCAAAACTTTTAGAATAAACATCTTTTATTCCTGCAAGTTCAAGCATTTTTCCACATTCCTTTTCTATTTTTAATCCAGTTCCTTTTGGAGCAGGCATAAGAGAAACAATTATGCTTCCAGATTTCCCAGTAACTTTAAAAGGTATAGAATGTCCTTCCTTGCAGTTGCATTCCCATGACCCACAGCCACTTCTTATTTTTATCATGTTTAGCTTAGCAGCCCTTATTGCCTTTTCCCTTGCAGGCACAGTTTCTTTAGCCTTGCCTTTTCCTATCCCAACAAATTCATTTTTATTCCCAACAACAACAACACTTGCAAACTTCGGCTTATTTCCTTCCTTAGTTTTTTTCTGTGTTTGTCTCCATATGCTTCTTTTTCCACCCCCAAATTTTCCTTTGCTTTGGCCGACTTCTATTAATGCCTGTTCTAAATTTGGAACCAATGCATCAACTATTTCTGGTTCAAGTATCCTTAATCCATTTTCAAGCACAAATCCAATATCTATGACTTCATTATTTTTTATTTTTCTTCCCAAGTCAGTTTTTGGAATCCAACTATCTAAATCCTTTTCTTTCTTTGTTTTAATTCCAACTTCTTCAACTTCCTCAATAATTTTAATCTCAGTTTCTTCCATCTTCTATTGCCTTTTTTACCTTTTCAAATAAATTTCTTAAATCTCCTTTGATGTGTTTTCCCATTATATCTTCTTGATTGGGAAAAACATCTTCCTTAACAGGAATTTTTAAGCCAGCATCAATAGAGCCTTTTAATGCTGAATATAACACCCTATTTTTTTTAGCATTCTGCAATCCAGTATCAAGGATTGCTTCTTTTATTTTCCCATTGATTTTTTTCCCAAGCAAATAACCTGTTAAATAAGCTGCAGGCATATTTTTTTTGCTTGAATTCCAACCATATTTTGTTAATGCCCTCGAGTCAACACCAGCCAGTATTTTATCCCCTTTTGGATAATATTCTACAGCTTGTGCAATTATGTTTCTGTTTGTGATTCTTATTACTAGTCTAACCTTGCCTGATTTTAATAATATCAGCCTTTTCCTATAATTGGTTTTGCCTTGTCTTTTTCTTTTTAACATCTTGAACAAGCTTGTGCTCCTCTAAGTATAATTTTATATGCCTTCTGCTTCTGAAAGCCCCGCCCTTTATCATTTTGTAAAGATTCCTATAATCGCTGCTTTTTAACATGCCTTTATCCCTTAACTCCTGAATGAATTTTCTTTGAGGCCTTACTGCTAAGATCCATCTCCTTTTTCTAGGCAGTCTTGCATAACTAGTGCCTCTTTTAGATCCAGGCCCTTTTCTTCTGCCCTTTCTTTGTTGTACTAAAGTTTTTCTTGCCCTAAATCTAGAAACACCCTTTTCTTTTCTTGCCTTTATTATGCCTTTACCAACTAAATTTCTTATATCCCTTTTTGTTATTGCTCCTTTTATCTCATTGAGCTTTTCTTTGTCAAAAATAACTCGTTTCTTTCCAACTTTTAAAACAATGGATGCAATTCTCTTCTGGGTTTTTAAGTTCATCTTTACTTAACCCTCCCAGCATCCTTGCCTTCCAATACACTTTTTTTAACCTTTTTCTCTTCATCTTTATGATCCTTTTTCTCTTCTACCTTAGCCTTTACTTCCTCCTTTTTTACCCCTATTTTTTTCTTGCCTTCTTTTCTCTGCTTCAGCATTTTTTCATTTTCTTCAATAAATTTGTCAACATCTATATTTTCTACCTTCAAGCCCCTGCCTTTTACTTGTCTTAAAATCTCAAGTTTCTTTTTCAAGCCAATAGTTCTGGATATTATTAAAATATTATTTTCATTAGCACTTTCAATGTCTTTTTTAGATTTAATCAAAACAGGCATTAATCCTTCTTTGTTAAGATATTTTACCTCTTTTGGACTTCCATATCCAATTTCTGGGTTTCTTCTATAACTTTTTAATCTCTTTCTCATCTTGGAATGCATCCCTCTAGGCCTTCTCCATTTTTTATCAAGTTTCTTGACTCTATGAGCATCCTGTCTCAAGTACTTTGGCTTTCTAGATTTTATTTTTTCCCTGATCTTAAGCAGTCTTTTGATGTCTGTCATATTATTCTATCTTTTTGCCCCCTTTCAATGTTATGTAAATGCCATCTTCAAATCTTCTTCTGTCTCTTTTGCTTACTTTACAAGCATTTTCTATATTTGCTGCTGTCTGCCCAACCTTTTCTTTAGATAGGCCATTCAAGATTATTTGGTCTGATTCAAGCACAGCAGAAACATTATCAAGGATTTTTGCCTTTCTCGGAATTTTCTCCCCCAAAAAATTTTTTATAATTAAATTACTGCCTTGCAAAGAAAGATTCATTGGAAAATGCGATGAGCAAACCTTTAATCTATATTCATATCCATCATTAACACCATTTATTATATTTTTTATATGCGCCTTAAATGTTCCAATCAATCTTTTTTCTCTTTTAGTAGCATTTGTAGCATTAAATCTTATTTTATTATTATCCTTGTTTACTTTTATTTTTGGATGATAAAATTCAATTTCTAACTGTCCTTTTTCGCCTTTTGCTTTTATTTTCTTGCCATCTAGAGAAACCTCAACATTATTGGGAATTAATATCTCTTCATTTATGTTTAACATCTTAATAAACAAAACTAATTAGTCTTCCCCCCAAGTTCTTTTCTTTTGCTTCTATATGAGTCATCATGCCGTTTGAAGTTGAAACAACAATAAAGCCAAAATCTTTTGCCGGCATAAATCTTTTCTCATACTTCTCATACTGATTCATTTTAACTGAAAATCTTGGCTTTATTACCCCAACATTATTTATTTTTCCAATTAGGTTTACTATAATTTTTCCACCTTTTCCATCTTTTATCTCCTTAAAATCTCCAATATACCCATTGTTTTTCATAATAATCAAAACATCCTTGGTTATTTTTGAACTGACAAGAATAATGCATTTATCTCTGCCTATTCTTTCAGCATTCATCATTTTTGATAGTGCGTTGTTTAAGTTGTCCATTTTTACCTGTATTTTTTAAATCCCAGCTCTTTAGCAGCTAATCTAAAACATCTTCTGCATAGCATTATATTGTACTTGCTTATCATGCCCCTTGTATTTCCGCATATTCTGCATTTTTTTGTCATTCTTCCATATTTTCTATCTTTTGGCTTGTTATGCTTCAAAAATTTTTTAGCCTTGACTTTATTGTTCTTAAGCTGGCTTAACATCTTTCTATAATCACTGCTTGTCATATTACATTAACCCCATATGTTTTTTGCATAAATGCAACTATTTCTTCTTTTTTTATTTCATGTTTCTTTGAGATTGTTTTCTTTTTTATTGCCCTGTGTTTTATCCTATACCCTTGTCTCTTAAATGTAATTGCAACATCAAAACCTATGATTCCTATTTTTGCATCGTATTCTACCCCCGGAATTTCTATGTATTCCTTAATGCCAAAGCACAAGCTTCCATCAGTAAAATTTTTCATGTCAAGATTTTTGCTTTTTGACTCTAAAAGCCTTCCAAGAAGTTCCCCTGCTTCTTTACCCCTTAATGTAACTTTACAGCCAATTGGCAGTCCAGGCCTTATCTTCCATGTCGGAATTCTTTTTTTTGCCAGGGTTTGTATTGGCTTCTTTCCAGTTATTTTTTGAAGCAACAATACAGAATTATCTAGCTTAACTCCAGGTTCTCCTGTTCCAATGTTTAATGTCATCTTTTCAATTTTTACATCTTTCATTTTTTAACAACATCCTTGTCAACAACAAAAGCATATTGCTTCAAAGTTTCTATTTTTTTATCTCCAGTCTTAAGCAATATTGTGCTTGACTTGTTTTGCCCCTTAAAATCTTCCAGAATACCATGGCTTCCAGCATAGTTTCCTTCAATTATATAAACAAACGCGCCCTTTTCTAGTTTTAAAACAGAAACTACTTTATTATCTTTTAAGCCTATTACAATGCTGTCTCCAACCTTATAATTATCTTTTGAAACAATAATATTTTTTCCGTCATAAAGGTTTAACTGAATAATTCCATCTTTTAATATCTTTTTGCCTATGATTTTGCATATTTTATTCTCAGAGTCTTTTTTGTCAATTTTTTCTAGCTTGAATTTTCCAACATTGTCAAAAATAATCCTATAACTTTCATTTACTTTTGGTATATCAATAATATCCATAAATCCAACAGGGAATTTATGATCTTTTCTTATCTTTTTATCTACTATAACGCCATTGCTGTTAAGTATTTTTTTTACTTCATTTGTTGTCTTACAATATTTCAATATGTCTTTAAGCATCATGTTTATTGTTATGCATCTATCCAATGGATGTGGTCCTGGCATAGGCCTTGCTATAAAAGTTATGTTCTTTCTTTTGATTGACCATTTTCTAGGAGCGGCCAGTCTTTTAAGATGCCTTTTCGACATTTTTTGTTTTCCTCTCGATTATTTTCTTTCTTAGCTTGTCCCCAAGGTTTAATTCAGTTAACTGTAAATTGCTTGGCTGTAATGGATAAAATATTTTTGTTCCATCCTTCCTTATGTTTTCAACCCCCTCAACAAAAACCCTTGTTCTCTTGACATTAATTCTGATAACTTCTCCGACATGTTTTCTAAATTTTCCCCTCATTACCATAACTTTATCGCCTTTTCTTAATGTAATGTTTCTAAATCCATATTTTTTTCTAAGAATTTTTGCCATGTTTACTGACAAAAATTTTTTCTTGATATGTATCGGGGCATTAAACCTGTATTTTCTCTGCTTTCTTTTTTGTATGCTTTTTCTCCAGGATATTGAAAATTTATTTTTCATACGACTATTCCTGCAAGTTTTGCAATGCCAGGCCACCTGCTGACTGCTTCTTTAGCTATAGGTCCCTTGAAAATAGTTCCCTTGGGATTCCCTTTATCATCTTTTAAAATCACAACAGCATTGTCTTCAAACTTTACCCTTGTCCCGTCAGGTCTTCTATATTCTTTTTTTTGCCTTACAACTATTGCAAATACAATAGTATGTCTCATGTCAGGCCTGCCCTTTACAACAGTTCCAGTAACCAAATCCCCAATCCCGCAAGCAGGCTTTCTTCTCTTTACAGTCTTGCCTCCCATCACAGCAAATATCTTTATAGCTTTGGCTCCTGAATTATCGCAGCTTTCCACTATAGATTCAACAGGCAATGGCCTTCCAACATTTGCTTCTAAGGCTTTCATTTTATTACCTCAACTATAACAAAATTTTTGGTCTTGCTTATTGGCCTAGACTCAGTAATTTTTACTTTATCTCCAACTTGAACATCAATGCAGTCAGGTTTATGCACATTCAACCTAGTCCTTCTTATTGCATATCTTTCATATTTGCTTATGTAAAAAGGCCTGCTCCATTCTACTTTGGCTGTTTTATGTACATTAACCTTTATTACATTCCCAACAAAGCTTCTTCCCCTCAAACTTAAGCCTGAGTGCTTTGGACAATGTTTATCTGAACATTCGTTTTTCATTTTCTCGTTTTCTTTAGCCTGTCTTCTGGCCTGTTTACTAATTTTCTTCCCTCTATCTCAAGGATTTTATCATTAAAATTCATTCTAAAAACTACTTGATCCTTTATTACTTTCTTTAATCCTTGATCTGTTTTTATTTCAATCATATTTTTTGTTTCATTGATTATTTTTCCCTTGACTCCCTTTAAGCTAGGATTCTTGGCTTTAACTATCTCTATTTCATTACCTATGAGTTCCATCCTTAGTATATCTTTGAGATGCATTATGCTTCTATGGTTTCCATTGGAAAGCCAAGTTTTACCAGTTCTTCTTTTACCCTTTTTTTATGATCTCCTTGCAGTTCTATTACTCCCCCTTTGGCAGTTCCTCCGCAAGCAAGTTTTGACTTTAGTTTTTTCGCTAAGTCTTTCATATTGATGTCTTTTTCATTTATCCCTGTTATTACAGTGGCTAATTTTCCAAATTTTCTTTTCACAGTATCTACCTTTATTTTTTGCTCTTCTTTCGCAATGGTCTCGCATATACATAAAGTATCTTTAGGTAGCCCGCATTTAGGGCATATCTCACTCATACTTTTTTTTACCTCCAACTTTGCTTATTCTTTTTTTTGCAAGTTCTTTTTGCAAGTGTAATAATTTTGCAATCGTTCTTTTTGTTTCTTTTATTTGTCCAGGATTATCCGGGGTTGTTTTTGTTGATCTTTGAAAATTTACTTTTATCATTCTATCTCTAAGCTCTTTCAATTTTTCTTGAATTTTTTTTCCATCAAGCTGCTTTAGTTCGCTTTTTTTTAGTATTGCCATCTTCTCCCTTAACTTTTCTTTTTTTCCCTTCAACCTTTTTTTCCTCAGGTTTTTCTTCAATTTTTTGTTCTATCTCTTCTTTGGGAAGTTCAACCCTTATTTCTTTATCAATTTCTTTTAAGATTATTCTATCTGGAAGTTTTACATTTGGCGGCATTATCTTTATTTGAACCCCAACGCTTCCAGTTCTTAAATTTGCAACAGCCAGAGATTTTAATACGCCGGTTTCAGAGACATTTCCAGATTTTTTTAAATACCCTGCAGAGAATCTCCATCTTTTTGCTCTCGCTCCAGGAACTCCCCTGCCGCTAATTAAAATCTCAGCGCCAATAGCCCCAGCTTTCATTATCTTGCTTAAGGTGTCATATCCAATATATTTGAATCTTTTTGGACCAAATCTTTCGAATGTAGTTATTATATTATCAGCAACAGAATTTGGATCAAGATATGGCTGATTTATTTCAGCAACTTCTATTTCAGGATTTTCCATGTCAAACTTTTTCTTTAATATCAAAGTAAGTCTCTTGATATTTTCTCCCTTTCTACCAACTATTAATCCAGGCCTGTTTGTATAGATTATTATTTTTTCCCCTAAAGCAGTTCTTTTTATTTCTATCTTGCTGTGCCCAGATCTTTCTAATTGTGCTGCAACAAAATTCTGAACTAATTTTTCTTTTATGTTCTGAGCTATAAATTTCCTTTCAATCATTTTTTAACCTCTGTCAAAGTAATATCTATATGGGTTCTTCTCATTTTTCTTCCCCTAAATCTCCCATAATGAAATGGCCTGCTTGCCTTGTTTGCTATTATTTCTTTTACCCTTAAGGAATTTAAATCAAGATTTTTGTTTTTGGCATTTGCTTCTGCTGAAATCAATAATTTTAATATTTCTTTGCAGGATTTTACTGGATATTTTCCAGACATGATTCCTGGCTTATGTCCCAGGTCTTTGTTGAATCTCTTGTAAGGAACAGCCTTTTTCAGTTCAATTGCATCAATCAATATTTTTTTTGCCTTGTCAAGATTCTTGCCCCTAATAAAGTCACATATAACCACACTATCCTTTGTTGAAATTCCAAGATCTCTTCCAGATGCTTTAGCAGATTCCATTTTTATTTAACAGACACAGCCCCGCTTGATTTTGTAGCCCCAATTCCAGGAGCGCTATGTTCAACCCTTTTTCTTGTCAATGCAAATTCTCCAAGATAATGGCCTAACATTTTTTCATTTATGACTACAAGAACAAATTCTTTTCCTTTATGAATATGAATTGTAACCCCAACCATTTCAGGCAAAACTATCATGTCCCTTAAATGGGTCTTAACAGGTTTTTTCCTAGTCCCTTGTTTTAACGCTTTTACTTTATTCAAGAAATCCTGTTGAATCTCGCTTAAACCCCTTGATAATGTTCTTCTTTGTCTTGCAGGAAGTAGCTTTGCAAATTCCTTGATATCCATTTTAGTCAAGTCTTCCATTGTCTTGCCCATAAAAGTAAACTCTTTCATTTCTTACCGGTCCTCTTAGCCCTTATTGATCCAACCTTTCTTCCAGGAGGAGCAAATCTTGAAACTGTCTTTGGTTTTCCTACATGCCTTCCCCTTCCTGAACCAAATGGATGATCAACTGCATTCATTGCAACACCAGAAGTTCTTGGATATAATTTTCCTTTTGATTTCTTTAAGTAAAACATAGTTCCAGCTTTAACAAATGGTTTTTCTTTTCTTCCGCCGCCAGCTATTATTCCGATTATTGCCCTCAAATTGCCATCTAAAGTTTTTTCTTTTTTTGATGGCAGTAATATTGTTACTTTATCATTTATTTTATTTACAACCTTTGCAAATGTACCAGCAGATCTACAGAACATTGGCTTGCCGTAAGACCCTTCAATATTGTAAACAGATGTTCCTTCAGGAATATCCTTTAATGCAACTAAATTTCCTTCAGTAATTTCAGCCTTATTTGCCTCAATAACATTCCCAACTTTCATTTTTTCATGAGCTGGAATCAATAAAACTTCATTTTCATATTTAACCAGAGCGCAAGGAGCATTATGCCCTGGATTGTGAATTATATCAATAACTTCTCCCTTTACATTATCATTTTTGCCATAGTTACTTATCTTTCCCTTATGCCTATGGCTATGAGCTTTGTAAGTAAATGTTCCTCGTCCCCTTCTCTGGCTTATTATTCTCTTTCCCATTTTACATTAATCCCAGCTTTGTTGCTATATCCAAAGCCTTATAATCCTTATTTAATGTAGCATAAACTTTTTTTCTTCCATTTTTTAATATCAATGAATTTACATTATCGACTTTTACATTAAACAAGGTTTCAATGGCTTCCCTAATTTCAAGCTTGTTTGCTTTTCTATCAACTATAAAAACCAATTTATTTTCTGATTCCATTATCCTGACAGCCTTTTCAGTTGCCAATGGATTTTTTATAATATTATATGGATTCATTTTTATCATAATATAATTTCTCCTTGTCTAATTTTTCAATAGCCTTGTTACTCCATACACATAATCTTCCAGGGTAAGATCCAGGAGCTAGTAAATCAACATTCAATGAGTTTACTTTTGCTACATCCAAACCAATAATATTTTTTGCAGCGTTTATCAATTTGCAATCATCAGACACAATAACTAAAGGGCCTTTTTTAATCTTATATTTTCTATTTCTTCTTTTTCCCTTTCCAGCCTTTATCTTTTTCTTGTTTACCCTTTCAATTTCTTTGTTTAATCCTAAACTTTCAAAAACCTTTACAAGATCGCTTGTCTTTGAAATATCTTCAAACTTATCTTCAACTATCAATGGTATTTCTGTAAACAAATGACCTCGGTTTTTTACAAATTCATTATTAATTGTAGCTGAAATGGCCGCCCTTATTGCTTTTCTTCTTTCTTTAATATTTATTTTTTTAGATCTATCTTGTTCAGATTTTGGAGGATGAGCCCTTCTGCCTTTTACTGTTCCAGGAGCTAAAGCACCAACCCAGTAAAATTGAGTTCCCCTCACGCTTAAAACTTTTCTTGGAACCCTTGATATTCCATGACCATAAGAACCCCTATAATCTCGTCTTCTTCTTGAAACCTTTGCACTTACCCTTTTTCCAGCTTCAGGCTTTGCTCCATACTGCTGCATTGTATTTGCCCTAAAACTTAAAAAAGCTCTCCGTATCAAATCAGTTCTTATTTCTTCATTGAATTGAATAGGCAAGTCTATTTGTTTTACTTTCTTTCCCTCCAAATTTAATATATTTGCTTTCATCTTTTAATTGCTACATACTCCAAAGTTGTATCCATTTGTTTTTTATTCATATTCCTAGAAGGCTCTGTAATTATTATTAGTCTTTTTTTGCTACCAACAACGCTTCCCTTTAACAATAAATAATCATTTTTTATCAAGCCATAATTATTAAAGCCAGATTTTGGATTTAGATTTTCTTTATTTATCTCAATTATAAGCTTGTTAAATTCAGTTCTTAAGTGATATCCCATCTTTCCTGATTGCGGAACTGAATATTGTACCCTTTTTGGAGTCCATGATCCCAAAGTTCCTATTCCCCTTTTTGTCTTTTCAGCCTTATGCTGCCTTATTGCAACCCCAAATCTTTTTACTGTTCCCTGAAATCCCTTTCCTTTTGACACAGCATGTACATCAACAAATTTTCCTTTTTGAAAAACATCTCCAACTTTGATTTCTTTTCCAAGCAATGACCTTGCAAGAATTAATTTTTCTTCTTTATTCCCACCTATTCCTAATTCAAAAATTTCTGGCTTTTTTTTCCTAACCCCAGCTAGCTTTGGCTGTGTATGCACTAAAATTTTTATATCATCAAAATCATTTGTTTCTTTACCCTTAGAAATTCTTGTTTTTCTTGAAAGCTCTTTGTCTATATCCTTGTTATATAAGTCCGCAATAGCTATTTTTGGATTTAATTTGTAAAATCTTATACCAAATACCCTTAATGGTGGGCATTCTATTATTGTTACTGGATAAGAAACTTCATTGATTCCAACATGGCTCATTCCAACCTTATATCCTGCAAAACCAAGTATCTTGTTTTCATTTCCATGCCAGTTCCTAATTCTAGCATAACTACGTTTAGCCCTTTTCCTGGGCCAAAACTGCAAACTTCCTCGTCTTGGTGCTCTTATGTTTGGCATTCTTAACTCTAGAATCAGCGGCTTATTGTTACAGTAGGGGAGATTAAAGCCTCCTTAATGATTTATAAAGCTTTTGCATAACAAATTATGTAGTATCCCAAAATTATTTCGCCTAGAAGAATCTTCTGATTCTATGGTGAAATTAAATAAAGGCAGGATAAAAGAGTAAATAAAGGCAGATAAAAGAGCTAATTACCAAGAAGAAACAAGGGTTTTCTACAAGGCATATAGCAAATAAGCTGGATTTGTCTGAAAGAAGAGTACAACAAATATATAAGGAATATTTGATTGCTGGTTGTATGCCTGAATTAAACAAGAATAGAAGACCCAAGACTTACTTGAGCGATAAACAGATAGAGTTGATAGAGAATGTATATGCAAAACACAGGGTTAGTGCAAAAATACTTAAAGTTGCTTTAGATGAGGACTATCCTGAAAATAGAATTCCTAAGAACAAGATCTATGAATATCTTAGGAGCAGGGGATATTCTACGGCAGACAGGAATAAGCAAAAGAAGAGGAAGAGAACAAGGTATGAAAGAAAGCATTCAGGAAGTTTAGTTCATTCAGACACACATCACTGTAAATGGAGTCCATTGCTTAAGCTTGTTGCAATACAAGATGATGCTTCAAGGAAGATACTTGCTGCAAGAGAGATATCTAACAGCAATGCACAGACTTCTATCTTTGTATTGAAAGAAGCAATAAAGGAAGCCTGGAAGTATAATCTATTGATTAAGGCTATTAATACTGATAGAGGAACTGAATTCTTTGCTGTTGAAAAAGGCAAGAAGAAAAGAAAGATCCATGAGTTTGTTGAATTCCTTAACTCAAAAGGAATCCAGCACATTCCGTCAAGAGTAAAGAATCCTCAGACAAATGGCAAATTAGAGAGATTCCATTTAGAGTATGAAAGACATAGGCCTTCATTTAATAGCCTTAATGAATTTGTTAATTGGTATAATGACAGAATTCATGGAGAATTAAGGACAAGGCCTGACAGGGCATTCATAAATAAGCTTCCAACAGAAAGCTTAATAGGAATGTTCTTCAGGATAGTTGATAATGAAAAATAAAAAACGAAAAAATATCAGGATACTACACCCAAATTTAAAAAAAGGTTACACCAATTTTAAATTAAAGAGATTTTTAAGCTTTCTATCATCAAAAAACCATTTTAAATCCATATAAAATAGAAATATTTATATAATTTCTTTCATTTCAGATAATATGGCCAAAAACACTAAAAAAATATTGCCTCTAGCAGCTATGGAGAATTTGCTAAAAACAAAAGCAAATGCCCCTAGAGTTAGCAATGATGCTAAAGAAGCATTGAGAGACATTCTTGAAGAAATAGGAGAAAAAATAGGTGAAAAGGCAGTAAAACTAGCAAATCATTCAGGAAGAAAAACAGTCAAAGCAATAGACATAAAGCTCGCTTCAAAAGATTAAACCTCTAAATCCTTTTGTTTCTCTTCTAAACCCCCATCAATATCAATATACCTAATAATCTTTCCCTTTCTTATTGCCTGTTTTCTAGCCATTGCAGGATCATTTTTATATTGATCAGGAATTTTTATATCATCAATAATAAAAGTATGTCTTGTCTTGACCTTGCTAAAATCCTTTTTAATGTCAAATATAAAATCTTCTATTATTTCCTTGTTATTTGTATATAATGTGCAAAAATCTGCTTTTTGTTCCTTATCAGCGCTTTTTCCAGATTTTGGTGGCTTTATTTTTGTTTTTAAATTGCCATTTTCACATTCAAACGAAAGTAAAAACAATGAATCAGCAGCCTTTTCCATTAAATCTAATAATTGTTCTCTTGTTAAATCCTTAACATCAAACTTCTTTACCCCCATGAATTGCTTCACTTCCCCAAAATCATATCCAAGTTTTCTCAAGTCAGTAGTCCCTAATATTACCCCATTTAAATTTTTTATATCTTTAGAATTTAACAAAAGTCTAACAAAATAATTTGCAAATTCAAAGCTAGTAGCTATTTTTCCACCCTTAGAAGTTTTAGTTACATCAATTAAAGCCCTATTTTCAAAAACTCCTTTGCTGAATCTCTGAAATTGGTTATGAGTTTCACTATCAACCTTATCTTCAAAAATTTTCCTTATAAAATTCATAATCCTTATTTTTGATTTACCATATAAAAAGGTTTTTATATTAATAAAGAGCTAGGTTAATATGAAAAGAGGGATATTAC
>JACQNI010000008.1 GCA_016203135.1 Candidatus Woesearchaeota archaeon
GTCTTACTTAATGATTAAGAAACCCATTGGCTTAGTGCCTACGCAGGTTCGAATCCTGTCCTCCGCATTTTATTTTATTATTCAAGTTTCTCAAATAGTTTATCAATAACCTCTAGAATCAGTTTCCTGTTCAGTGCAATGTAGTTTTTATTTATCATAAACCCTTCATAAGATATTTTATTCCTATAATCTCGCATTTGTTGCAAAAATGATCTAATTTTCTCATTAAAGCCATATTTTTCAGCAACATAGTCAATAAGTTCTTGGTGTGCTCCTTCTCCCTTTATTTTAACGCCTTCACTTAAAGCAAGGGCTTCCATCAGCTTATGAATAGCATCATAGTAGTCAAGCAACGTATTGCTGGGATATTTTTCCATATCTGTCCTGTTTAATCTGTCTAAAGTAATTTCAGCCATTTTCCTAAGAGATTCTGATTTATATTTATCAACCCTGATTTTAATTATCATTTATATCCTTCCAAAAAACCATTTAATACAATTCCATTAATAATATTATTTTTTAATTCATTTGAGTATGAATTAAAATCTTTATTGAAATGCAGTTCTATTTTCCTGTTGAGTTTTTTTTCAAATTTAGCAATATCCAGTTTTTCCTCTTTACATTCAACAAAAAGATCAATATCGCTATTCTCAGTATCTTCCCCCCTAGAATAACTTCCAAATACAACAATGGATTTAGGAGCAAGTTTTTCTTCTATAAACTCAATTAAATTAGATTCTAAAAGAGAAGTGATATTATAAATATTTTTATATTTCTTAAAGAGTTTATTATCTAAATTAGCCTTATAAGTAGGGAATTTTCTGGTTCCTTTTCTTTCTATACTTTCTGAGATTAATCCAAGTTTTAATATCTTATCAAGGTTTTTTTTAACAGATGTATGAGCCAAGCCAATATTCCTGCTAATCTCTATCAGGTATTGTTTTTTAGTGGGATTGATAAAAAACACTTCTAGAGTCCTAAATATACTACTTTTTTGTAACATATATTACATTATTATAATATCTATTATATAAATGTTTCTATTTAAATCTAAATAGGCTCAGCATTGGAAATATAGCCTTATTCATGCCCAAGCTGATAATTTCTCTAAAGTGGTAACAAAAACAAAAGGTTTAAATATGGGTAAAATTTAATATTTATTAAGTATTAAGAAGAATTAAAATGGATAAAACTATAGAAGACAAAATCGAAATTCCAATTTGTAATGGCTGTAACATTGATCTTAGAGAGAAAATAGAATGGGAAATGGATAATGGACAACATATCTTTGCACAAAGAGTTTTAGGTAAAGAAAGGTTAGAAACCGGTGAAGATTTAATCCGAGGAATGAATTACTGTTCTAAATGTAGATATGAGTTCCAAAATCAAGATAAATTAGCTATAGCAGCATATGCCAATTCTTATATAGAAAGTAAATAGTTATTATTTAATAAAGCGCAATATCGAAAACTTTATTAAAGAAAGAAATTCAGGAATATAAAAAAGATGGCAACAAAATTTTCTGATAGAAGCATGTTTGGAAGGCAGGTAGCAAGAATTTCTGGCTGGTCTAAAAAAAGAGGTCTAAAAATAAAAGCTGATGAAGCTAATTACATTGCCAATAGAAATTATAAAGAAGAAAAACTTAAAGAGTATACTGAAAGAATAGAGAATGCTAGGTATCATCACAAAGATATTCCTGAAGATGACTCTAGACGCTATGAAATCGAAAACGCTTATCTATCTAGTTTAAAAAATAGTCTCGAAAAATATAATCATGGAAAATTGACATTGTCTCAGTTAAAAAGTGCTGACAAAAAAGCCCAAAACCATTACTTGCTTTCTATTAAAAAATGGAAAGAAGAACTTAAAAAAAGATCTGATTTAGAAAAAAGAGCAACAAAGCATTCTATTAAGGCAATGGAACATCAAACAGAAGCAACAAAACACCATCTTGAAAGCAGACTTGAGCAAATAGCAGCAGTAGTTTTAATAGTAATCGGGGCTTCAATTATCTTATCTACAAATGCAACAATAACAACCTATTCAGTTATTCCAGAATATAAAGACCAAGGCAGATTCTTCATTGTAGGAATTCTTTTAATTGCTTTGGGAATTTTCTTCCCTTCACTTGCTTTTATCAAAAATCTTATTAAAAAAGGTAAAAATAAAAATTCTATAGTAAATAAAAAGAAGAAGAAAAGCAAGAAATAATATTATTGCTGCAATTAAACCGCTTGTATATATTCCTGAAAAGAAAACTATATAGATATAAGTTAATATAACAAACAAGACAAAGAATAATATCATATATACTAAAGCCATTGGAAACATTAAATAAAATTTCTTGAAAGCTATTTTAAAATTTCTTAAAAACCTCTTAAAGTTTAAGTTAGTATAAGCAACGATCATCAGATAAAAAGCTAGTATGAACAAAATAAGATATAGCCATAATTCAACACCAAATAAAACCCCATAATCAACAAATAACTCAGAAATAAGATTAAACAATTTTGAACATATAAAAATAATTATTGCCAAAAATGGAATGGTAACAACTACAAACCTCAACAAGTACTTAAAATAAAACCTCTTTTTCCCAGTTAACAATTGCCAGCTGCTGCCATGTAAAAAACTCCAGATCAAAAAAATGCCAATAGGAACAGCAATATAGATAAACATTAAAGCCTTATTAGCAACATTATTTAATTGGTCTAAAGTTTGTTGCAGTAATATAGTGTCTAAATTTTCTGCTGTAAAGCTGTTTATTATTGGAGAAAATTGTTCTAGTCTTAATTGATAAGCTAATAATTTTAACCTGACAAATACAAAGAGGATAAACATAAATAAAAAGAATAACAAGTCATATAGTAAAAAATAAAATAATTTTTCTTTAAATATCTTATTTATTTCTTTTAACATTTTATGATCTACCATAGACTAAAGAGTCTTTACCCATGTTACCAGCAAGATCAAATGCTTCTACCCTTATTTCATCAAATACTAAGGGATAATCTACCTCTACTTCAAAGGTATTCTGATCAACAAAATCATTCCCTTCAGGAGGTCCAAGCAAAGTCTTAACCTTCTCATTCCTTATATAGAAATCAATTTTTTTGACCCTAATATTGTCATTTGCAGTAGCTGTTATTGTATACTTATTCTTTCCAAAAAAGAATGACAAAGTTGATTCAACATCAATTATTTCCACAACTGGAAGTTCAGGATCAAAATGAGGATCAGTTATTTCAACTATTGGAGTAACGGCAATATTTCCAGCAAGATCCTTTGCTGCTGCGCAAACCTTTACTGGGACTAATTTAACTTCATCATTAGTTCCAAAATTATTATAATTGGTAGCTTTACAATCTGTATTTTTAGGATTAAATAAAATCCTGAGTCCACCAGAAAAACATCCAGTTCCAACATCTATGCAAGTTAGTCCAAGATTTAATTTATTTTTCCAATTATCATCGTCAGGAATCTTAAATATAGATATATCTGGAATAGAAGTATCTAAAATAATATAATCTTTATTAATAAATTCCCCTCCACTTTTACTAACTGCCTTTGCAAATATAGTTTTTACTCCAACACCACTTAAAGTAAAGTCATAACTTTTTCGATAAGGTAAAGCTACATTATCTCTAAAATTGTCATCAGTACTTAAATAGATCTTATCTATATTAGTTCCACTAATTGTTATCTTTACTTTATTATCCGTAGCATATTGTGCTCCGTCATTTATATTTATAGAAAATCCTTGTGGAGGGTTTTTCCCAATAGCCTGTGTTTGACTTTGATCTCTTGTATCAGTTGTTCCACCAGGTTGTGTTTGAGTTGTATCTGTTACCCCACTAGTCTGTGAGGTAGGTGTATTTGTAATAGGTTGTGTTTGAACATTCTGCAATCCTAAGCCAGAAGTTCCTAAATTAGTTCCCTTACTAAATTTAGCCAATTCAAAATAAATTATTCCAATTCTATAATATATTTCAGCCCTATTTTGCGGAGAGTAAACTAATTTTTTCAAAAGATTTCTATAATAATCAATCATACTAAGCATTGGTTCTGCATTTCCTTGTCCAATATAGCTCTTTCTTGAATATTCATAATTAAATGTACCATCATCAAGTAATTTTTTTATTTCTTGCTGGTCTTTCAATAATAAGCTTGTATCAACTTGATTTAACTGATTAAAAATCTCAGTATTGTTTTTAAAGAATTCTTCTAGTCCTTGTCTTCTTTCAAGGTCTCTTACATTAAATGTTCTCTTGTCAACCCAGCAGCTCCCAAGATCATTTCCATTCTTGTCCTTGCCGCAAGTTCCAACAACTTCCCAGCTTCTTTCATTAGCCCCGATATTAGGATCTTTAACAGCACATATCCTTGCAATACCTTTTGAAGCCGGAGCAACAACACCAGAATAAATTCCTCTAGCACTTGTTCCTAAATTAGTATCTCCTAATGCAACCCCAATTCCTGGCTGTGAAACACATTCCCTTTCATTGTTTATTTCCTTTTGCAATTCTTTATTTACAACAAAGTCTTCCAAGTAATTCAAGCCAAAATCACTCGAAACCCTTCCAAACCCACATTCAGTATATCCATTTATTTCAATGCATACTTCATTAAACCCAGCTCTCTGAGTGCAATCAATATTCTCATCAGCAAATCCTTCAAATCCTATAAATCTTCTTGCAGGAGATCCACATTGATTTGGATTAGTAACATAAAATACAGCTCCTGTCTTTGAATTTCTTAAAAATACAGCATAGTTTAATCCTCCTTGTAATCCACCATAATAGCTAGGATCTCTTCCTGCATAAACATGATAGTAAACACTATATCTTGAATTTCCAAAGGTTTCTGAATATGAAAACTCGCTAAAAGTAGCAGTAAACTGTGGTGGATCACTTGGTTTTGCTAATTGATCAAAGAAGTCTCCCAATCCAGGAACTTTTGAATAAATAGCAGCCTTACAGATCTCACTGCCAAACTCTCCTAAAGATCTTGACTTATATGCACTAAACGCATTATTTGCATATTCTTGAGTAAAGAAATTAACACTATCTCCTAAATTATCTAAACTTGATTTAAACTCAATATATTCCCCGCCTCCTTCTAATTTATCTTTTCCTTTTCCAATTATCCAGCTTAACAATCCCTGGTTTACATCTAATATAGCTAAAGCTTCTCTCCATAACATCTCACAAATAAATATGCTTCTTATGCTGTCACATATTCCAACAGATCTTCCAGAAACTTTCGCTTCATTTAAGCAGCTTCCATATCCCTGTAAAATGCTTCTTATGTTTTTTAATCCAGCTAAAACCCCAGTCATGCATATTGGAGGTACAGGCTGATCAACTCCCCAATTTGGTAATCCTAATACTAAACTTCCAATGATTCCAGTTCTTACAACGTCCTTTACCTGCCATCTTCCTCCCAAATTAAATCTAGATGCCGGACACATTACTGGATCGCAAACATTAAATAAAATCTTGCAGTCTAAAATCCCCATGAAATCTGTACATCTCTTAAATTGACTTGTTACTAAATAATCAGCTGCCTGGCTGCTTATTTTATACTTCTTGTTGTTTGCATCGTAATAGAAATCTTTTCTATTGACATTTTTATTAATAGTATTTATATATTCTCTTAGATCTCTTGCTAATTCAGTCCTAGCTAATAACTCAGAATTATGATATACTAACTTATCATCAGAATTTTTACTTCCACAGTCTATTAATCCATTGTTCCCTACATTCCATAAAGATAATTCTTTTTCATCAACGCTTCCAGTTTTTTTATAACCCTCAACTTTGATGTAATTTCCATCTTTATAAGGAACGCAATAAGGTTTTCCATCAGGATAAAATTCTGCAACAGCCTGTTCTGCAAATTTATTATTTACTTCTCCAGTTGCTACCTCTCTTTCTACAAAATAAATATTATTTTCTGAATCTTTATATGCATATTTTCCTCCTATAGAAAATTCCCCTTTTACATTTTGACAAGTTTGAACGTTTTCATATACTTGATCTTTAATATTCGGAGTTAAATCAGTACATTTTACTCTTTCTAGTCCATCAACTTTACTAACTCTTTGTATTCCTCCACTTGTATCTTTTGTAATGGCATATCCATGCACTTTTCCATCTTTTACATAAACACTTTGAATTTGATTTTCCTTTATTTCTTTATCTCCAATTTTGTATCTTTCGCTTATTGCTTTTATTTCATTCTTTTCAAAGCCAACAAATTCTCCGCCTTGTAATTCCGTCTGGTAAGCAGTATCAAATGCCTCTTTCTTATCTTTATCATCTCGTAAACTAGGAGAAGTTTCACTAGAAATAGCTGCCTTTGCTCTTTCAAAAGCAGTTGTTTTCTTTTGCAGGTCTTCTGTCCGTTGCTTATATTGATTAAATTGATCTGCAATTAGCTTGGGACATTTCTCTGATTCAATAGCACTCCAGCAATCTCCAGAACTTTCCTTTACGCTTTCTAAATATACTAATTCTTCAATTTCATCTTGTGATAATACCTTATCAATTTCATCTGCATTAATATCCTTAGGAACAAATTTCAAATCATCTCCCTTCCATGTATTATAGACATCAGTCTCTATAATATTTCCATCTTTAGCTTTCAAATTTGCATTAAAGGCATCTTTTTTCTCATCGAATGTTTTTATTTGCTTGTTAATAATTCCTTCATTGTCAAAAATACACTTGTCAAAAGTGCTGTATTTTTTATTAGCCCCACTATTCTGCTCACAATACTGATCCCATCCTGATTTTCCATCAATCCCTCTCATAACAGCAGTCCTGCTGCCAGCAACCCCAGTAAATATATTCTTAACAGATAAAACTCCAAACGTAACTATGCAGAATTTTCTCCATGCTGTAACAAACGCTTCAAATCTTTTAATAATATTGTCAAGCTTTGCTATTATCTCCTCTGTTTTTTGTATCTGGCTTTCAATAAGTTCAGGGGTTAATTTAATCGGTCTTTTTTCTACAGGTATTCTTATCGTAAATGAAGAGTCACTATAAGCAGCAGCGCTAAATGGAATAACAGTTAAAACAGCTTGCCTTTTGAAATCAATTTTATTTAATATAATTTGTTTTCCATTTATTGTTTGTTGTCTTCCTACATTTAATGTTATTTTTTCTGAATTTCCTAGTTTTGAATTGTCAAATATTGCAATGCCATCTTTTGCTAAAGAAACAACTTCAATTCTTGCCTTTCCATTTTCTATGGCCTTTAATTTGAAGTCTCCACTATATCCATTCTCACCAGAAGTAAGATATAGCTCCCTTATTGGTTTTAATTTATTAAGTTCTAAATAGATTGTTTTATCTCCTTTTTGATCATACAATGAAACATTATCTTTTTCTATCCTAGTAACATAAAGATCAAAAACAATTTCCTTGCCGTCAATATTAGACCTAATATATTGTCCATAATAATCATACAATGCATCTTTAGTCAAAGAAATCTCAATATTATCATTATTAACCTGGCTTATTACTGCCCCATTAACTACTTCACTTCCCAAGTCTAGATTTTTAACCTGCCCATCAATTAAAACTTCTATTCCAGATCCTCCCTCTACTTTTCCTCCTTGTATATCTTCTATTTTAACAAATAATTCCTTGCCAACTTCTTTAACTCTTGGTCCTTGATAATTTACATTTCTAAATAAGTCAAATTTCAGATCACTTAGTATAGTTCCAAGAATTTCTTCATTTTCTTTAAAGCAAACCTGTTGGTCTTGGACTAATTGATAGCTTTCTATAGCAATTGCTTTCGCTGATTTTTTTTGTTTATCATCAGTTAAAACACCAGCTAGTTCTCTATAGGTTTTCCCAATCTTGCAATAAGCCCTATCATTCCAAAGATCATTGTTTTCATCTGTAATCCCGCTAGATTCTTTTATTATGTTTCTAAACTCATCAATTGCATTGCAATAAGAATTTACTTTTCCCCTGATTGAAATATCAACACTATCTTTAAAGCCACAAGGATCTTTTAAAGTATCTAAATCTACTTCAGTATCTCCTAAATTATATGTTTTTTCAAAAGTTAAAGTCTGCCCACCAAAAATATCTTGTGCAATCTCAGACAATGGTTTTGTTAAATCAAAGGTAATTGTATTCCAAATAGCTTCAACAGGGGTTGGATATCTTCTTATCACCTCAGCAATTTCAGATCTTTCTCTTAATCCTAAAACTACCCTTTGAAATATTTCTCCTTTAACTTCCCTACTTTTTTGGTCAAAGTCTTTATCTGTACCGCTTTCTATGCTTTTTATTCTCCATAAAGAATCTTCAGATAACAAGTCTCCTTCATAATACCATTTGCTTTCAGTTTTTACACCATCACTAATTACTAATTTAATCCTTTTTGCTTTTGGATCTACTATTTGATCTAGTCTTAATTTTATCTGGCTTCCAGATGAATAAGAACTTACACCTTGCCAAAGCATTGGAGCACTTTCTTGTCCAACCCTTAGGTTAACAAGGCCTCCAACCTTATTTAAGTGCCCATTGTAAACCTGAAATGATCCTTCAGTTGATCCAATCTTAACAGCTTGTATGCATCCCTGCCCTGCAAAGAAACAATCATCTGCATTTGCTGTTGCAGGATTAGCAAAGCTTTCTGCTTGTACAGCCCCCCTAGTTCTAAATGTATCCTCTAAATAATTCTGTAAAGCTGTGTTTATTGGTTGTGAAAATACAAATGGATAAGTTGTGCTAAACAAAGGTGAAGTATATCCCTTTCTTCCTTTAAACTCACTCTCGCTTTTCACTTCATCTAAAACTAATTGCTCTCTACCATAGCTTAAAGTCCTTTCAGTATCAAAATAACTTCTCACTGTTACATTTAAATTAATAACATCAGGAACATCTGCTTCTCTTGGTATTTGTCTTAGTGTTAAAACCAAGGTTCCCATGTTTTCAACATCAAAGCTAGGTCTTGGTACATTTAATTGTAAAGGTAAGCTTTGTAATTGCGTTGGGGGCAGCCAAACCTTGCTAACCACAAACTGATTTGGATCAATTTTAACAGGTTGAACATACCTTATTTTTGGTTTTCCATATAATGGTTCAAATGTTGCATCATTCTGTCCTAATAAGCCCCCCAAAGTATTTGCTTTTAAGAAAACATAAACAGGAACATTTCCTTGTTCAATCAAAGCAGTATTCAAAACAGTAGGCTCATAACTATCTGCATATATTGTTAATGCCTCTCCAGTAAAGCTATCATCATATCTATCCATTATCCCTTGGCTTACCCCGGGAATTCTTGTATCAATAACTCCTTGTCTTGGAACTGTTACCGGGTTTTGTCTTGGAACAATATTTGTACTTGGTCTTGGAACTACCGTATTAGTAGCTCTTGTTGCTTGTGCATATACATCTGATAGGTAAAAATTCATTCCTATAAACATTACAATAAACCAAATTGCAATTATCTTTTTCATTTTTCTAGTTTTGGATATCTGAATGCTGTCAGATCCCTCCTGTCTAAGCCATCATAAATGTCTTGAATATCATCATAGCTTGCTGGTTTCTTATCAATCATAGTATAAAGTGTAATTTTCTTGTTGTTTGCCAAGTCATTTCTAGTAAGTTCAAATTCAAAATTAGCCCCCCCAGTCAATACTTGTTCAATCTCTGTCTCAGGAATTTCTTCTTCCACGCACTTTTTGTCTGTAACACCAAATAATATCCCAAGAATTGGTTTTGGCACATCAACACATCTTTCTATTTTCTTGCCCTCAATCTTTACTTTAACCCCAGCCTCATCCAAGATATAGCTTTCTACTTTATATTTCCCAGGAATCAATTTAATTTTTCTATCTTCTTCCTGCCAAGCTACACTTGTTCTATAATCTTTTTCCTCGTTTACAAAATTAAATAATACCTGTTCTTTTTCAGGAGTGCTTTCTACCCTTGTTAATTTTTTTATAAGCACAATATCATAATCTAATCCATATAAAGGCTCTAAATTCAAAGTAACGCTTCCTTCTTTGTTTGTAGATATTATTTGTTTATCAAAATGATATCCTTCTTTTTCAGCTATAACTTCTCCGTTTAAACAAGCTGGGAATTGTAATACTAAGTCTTTACTCTCACCGATTTCACATTCTGTTGTTGAACATCTATATTTTATGTTTGCATTGCTTACTGGATATGTATTTCCATTATTATCATAAGCATTAACATTTACCCTTATCGGAGTTACTTTTGCCTCGCATATCTTGCCTTCTGTGTTTGAAAAGTCTCTTACTTGCCTGTTTTCTCTAGGCAGGTTATTATCTACTACAACCATCGTAGCAAATTGAAAAATATACCCATCTCTTGACAATACAACCATTATAGGATATTTAATGTCATAGATAAAATGATAATTATTGATGCAAAACAAAGATCCAAGCAATCTTGTTACTTCATCGTTTCCAATAACTTGATCGCTTTTTAATATCTCTCCATCCCTTGGAAATACATCCATTTGCAATGGCCAGTCTTTTAAGTACATTAAATTAACATCCAAATTCTCCTTGGTTTTAATTGCATCCCATTCAAAGTACTTGTCAACATTGTCATAGTTAGTTCCCTTGACTTTTATCGCAGGAATATTCTGGCTAATTACTTTCCTTAATGAATTTTCTACATTAGTCCTTGTCCATATTTTTATGCCACAATTAAAATTGGTTTCAGAATAAGGTATTTCATCATAAACAACCAGCATATCTATTGTTTTTTCCTCTAAGAAATAATTTTTATTCTCATCATTGTATATCTTTAATGCTAAATCATATAATTTTCCCAAAGGAACATCAAAATCTTGGCTGAATTTTTCTAATCTAAAATTCCTTTCCCTATATTTGATGTTTAAAGGCCAGTTAACTACTACATTAACGCTGTTTATTCCAATATTAACATCTGTATCTGTTTCCCCTTGCATTACTTCATATCCCTCAAATTGTGTAAAATTTCCTATGCAATTTTTTAGATTTATTTTTATATAATTCTCTAGTTGACTCTTCATCTGAGTTTTACTAGGAACTTGTTCTTTTCTTATATTATTGCTAGAAATGTAAAACCAGTATGGTATCTGTGAATTTCCAAAGGCTAGATTATTAGTAAATGGATCAACTGGACTGATAAAACCCTCTTGATTAACATAAACATATCCTCCCTGACTTCCAGCTAAGTTTAAAGCCTCTGAAGAAACTATTTTTATGCATTCATCAACAGCATTATTTATTACTTGAACTTCTTCTGGTATAACAATATCTTGTAATATCTCTACTTTGCTTAACTGATCCCCATATATCAAGAACAATCCAACTAAAGCTACAACAATTAATCCTATAGCTACAAATGGTGTTACTTGTGCTTTTCTCATTTTAATAGCACCACTTTACTACCACCTATTTTTCTCACTCTAACTTTTTTCTTTTTAACCAAGTCATTTATTAGATCAGAAACAGTAGAATTGTTTATATCAAAATATTTAGCTATGTCGCTATAATTGGCTAGTTCTCTTGCCTTTACAAAAGCTATTAGTTCCTCTTCTTTTGGTATCATTTAAAAGCTTTTAAACCTCTATTTAACCCAAAAAAGCCTTTAAAACCCCTATTTAATCTTTTAAAATCTTTTAAAACTATTAATTATAAAAATTAACTGATATATAAAGCTATTGAAAAGAAATGAATGGGCCCGGCAGGATTTGAACCTGCGATCTCCGCTAAGTCAAAGCGATGTCATAGCCACTAGACCACGAGCCCATAAAACTTAATATACCTAATTGTTTTTAAAGTTTTATGCAACAAGAAATATGGAATGAAATAGCAGATCAATGGTCTAACTTCAGGCATCAAAAATTTAAGCCTGTTTATGATTTTATCCAAGATTACAAGCCAAAAAAAGGCAAGATTCTTGAAATAGGCTGTGGAAATGCTAGAAATCTACTTCCTTTTGCAAAATTAAATTTCGAATGTTATGCCCTAGACTTTTCTCCAAAAATGATTTCAGAAGCAAAAAAGTTCGCAGTAAAAAACAACATAAAAATAAACTTCAAAGTATCTGATATGACAAAGCTACCTTACAAAAACGATTATTTTGATTATATTCTCCATATAGCTTCCTTGCATAATCTAGAAAAACAAGAAGATAGATTAAAATCTTTACAAGAATCTTATAGGGTTCTAAAACCAAAAGGTTTGTTATTATTAACTGTTTGGAATAAGCTTCAATTTAAATTTATTTTTAAGGAAAAAGATGTTTTAATCCCTTGGAAAAAGAAAAACATATCCTATCCAAGATTCTACCATCTTTTTACTTATCTTGAATTAAAAACTTTAATTCAAAAAACTGATTTCAAGATAATAAAATCAAACGTCTTTGGAGAAAACCTGGTTTTTATTTTAAAAAAATTATGATCCGTTCAAGCTCTGCTGTTTCCATAATGTTGTATAAATTCCGTTTTTCTTTAATAAGTCTTTATGCTTTCCCTGCTCAATTAACCTTCCCTTGTTTAAAATATAAATTCTATCTGCATATGCTATAGTAGATAATCTATGTGCAACCATTATTGTTATTAAATCTGGCCTGTCCTTAATGATTTTATTCAGAGTTTCAATTATCCCCTTTTCAGTCAAGGAATCTAGATTGCTTGTAGCTTCATCAAATATCAATATATCTGGGTTTCTTAAGAGCGCCCTTGCAATTGAAAGTCTTTGCTTTTCCCCTCCAGATAATTTTATCCCGCCTTCTCCAATTTTATTATTTAACCCCTTATTTCCCCTCTGTAAGATGTAATCTAAAGCAGCAGATTTCAAAGCCTGGATCATTTCTTTGTCTGTAGCATTGGGATTTACAAAAAGAAGATTTTCCCTTATTGTTCCGGCAAACAGCTGAGTTTCTTGAGAGACAACCCCTATTCTCATTCTTATATCATCATAATCTATTTTCCTTGAATCAACTTCATTAAACAATAATTTACCTTTAGTTGGCTTATATAATCCAACAAGTAATTTTATTAATGTAGTTTTCCCAGATCCAGATATTCCAGCAAATGCAACGGTTTCTCCATTTTTTATCTTGAGGTTTAATTTCTCTATAGAATTTACATCATTGCTACTATAGCTGAAATCAACACCATCATACTCAATGCTTTTTATAGCTTTTATTCTTTCAGGTTTCTTAGGTTTTTCTTCAGGTTTTATTTTTAGTATTTCTTCTAACTGTTCATTGCTTGCCCTTGCTTCTTGGTATTGTGCAGCAACAGTTCCTATACTAGACAAAGGAGTAAAAATAAAGAATGAATATACAAACAAGCTGAAAAATTCTCCAATAGTCACGTTCCCTTTTAACATTAATATTAAAATTATCAAAGTTAAAATAGCCCTCATAAAATTCAGTATAGTTCCTTGTATAAAACTTAGTTTTCTTATCAATCTTATTTTTTTTAATTCTAAATCTAATATTTTTTGGGTTACTTTATTCAATCTATTTATCTCCTGTCCTTCTAATCCTAAGCTTCTTACAAGTTCAACATTCCTTAAAGTTTCAGTGGTTGATCCAGCCAGTTCTGCAGATTCAGCTACAACACTTTTTTGAGCTGCCTTTATTTTTTTGCTCAAGAAAAACGTAGAAACTCCGATTATTGGAATCATCAAAAAATAAGTCAATCCTATTAACCAATGTATTGTAATTGCATAAACAATGACAAAAAGTATTCCAACTAAAGAAAGAAAAATAACATTTACTAAGTTTTCTATCAAAACCTGTGAGTCAGTTCTTGCCTTTTGCAACTTATTTAAAATTTCTCCTGATTTCCTATCTTCAAAAACAAAAAATGGCAAAGAAAACGTGTGTTCAACGCTCTTTGAATAAATATTAGCTCCTACTCTTTGAGTTATAACGCTTGTATAATAATCCTGAAAATTTTTCGCAATTCTTGAAACTAAAGCAACCCCCATAAAGGCCAATAATAATAAAAGAACTCCGTGAATAAAAACGTTTGTTTCTAATTGTCCGACTTTTGTTGCATAATTATCTATCAATAATCTGAATATCTGAGGGTCTAATAAAGAAAAAACTTGATTTATTGTAGCAAGTATTAAAGTAGAAAAAAGTATCCACTTATGCTCCTTCAAATACTTCCAAAATGGTAACATAATGCCAAAAAACAACATGTCTTTATATATTTAATCCGTAAATAATTAAAAAAATTTAATTTATGAAGCCTTCGGCCGGAGTTGAACCGGCGGCCTATTGCTTACAAGGCAATTGCTCTACCAGGCTGAGCTACGAAGGCTTGATAGAAAAACTAGCAAAATAGTTTAAATAGATTTCTAAATCCTTTCAACGATCCTGAACTGGCAAACCGTAACAGGATAAACCTTGCTTAATATTTTTTGCAGCTCTCTCTGAAGTTGGTTTCCAGTAACAGAAAGAAGAACCTTTTCATACTCATTTTTATCACAATAGTCTTTCAAGAACTCATGGGTCTTTTTTCTCAAAGCAGCCATTACAGAATTATGTGTCTTTGATTTTGTAACAATAACAGGCTTTATTACAATTTTTACTTTATCTTTTAGATCAAACTTATAGCTTTCATCGATTTTTCTGGCCCCATTTCTAGCTAGCCTTTTTACATATGTTCTTACCAAATAAAATCCAACAGCTTCAGTTTCAGCTATGCTTCCATTTACCTTGTTTATTTTCAAAGCAACCTCCATGTTCTGTTTCTTTGGATCTCCAGTAAGGTTCATCAAGTTGACATTCATTCCCCTTCCAATTAATCCTTCAGGTTCATAAGATAAAGTTTCCCCGACCTCAGCATTCTTGAATTCTTGAGGTGCAACTATGGTAAACCATTTCTTCTTTCCCTTTCTTAATTGCTTGTCTGCCATTTCAAATAAAAACCAACATTCATTTAATAAAGCTTGCTATGCAGCTATTTTTGATAATAGCTTAGTTATATTCTCTATAAACGCTTCCTCCTTATCACTTGGTATTAAAGCCCCGCAAGCCTGTTTATGCCCCCCTGCAATATAATCTCCTGTTTTATTAACGCTTTCCTGCAATATCCTTCTTAAATCCAAGTCATGCTTATTCCCAGATATTCTAGCAGATATCTTTGTCTCATTTCCCAAGCTTCTTGCCATTACAACTATTATCCTTCCATCTTCATACATGTTTGATTTTGAAATTATTCCAGCCAAAACACCTGCAATGCTATCCCTTATATTATCCCCTGCATTTACAATAACAAATCCTTCTTTTTCAAAAACTTCTTTATTCTTATAAAACCAATTAAGTGCATTTATTATTTCATTCCTATAATCATCAAGAAGATTTAAGGCTTCAGTTCTAATAACCTCGCTATCTAAGCACATTCCTAATCCCAATGAAGGCTTGTTGAATCTCCCGCAAGCATTTAACAAAGAAGTAAATTCCTTTGCATCCCTGATTATGCTTTCCTTGCTTTCGTCTTTTAACAAATAAACTGGTCCAAAAATATCCTCATTTATTTCATAACTTCCAAGCCTCTTTAAGGTTATTCCTGTAACAAGCTTTTTTATTTCCTCATCATCAAGTTCATTTAATTTCCTGTAATCATCCCCATTTAGCATTTCAATTCCAAGTTCTTTTAAGAAATCTATAGCTCCCTTCTCGCTTCCAGTAACTCCTGGTATAAACGGATTTATGCTTGATTCCAAGACCTTGTGTAAGGGTTTTGTATGCTCATTGAACATTATCAAACCATTTTCAATTCCTATTTTATTGCTTCTTACTGCATCATCTAAAATAATTCTATTTAATCCAACAACCCCATTTTTTTCCTGCATGTCTCCTATTGCCCCAATAAAGGCTAGATGAGCAAGATCTTCATTTGTTCTATTAAGCGCTTTGCAAAACAAATAAACAATTCCCGATGCAGAAACATCATCATATGCAATCCCATAGTCTTTAGAATTTATATGTATAGAAATTTTTGCTTTTCCATCGTAGTTATGATGGTCCAGGATAAAAACATTCTTTTTATGTAATATTTTTTCTATCTGGTTTAAAAATCCAGATCCAATGTCAACAAAGAATATTGTTTCATAGTCTTCTTTTGCAAGCTCTTCCAAAAAAGCATTATTAAGCTGCATTACAAGAGATGCTGACATCCCATAGTCTTGCCTTTCGAGTGCTTTTATCAATATGGCTGTAGAAGCTATTCCATCTGCATCCAAATGTCCTATTATTCTTATTGGTTTTTTATCAAGAGAATTAAGTTTTATTGCAGCTTCATTGATTTTATGTAAAAATTCATCATAACCCATTTTATCCGACTAATAGTTTTACCTTTTCCCTATCGTATTTCCAATCTTCAGGAAGTTTTCCAACCCTTTTATAATATTTAGTTAATCTTTTGATTTTGCTTTCTGTTAACTGCAATCCCCTTTTAGCAACAAAATCCTTTTTGTTTTTTTCCATGTGCTTTGCAATTTCAATTTCCCTTTTTATTAACGCAATAAAATCTTCAGGAAGTTCTGTTGATAATTTATTTTCCTCTAAAATTTCTCCAATGGTTTTCTTTGTTAATGTTTTAGTGTCAGGAATTCCATAGCTGTCTCTTAAGGTTAATCCTATGACACTTTTTGAATTTCCTGCTTTTGCTAGTTTAATAATAAGCTGTTCGGCCTCTTTAGCAGTATATCTAATCCAGGTATTCTTCTTATTATGCGGCTTGGTAGATCCGCTCTTTCCCTTCTTCCCGCTATGCATTCTTGCCATTTTAATTTTTTCAGAAATAACTAAATATTTCTGGTATAAGCCAGCCAAAACCAACTTATCCTAAGTCTGTGAAGTTATTGATTATTTATAAAATTATCCCTTATATACAATATCGCCTTGTCTTACCTTGTCTTTCACTTTAATTCCAACAGAATCCCCGTCTCCAGCCTCTTCTACATCTACTCTATCTATCTGCATGCTTTTAACAACCTGCTCAAAATCCGTTGTATTTCCCTTTATATGGATTTTATCTCCAACTTTCAAGTCATCTGTTAAGTCTATCGCAGCAACTTCTACCTTAGAAAAGTAGCTTGTTATTTTTCCTATTGGTTTTTCAGTCATAAAATTCACCTAAATTTATACTGATGTTAAAGTTTATAAAATTAATGTTATATTCTTTTGGTGTATGCTATCCTTTATTTGCTAAACTCAATTGCCTAAGCTAGTCTTTCATACAAAAGGAAGATAAATTAGATGGAGAGAAATTTTAATGAAAATGATACAATCTAGTTTGAGAAGATACAATACTGTATCAAAACGATAGAAAGTTCCTTATATAAGCATAAACATAAATTTAAAATAGTAAAGTATTTTTAGTAACTGTATGGAATTCCCAGAAGAATACAAAAGTAAATGGTTTATTTTTCTACTTATCGTATTTTTATTATTTATGATTGTATTTAAATCTAATATAGATATACCAAAAACTTTTAAGGTAATTATTGTTGGTATATTGCCTATATTCCAACTTTTATTCAATATCAATTCAGTTATGAAAAAGTCCAAAGAAATATTTACAAAAATAGTCCATTGGTTTTATTTTTCTACTATGATAATGTTTTTTTTAATGTACCTAGCGGTTTCTGTTAATGAACCAGATATTGCGGCAATCATCTTGATTTCGACACTTGGATTAATTTTCCTTTCAGCACTTATTTCAAATCTATTTTATTTCTGGAATAGTAAAAGTGTTCCAAGATTACTAATAACTTATACTGCACTTGCAGTTACTACTATTGTCTTTTTTGGATATACCTATGCTACTATAAGTGCTAATGAAGGTAGTTATCTATTAGATAATACAATAAAAGAACCAATAAAAGATATTAATGATTATATGTACTTTAGCGCAACTGTCTTTTTTGGGACTATTTTTGGTGATATAATACCAGTGAATTATATGAGATATGGATCTATCGTTGAAATATTCTTAAGCACATTGATCCATGTTATATTGATTGGAATAATTGTATCTAAATTCTTTAATAAAGGTAATAATCAAAACATAGCAATGAATTAAGAACAACACATGTTTTAATAGGTTATAGCCCCGCGAGGATTCGAACCTCGGTCAACGGATCCAAAGTCCGCTATCCTTTTACGGTTATCATGACCGCTAGACGACGGGGCTATAAAGTTTTTATTCAATTCTATCTTTTTATAGTTTCCTTTTTAGAAACAGCGCTTTTATTGTTAGCCCAGTCCCAGTCTTTTCTAGATCTAAAATCTTTGTTTCTTTTCCAAACAGTTCTTAAAAGTTCAGAATAAAACCCAGCTTCTTTTGCTCTATGTATCAATGCATTTAAATCCTTGGGAAAGCAAGCCCCTCCAAATCCAAGAGAATTATCCCATCCAGGAACTTCATAATGAGAATTTCCAATTCTTCCATCAAGCAAGAATCCTTCAACAGCTTTTTTCCAGTTAACCCCTAGTTTTTTTCCTAGCTGATGCATCTCATTCATGTAAGTTATTTTTGTTGCAAAATAACAATTGGCCATATACTTGATAAATTCAGCAGTCCTTGCATCAGTATCAACTATTGGTGTTGCCAAAAATCTTTCTCTTTGTAATTCAATAAATTTTTCTGTTATTTTTCTCGGAGTTTTTTCCGGAGTTCCAACTATTATTCTTGCTGCTTGAATAAAATCAAGATTTGCATTTCTTGCAGTCAAAAATTCAGGATTCACCAAAAAATAGTTGTTCTTGTATTTATTTGAAAATTTATCAGTTGTTCCTGGCACAACAGTAGATTTTATTACAATTGTCTTTCCTTTGACATTCTTGTCTATTTTCTTTAAAGTATCCTCTATTATTGATAGGTCTATCTCTCCGCCTTCAACATCTTTCATAGGGGTAGGCAGGCATATATATATAAAATCTGAATTTATAACTTCATTAAAAGAACCAGTGGATAATTCTTGTTTTAAGTCATATATTCTTGCATCTGCCTTTAAAGCAAATCCATTGGCTGCAGCCTTTCCAACAAAGCCCCCCCCGATTATTCCAATTTTATATCTTTTTTTCATATACAAGAAATTTACTTCTTCTTTTTATATCTTCCCCTAGAGCCAATTACCTCGAGTTTTTTTAAAAAACTGCTGTCTGCATTATATCCTTGCAATATATATTTAAAATCATCAGATATACTATAA